>JAZGVH010000002.1:4200000-4500000 GCA_039889245.1 Dermatophilaceae bacterium Soc4.6 | reverse complement strand
ACCCATGACATCGGACCCGCGGACGCCACCCCCGCAGCTCCTCCCCCGGCCATCCTCGAACATCGGGTCCTCGAGAGCATCGCCCGACCCGGGGAGCACCGCGCCCTGGTCAACCTCAGCACCCTACGCATCCTGCGGTGGATCGACGGCCCTCTCCCCGATCTGCACTGGACTCACGACCCGGCCCGGCTAGACCCTCGGTGGATCCACCCTCACGACCAACCCGCTGCTCAGCAACTGTCGGACTCCTTGCGCACCGGGCGGACTACCGGTCACCTGCGGCTCGCTCGGATGCCTGACGGCTGGCTCGACGTCGACATCATCGCCAACATCGTCCTACTCGACCAGCACACAACCGCCGGGCTGTTCACCTTCAGCCTCGGGGCGCAGCCCTGATAGCTGCGCTCACCTCGTCAGCGCTCACCCCAAGCACCTCCCCCAGCTCGGCCAACGCCGCCCGAGGGGGCAGGTGCTGGACGCCGCCCCCCTCCCAGCGCTGATAGGTCGTCACCGACACGTGCGCGGCCTTGGCGACGCTTGCGGCAGACTTCCCCACTAGCAGTCGGAGGCGTCGCAGGTCCGGGACGCCAGTGAGGGGGGTCAGAAGATCTATCGGCTGCACGTCGAGTACCGCTGCCAGCCGGTGCAAAGCCTCTGGGCGGGGCACGGCCGCCCCGCACTCCCACTTCGACACCCGGTCTCCACCGGCAACCCCCACCAGGCGTGCCAACTCCTGTTGCGTCAACCCAGCAGCGATTCGTGAGTCACGGATCGCAGCGGGGTCCACTAGGTAGTCCGGCGTCACCGAGACACGCCAAGCACGAGGGCTGAACAGAGGTCACGCGCATCCACCTGCGCTCCAGCGACGGGGCCGGGCCGCTGGCCTCGCGCAGCGCGAGCAGCAAGACCGTCCGCCCCGAAGAAGCAGCACGCGCAAGCGGCGGAGTCGAGGCGTTCCCAGTTGTACTGAACGGGGGGTCTGATCCACGGCACCGGTTGCGGTCGCCAAGAAGGTGCCCCCCCAAGAGTCCGGCGGACGGCGAATGCCCGGACAGTACGCCTCGACACCCACGGCACCGAACCCTCCATCGCCCGCCTCCTCCGGGGCTCGCTCCCGGGTCGCACAACCACCATGCCCGGCATTGTGCCGGACCAAGGGCGGCCGGAGTGCGCGAGCCGCCGCAGCGCCACCCACTCGAGGCGGTGGCACGGCCACGGCACGAATGGTGTGGCCCACCCGCCCACGTCGCGCTCCCGCGAGTAGCTGTCCGGGGGCTCGGATCCGACAGCCGCGTACCCCTGCGTCACTTCGCCCAGTTTGACGCACCGCCGAGACGCGGCAGTCCGCTACGCGCGCGTCGAACGCAGACTCTCCAGGCCGCCGCGACCGGGGTCCGCCACCCTGCAAGACCAGGGACACTGCGTGCCACCCGTGCGTCCTCTTGCTGAAGCCAGCCCTCGGCGGCACGCTTGTCGCTCTTAGACTTTTTCACGGCACCTTCGAAGCGACGAGTCTTGGCTTCATCTGCCCGGCCTTTCGCCTCTTCCAACTGTTGTCTTGAGAAATTCCATACTGTCAGTTAAGGACAATCCCCATGCGCGTCAATGGTGCGGTACCATCGCTCCCAGCATCAGGACAGACTCGGGAGGTTGATTGTGGATTTCACCACTCAAGAGGCAATGCTTGTATCCGCCGCAATCGGGGCAGGATTTAGCCAGGTCACCAATCTCGTCACTGGCAGATTCAACAAGCGAGGGAGGCGGTGGGATGGTGGACTTGGCGTAGCCCTTAAGGAAATTGAGCAACACTGCCAAAACACGGAACGCTCCTTGTATCAACCTTTCTTGGCCTTTGATGGGAGTCCACCGCAGGTAAGCATGCCTTCCAATCAGGCGTGCCAGGAGATTCGCTTAAACATCAAGGGGCGAGTGGCAAACAATCTTTACGCTTACCAAGATGCAATCATCAATTATAACAATACATCTTTCGTTCAAGGTATCGCCGGTAGCGGCGGGCGGTGGAATAAAATGCAGACAGAAGCGATTGTTCGCTTGCGGTCTCAGGCAGAGCAACTCGGGAAAGCGATTCGCGATCTGTACCCTAAGTACTGACTTAGACTGGTGGTGTCAGTACTTCGACCCGGCGCGTCAATGGTGGGGTACCATGCGGCATGAAGAAGTGCGGGTATGCGTGGGCAGTCGTGTATATGGGGCCCTATGAGGTGGACGCAGATCGCAAGACTGACGCGTATCTCCGCACAGGAGACGAGACCCTCACCAAGTCTCACAGAGGATCGGGAGGCGTTCCTGAGATCGAATTCTTGAATATGATTGGTAGCGATGGGTGGAAAGTTATCGCAATCGAAGATAAGAAAGTCATGAAGAGCGGGGCGCTGAAGACACGATATCTTTGCCGAAGGCGCGTTGAACAACGGCCTTAGAGGCTTGGTCCCGAAAGGCCACCCGGCGCATCTGGCAGGCCGGTGATATCCGGCTCTTCACAGTTGAGGGTGTAGGTCCCTTGCCTTGGTGGCTCGGCGCGTCGGTCCCGGGGTAGGTGTCGAGGTCTTCCGATGATCTGGGTTGAGACGGTGGCTTGAAGAATTTCCATCTCAGCCCCTCGGGCCACACCCGTCCCACACGCCACGCCGGTCACACACCCGCAAACCCGCTGGTCACAGCCCTACTTACCGACCTTTTCAGTGCCCTGTTCCTTGGGGGCGCCGTCGTGCTTGGCGCTGATCCCTCACGGGCGGGGCACAGTCTGGACGTCTCATCTGCTACAGGGCGCGTTCCCGCTGCCGCAAGGAGATGAGGTCCTAGATGCCCTACGGCACGCATCGCGATGGCATGCTAGTTTCATCTCATACGGAATCCCGGGCCGGGCACTCACCGTCGGCTCCGGGGCCAGCAACTTCACCGCACGATTGAGCAGCCGCCTCCCTTGGAGGGCTGGCGGCGCGTGGCGGGGCTGGCATGTCGAAGGTCCGGTGACTGACCCATGGCACGCCCACGCGACCGGCCCCCTGATGCGGCCGAATCCGGCCACTGGTATGTACTGGTTCGTGCCGCAGTGACGGTCGGGCTGATCTGCATGGCCGCTCTGTCCCAGGGTGCCCGCAGCGCCCCTCCTGCACGGGCGTTCGGGACCTACGGGGGTGCCCAGCAGCATGTGCACGAGCACATCACTCGGGCCGCTCTCCAATGCCCCGATCGCGTCCCATCGGACACGGAGTGTTTGGACCCGTTGTCCATGACCCAGCTCGCCGGCTCCAACGCAGAGCTGCCCGCTTTCGGGGAGCTTGGCGCAGTCGGTTGGGCCGACTTTCACGAGGTCGTCGGGCACCCGGAGGCCCACTGCGACGACGCAGACTACCTCGCCGCGGTGGCGGCGCAGCATACGCGAGCCGCTGCCACAACCAACTTGAGCAACTGCATCCAACACATGCGGTCCCTTTTCACCCAGGCCGTCGCGGAGGCACCGGGGATGCTCGACTCGAAGGGCCACGTGATCGCCGCACAGGTCGACCCTCATGAACGGTGCGCGAGCCGCTTCGGCGGCGGCGGGGCCTCAGCGAAGTGCCGCACACTGCTGGCCTTCGGCCGCGCGCTGCACGGCGTCGAAGACTTCTACTCGCACAGCAACTGGACTGACCAGGCTGATCCTCCGTACAGCGCCGCCAACCCCCCAGGCCTGGACCAACCTGCGCCGGCCCGGCCGCTGCTCGACCTCAGCGCCACCGGCAAGATCCCGTCCTTCCCCCAGGACTTGTCGACCGGGTGCTACACCATCTTCCCGGACCAGACACCGCTGATTGGGTGCCGAGGGCGCGTGGTCCACGCGAACATCGCCAAGGACAACGGCGCGGTCGACCCCCGCTCCGGCGCGGCGACCGGCCCAACCTTTCCGCGCGGCTGCGGGCCGATGACCGACCACTCCGTACCACCTGCCTGCGGCCTTCCGACATCGTCCGGTGCCAACTTCAAGCGGGCCGTCCAAGGGGCCATCATCGACGTCACGCAGCAGTGGGCAGATCTGCGGCGGGCCCTCGTGCAGGCATACCCCAAGACGGGTAGCCTGCTCGCCTGCGTGATCTCCCACGACGAGCCACAGACCACCTGCCGACCTCCGCATCTGCTCTACCGCGCGGTCGTTCACGGTTCTTACAACTGCAGCGGGCGTTGTGACGACTTCAGCGCCACCGCCGTGCACCACTATCAGGACCGGTGGGCCTTCGACATCTCCGCGGACGTCCCACTGTCCAGCCTTCCGCGCTCCCCGGACGTCGCGTCGGCAACGGGTCACGCCCCTGTGGGCCGCACCACTCTCGTGGGGTTCGAGCCACCTTCTGGCGCGATATCGGACACATACGTGAACGCCCATGTCTCGGGACCCTCTGACCCTGAGTGCCTGTCCGACGTTGATGACGGCCATGACGAGGGAACGTTTGCACGGATTTCCCCGGGCCCGTTCGACGTCGTGGGCCTCGACGCCGTCGGACCTCCAGATGGCCCACCCACGGACTTAGACCTGGTCTACAACATGCTGGACCATCTAGACCCCTCACCCGTTCGGGACCTGTGGTCTACCCGGTTCACAGCGACCGGGCCCCCGCACTGCACGGGCACAATTGTCGTGGATGACAACTCGGAGTTCCTTGCGTACAGCCTTGCAACTGCGACCGACGGCCAAGAGTCCGACGTCTACGGTGGTGGACGCGAGTTGACGGGGTGGACGGTCACTCCGGACGCCCTGGACAACGTCTACGCCCACCGGACCATCAGCTACTCAGGCAGCCCCCGAGCGGGCTACAACGTCACCGTCAGAATCGACTACCAAGTCGTCACCGACGACTCCTGCGTAAGTCCGGGCGTCCCGCCTGCCCCCCTGGTCACATGCTCGTAAGGGTGGGCCCAGCCCAGACGGCCGCCGGTCGTGCGGCCGCGCGCGCGGCCTTCGCCGCCTTTGCCGCGTTTGCCGCGTTTGCCGCGTTTGCCGCGTTTGCCGCGTTTGCCGCGTTTGCCGCGTTTGCCGCGTTTGCCGCGTTTGCCCTGAGCATGGCCGGGTGCACGGGCACCTCGACCAACCCCAACCCGACGACCTCCACCAGAGACCAGCGCGAAGCGGTAGCTGCCATCGTGCGGCAGTGGCACCTCACGATGGCGTCCGCGGACCCCACCACTTCGTGCCAGTTCCTCACCGACCAAGGCCAGGAGGAGCTGGTCGAGGCTACGGGCACCTCGACGTGTGCTGCGGCCGTCACCGAGCTGCGTACCACCTTCGCGGCGGCCGACCTGGCCGCCTACACGGCCGTGACCGTCAGCGCGTCCCCGATCCAGGTGCTCCCCGACGGCGCGATCGTGCCCGCAGGCAGCATCACCTACCCGCCGGGAGGCCAGCCGTGGCTCGAGCTCACAGCCGGCGTGACGCTAGTTGCAACTAGTGGGGCTTGGAAGATTCAGTCCGTCGTCGTCGCAGACGAACACTGACCGCGACAGCTTCAGGACAAACCGCCTGGTGGTCATACGCGTGAGCTAACCAGGCAAGGTGAGTGTCTATGAGCCCGGCTGCCCCCCACGCTGATTGCGGTGTGACTACGAACGCCCCAACGACCGACGGAGGCCAGACCTGCAGCCAAGGAGACTCACTTGGCAGCACGGGCACAGGAGACTGGGAGGACATCGTCGCAGTGACGGGCCTGGAGGAACTACGTCGCCGCATCGACGAGGACCCTGAATCGCCCCAGGTTTGACGCCGCTCCTGTTTGAGTCCAGGAGGATGAGCACATGCCCAAGTTGATCGATCCCGAGCTGAAGGCTCGAGCGGTGCGTCTGGTGCTGGAGCACCGGAACGAGTACCCCACGCTGACGGCTGCCCTAGCGCGCCCCCATCCACTCCTGCAAGGCGGGCGATCTCCTCGTGGAGGTCGCGGGTCGCGGGTGACGACGTGCCGGCGACTGGATCACAAGGGGGTGTCCCGTCGTCGGCGTCGAGAATGTCAACGGCGGGTGAAGATTGATCTGATATCGACGGTTGAAATCTAACCAGCCGGTCTGGTTGGTCATGGTTGGTCGTCGCCGTGCTGGGTGGCGGGGATGCGGCCGAGGTCGCGGTTCTTGAGGCGGTAGGAGTCGCCTTTGAGGGCGATGACGTCGGCGTGGTGGACGAGGCGGTCGATCATGGCGGCGGCCACGACGTCGTCGCCGAAGACCTCGCCCCAGCGGCTGAAGGGCTTGTTCGAGGTGACGATGAGTGAGGCTCGCTCGTACCTGGAGGAGACGAGCTAGAAGAACAGGTTCGCGGCTTCGGGTTCGAACGGGATGTATCCGACCTCGTCGATGACCGGCAAGGGGTAGCGACCCAGGCGGCGCAGTTCGTCCTGGAGGCGTCCGTCGTGGTGGGCGCCGGCATGGCGGTCGACCCATTCGGACGCGGTGGCGTGCAGGACCCGGTGCCCGGCCTGGCAGGCGCGGATCGCGATCCCGGTCGCGAGGTGGGTCTTCCCGGTTCCGGGTGTTATCAGGGGGAGTTGACCCGCCCGCAGGTACGTCGCTGACGAGTTGCTGTCGGTCCTTTTGTCATTGTCGTTGCTCCGCTATCAGCGGGAGTTCTTCGACGAGATGGAACGACAACTGTGGCAATCAGTGTGGCGGTTCGGCCCTCGGATGGGCGTCGGACGTGGACCGTGGTCGATGAGGCCTACCGGACGGTGGGTCCGGTCGAGGAGTGGCTGGAGGCGCACCGGCTGTTGTGGTCGCCTAACACGGTGCGCAGCTACGCCACCTCGATGGCTCAGTGGTGGTCGTTCCTGGAGCAGCGCGGCGAGGCCGAGCAGTGGCAGGACGTCGGCGTGCCGACGGTCTCGGGTTTCCTGTCCTGGTTGCGCAACGGCCGCCGCGTCGAGCACGCCATCGTGGAGCCAACCGAGGCGCCGTCACCGGAGACGCTCGAGGCGCGCCTGGCGGCGGTGATCTCGTTCTACCGGTGGCAGCATGCGGTCTTCGGGGTGAAGGTCGCGCAAAGGCTGCTGCGCGGTGCGCCGCGACAGGCCCCGGCACGGGGACTGTTGGCGCATCTGGACCAGCGCACAAGGCCCGGGCCCTCCTCGCTGGTGCGGGTGCGACGGAGTCGGCGAGGCGACCGCCCGCCGCTGCTGCTGCCGCAGCAGATCCAAGAGATCCTCGATTCCTGTGCCGCGGTGGACCCGGTGAGCGGGGAGTGGGTGGGGAACCTGCGAGATCGGCTCGTGTTCGCGATGCTCGCGGAGACCGGGATGCGACTGGGTGAGCTGCTGGGTATGCGGATCCGCGACTTCGTGATGGGCCGCGGCGACACCCCCTACGTCGAGGTCGTTCCCCGCGAGGACAACCCGAACGGTGCGCGGGTGAAGATGATGCGCCCTCGCCGGATCTATGTCGGCCATGACCTCGAGCGGCTGTTCGCCGACTACCTGACCCATCTGGCCTGCCACGCCGCGACGCTCGGCCTGACGGTGTCCGCGGACTCGGCGCTCTTCGTCAACTTGCAGCGGCCGCCGCTGCTGGCCGCGTTACGCGAGGGCACCGTGCGGGACAAGACCACCTCGTTACGCAACAAAGGTATTGGCCCGCCGGGCTGGACCCCGCACTGGTTCCGGCACAGCCACGCCACCGCACTGCTGCTGGCCGGCACCCCCGAATGGGTCGTCTCCCGACGCCTGGGTCACGCCCACGTGCAAACCACCCTCGACCTCTACGGGTGGGTGCGTGAGGACGAGGCCCTGCGTGCCGCCGCGACGTGGACCTCCTACGTAGCCGACTGGCAGGTGACCCGATGACCGACAAGCGCACCGACCTTGTCCTGGCCGGCGGCTCCGACCCGGTGTGGCGGCTGTGGCAGCAGCTCCCGGAGGCGTGGCGTGGGCCGGTCATCGGCCCGGACATCGAGAACTGGGCCGCCGTGACCGAGAACGGTGACCGCAGGATCGACCTGAGCGGGCTGCCCGACCCGTACCCCGCCGAGCTGGCGTGGATGGCGCACTGGCAGGCCACCGACGGCACCCGCTCCTCGGTGCTGGCGGTCAACCAGCTCGCCAACATCCTGCGCCGCGCCATCCGGGACAACCATCCCTTCCCCGGCTCGATCCGCGCCATGGACTGGGACGCCGCCTCGGCGTTGCAGGGCTGGTTCTACGCGGTCCGATGGAACCGGCTGCCACCCCAGGGCAGCCGGGCCCGGCTGCGGGTGGTGTTCGGGTTCGCTCGGCTGGCGCTGCTGGCCCGCTGCCACGACGGGCCGTGGTGGACCCTGGACGACTGGCAGCCACGCTGCGACCCGCGGATCCCGCTGACCGGGCGGGAGCCGTTGGGGAACTACGGCTGCTCACCCGGGCACCTCGCCCAGCCCTGGCTGCGTGAGGCGGTCAAGTGGCACCTGGGCACCCAGCTGGAGTCCGGCGTCCTGCGCTGGACCACGATCAGCCAGGAACGGCTCAAGTCCCTGCGCCGCTTCGACAACTGGCTCTCGGTGACCTTCGAGGACCCTCGCGACATCCTCGGCGACCCGGCCGCGGCGCCCGAGCACGCTGCCGCGTTCCGCCGCTGGACCGCGGACCCGACCAACCGGATGACCCGTCAGACCGACCGACGCTACTACGGCAAACCGGTCCAGCCGCGCCAGGTCAACGACGACCTGCGAGCAGTCGCGGAACTGCTCGCGTTCGTCGCCGCGAACCCCCGCGAGGCCCGCGGCGTCCTCGGCGCCGGGCCCTGGCAGCACGTCACCGACACTCACGCGGCCAGCTGGTTTCGTCAGGTCACTCGGATCCCGCACACCTCCACCGTCAACGACCGCCACTACGTCGACGACCGCGCCATGGCCCAGATCATCGCCGGTTTGCCACTGCTCGGCCTGCCGCGCGACGAGCAGATGACCATCACCCGCGGTGACGGCCAGCAGGTGCTTGCCCGCGGGCTGGACGACCCGCAGGCGATGCGGATGATCTTGCTGCAGGTCCTCACGGGTCGACGCGCCAGCGAGGTCCGCACCTGCGAGTTCGACTGCCTGTCAGAGCTTCCGGCCCCCACCGCGCAGGACGCCGCGGGCCAGGAGGTCGTGCGTTTCCGGTACGCCCAAAGCAAGATCGACATCGCCCCGGACAGCATCCTCGTCGACCGCGAGGTCGCCGAGATCATCGAGGAACAGCAACGCTGGGTCCGGCAGTCCTTCCCCGAACTGCGGCCGCGGTTCCTGTTCGTCCAGCGCACCGGCAACCGCCGCGGCGACAAGCCCTACCCGTCGGGCACCTACAACTGGATGCTGCGCGAACTGAGCGACGTGGCTCGGATCACCGACAGCAAGGGCCGAGCGGTCAACCTCAGCAACACCCACCGGTTCCGGCACACCAAGCTGACCCGGCTCGCCGAGCTTGGGCTGCCGATCCACGTACTGCAGCGATACGCCGGCCACGCCACCCCGACCATGTCGATGCACTACATCGCCCAACGCCAGGAACACGCCGAACAGGCGTTCCTGGCCACCGCCAAACTCAAGGCCGACGGCACCCGCGTGCAGTTCTCCTCCGAGGACTACGACAGCCTGCACCTGTTCGAGCGCGCCGACCGGGTCCTGCCACACGGCTGGTGCCTGCTGCCGCCGCTGCAGTCCTGCGACAAGGGCAACGCCTGTCTGACCTGCTCGGTCTTCGTCACCGACCAGACCCACCACACCGCCCTGGCACGTCAGCTGGTCGAGACCGACCAGCTGATCGCCCGCAGCACCGCAGCCTTCCAGGACAAGTACGGACGCCCCATGCCCGAGGACAACATCTGGCTCGCCCAGCGACGCGCGGAACAGGCCGCGCTGACCCGGCTGCTCAGCCTTATCGACGACCACCCCGACCGAGCCGTGCACGGCGGCGGCTGCGGCACGCCGCCGGGTGGACCGGTCCCGCTCACCCTCGACCTCACCCGCCACCGAAGGAGCACCCCGTGACCGCGAACCGTGACCAACGCGTCGCCGCGCTGACCGCCGCGGCCAAGGCCAAGTCCGCAGCGAAGACCACGGCCGCCGAGCAAGCCCTCCGCGCCCTGATCAAACGCGGCGAGGCCATCACCTTCCAGGCCGTCCAACGCGAGGCCGGCGTCTCCCACGCCTTCCTCTACAACCACCCCGAACTCCGCGGCCGCATCGAACGGCTCCGCGAGCAGAGCCGCCCCCCGTCGCGCACCCCAACCGCGCCAGCAGACGTCGAGAGCACCCTCGTACTCGCCCTGACCGCTCAGATCACCGCCCTGAAACAGCGGCACCGTCAGGAAGTCCGTGCTCTACGCGCCGCCCTCGAACAAGCCCACGGGGAGAACCTCGACCTACGCCGAGAGCTCGCCCGCCGAGGCCACACCCTCACCAGCGCCCCCGCCACCGCCCGACTCGTCGCATCGATCGCAACAACGTCCTGACCTGCAAGAACATGACCACTACAAGCCTGACCCCCTGATAACGGCGGGGCCGAGGAAGACGACGTTCTCTTTACCGGTGATGAAGTCGAGGGTGCCGAGGTGGGCGATGACGTCACGTTTCAGTCCGCGGGCATAGTCGAAGTCGAAGTCCTCCAATGACTTTTGTGAGGGGAACCGGGCCGCTCGGATCCGCCCTTCGCCGCCGTGGGCGTCGCGGGCCGACACCTCCCGCTGAAGGCAGGCGGTGAGGAACTCCTCGTGCGACCACAGCTCGGCGCGGGCCCGCTCGGCCAGCCGCGGTACCGCTTCACGCAGGGTAGGAGCCTTCAGGGCACGGGTCAGGAACACCAACTCGGCGCTGACGTCACGCCCGGCGTTGCTGGCACCGGCAGCTGCCGGCGAGGTGGTGGAATCGAGGGTCGCGTCTGCTCTCGTCCGTGGCGGCATCAGGCCACGTCCTCACCAGTGAGCCCGAACGCGGAATCGTAGGCGGCAAGGTCACGCTCCTCGACCTCGTCGCTCAGCTCAGGTGCCGGTCGGTGAGCGGCACGGTGAGCGAGCTCGAGCGCGGCCCGGTGGTGCACGGGATCGGTCAGGGTCTGGTGTCGGGCCCAGCACCGCTCGTGGACGCCCACCGTGCGCCCGGCGGCGGTGATCACGACAGCGCCCAGGTCCGCGGACACCTCGACCCGCCGGCCGACAGCGGCCGGGTCGACCGAGTAGTCATTGGCGTCGATCCGGACGTAATGATCCCGCGGGAGCCGGACCTGGGCCCGCCACCCAATCAGTGGAGCTACCGGCGGCAGCGCCAGCATCCCTGCCTGGTCGGCTTCCCACCGCTGGGTGGGTGCGCACCCGATCCGTCGGACCACGCGCGTGTTCGCCAGGGTCAGCCACTGACTCAGCTGGGTGTTGAAGTCGCCCGGCCCGGTGAAGGCTCGCCCGGGTAGGAACGAGGTCTCGAGGTAGCCGTTCGCGCGTTCCACGATGCCCTTGGCCTCCGGGTCACGAGATCGGCACTGGTGGACCCCGATACCCAAGGTCCCACGGAACGCCTCGAACTCGTCGGTCAGCTTCGGCTTCCCCGCCCGCCACGACCCCACGGCGGACTCGTTGTCCAACACCAGCTCCCGCGGCACCGCACCGACCCGTTGCAGCAGCAGCCAGTGCCCCGCGATCAGGTCCGGGCCCTGACGCGTCGGGATCATCACCGCGAACAACATCCGCGAGTACCCAGCCGCCATCACCAACACCGGCGGCCGCCCGACCTGCCCGAAGCCCAGTGGCACGTCGACCGGCGGGAACCACAAGTCGCACTGCATCCGCTGACCCGGCAGGTACACCGTGCGCGAGGCCGGGTCCGGCGGCAGGTACACCGGCCGCAGCTCCCGCACCCGGTCCTTCAACACTGTCAGCGACCGATCCCACCCGATCCGTTGCGCGATCACTGTGGCCGGCATCGTGGGCGTCGCCTGCAGCAACTCCCGGATCGCCAGCTCGAACGCGTCCACAGCCGACCCCGTCACCGGCCGCTCGTACTTCGGCGGATGGTCGCTGGCCAACGCCTTCTTCACCGTGTTCCTCGCGACGCCCAACCGGCGTGCCACAGCTGCGATCGGCAACCCCTCGCCCTGATACAACCGACGGATCTCGGCCCAGTCCTCCACACTGATCACCCTCCACAGGGTCACGCCAGGTGGTCAGATTTCACCCGTCGACACTGATCAGTTTTCACCCGTCGCTGACACCTCCCACTCCGCCGCGTGAGCGGCCGTCCCACACCGCCGCGAGAGCGGCCGTCCCACACCGCCGCGAGAGCGGCCGTCCCACACCGCCGCGAGAGCGGCCGTCCCACACCGCCGCGAGAGCGGCCGTCCCACACCGCCGCGAGAGCGGCCGTCCCACACCGCCGCGAGAGCGGCCGTCCCACACCGCCGCGAGAGCGGCCTCACCACACCGCCGCGCAAGCGGCCGCCCCCATCGCCGCTCGGGCAAGGCCCCTGCTGCAGATCAACCGTTTGCCGCAGCACCCCTCGGGAACCTCAACGCGCGGGGAGATGCGTGACAGAACTACCGCCGCCCTCAAGGTCAACGACTACTACAGCCCGCACCATCGCGTCCCACAGCGGTTCGGCGGGCCTGATGAGGTCCTTCCCCGCCAGGCCGACCCCACGCCACGTGCAGACACGAGGTCCGCGACCGACGCGTGATCGAGCTCGAGGAGCGGTGTCGATCGGGCCCCTCATCGGCTTAGGGACCCGACGCGACGATCCGTCGGACCTCGGCGAGGTCGAGGTCGAACGGGCCGATACGCGTCAGCACCCAAGAGGCGCCGCGGTCCACCCACGTGGCGGGGTCCTGGTCGGGCTGAAGGGCGACCACCACCTCGAAGCCCGGAGGCGGGTCGTGCTCGGCAAGAGCAGCGGTTACCTCGTCAAGGTCATCGGGACCGTCCAGGCCGATGACGAAAAAGCCGTCATGCTTCACGGCCCGGCGCAGCGGCGCCTGGTTGCCGAACCGGCCTGCCAGCCAGACCGGCACAGCAGGAGCCGGGCGGAAGCGGACATCTCGAGCGGCGTAGTGAGCTCCTTCGTAGTCGACGGGGCTTCCGGTCATCAGCGCGGTGAGGACCTCGAGCCCCTCGTCGAGCATCCGGCCGCGCACCATCGGATCTGCTTGGTCGCCGAACGCACTGAACTCTTCGACCCCGTCGTCACCCAGCCCCAGGCCGAGGACGAACCGGCCACTCGAGAGTACCGACAGGCTGGATGCCTGCCGGGCCAGGACCTGGGGTCGGCGCCGCGCCAGCGGGGTCACCATCGGGCCAAACAGCAACCGCTCGGTCCGCATCGCGACGGCCGCGCAACAGGTCCACGCGTCGGCGATCGCGGCGACCCGCTCGCCGTACTGCAGGTGGTCCCAGACGAAGAATCCGTCCCAGCCGGCCGCCTCGGCTTCCCGGGCCAGGTCGCCGACCACCCGCGGGTCAGCCAGGGGATCAAAGGGTGCGACGAAGAGCCCGCGGCGCGTGGTCATGCCACCATCATGCCGATCGCGCAAGGGGGACAAGAGAAGAGTCGTGCCCCGCAGGCCCCGCAGGCCCCGCAGGCCCCGCAGGCCCCGCAGGCCCCGCAGGCCCCGCCTGCCGTGACCACGCGCCACGGCGCCACGTCCTACCGCCGTGTAAGCGGCTGTCCCACACCGCCGCGGAGGGGACCAGTCCCCTCCGCCGCATGCGGACGGGGACGGATCCATCCAACGATCCTCTGCACCTCAAGCAAGCGCCACTGCGCTTCCGAGCGAGCGCGACCGGCGGCTCCAGGGGCCGAGCCTTGTCGGCCCATACCTCGGTGGTGTCTCCCCCGCTGGACCCTGGCGTCCTGTCCGGAGGGTGTTGAACCTTGCCCCGGCGTCTTGACCATCAGCGGTCACTACCGAGGCATTAGCTGGTGAAGGAAGGGGCCACCAACGATGGCAAACACCGCGAGACGAAGCTATGAATCGATCGCCCAGGCCGCCGACCGGATTGGCGTCAGCCAGCGGACACTCCGACGGCGCATTGCTGACGGGAGCCTCCGCGCCTACAGGCTCGGACCGCGCATCATCCGCCTGAACGCCACTGAGGTGGACGACCTGATGGTCCCTGTTCGCTGAGCCTGAACTCAGTCCGGCCTTCGCCAGGAGGCGGCCGTTCGCCCGGCCAACACATCCGTTGAGGAGGGTGACCGGCCCGTCTGGTGGCGCCGAGCCGTGCATGCCAGTGACAAGGCGTTGCGCGAGAAGGTACGGCTGCTACTCGGCCCAGGTGTTCGGGTGGAGCCCATCGTGATAGCCCCTGTCTGGGAGTCCTCACGATGGCGGCCGTCGACCCGCGCAGAACCATCCCGGTGGCCGATGGCCACAGCCCCTCCTTGCTGCTGGCCGGAACGCGAGGAGGTCGCGACGGCTCCCGCCCGTGCACGGCAGCCGGGACGTCGCCTCCGACACTCACTTTCTATCCAGCCCCAAGAGAACACCCGCCGGCCTAGCTCCGTCGTAGCGATGTCTTGGGTGCTCCGCTGATGCGACAGGTCCTTCCATCCGACACGTATCCGACACGGCGAGAGCAAGACAAAGGCCCCTGCCCCGCGTTTCCGCAGGTCAGGGGCCGTGTCGTGCTGGTGGGCGATACTGGGTTTGAACCAGTGACCTCTTCCGTGTCAAGGAAGCGCGCTACCACTGCGCCAATCGCCCTCGGCGGGAGCCCGGGGGCTCCCTGAGTGAGAGGTGGAGACGGGATTTGAACCCGTGTACGCGGCTTTGCAGGCCGCTGCCTCGCCTCTCGGCCACTCCACCGTGTGAGGCTTCTAACCTCCGAGCGGACGACCGGGCTCGAACCGGCGACCTCAACCTTGGCAAGGTTGCGCTCTACCAACTGAGCTACGTCCGCGTGCGCATCGTTTGGTGTGCTGCTTGCTCGATGCGTTGTGAACACTAGCCGATTCGTGGGGGGTTTCCCAAACCGGCGTGGTCGGCGTGGCGCCCCTCAGGAGGCCGACCGGCCGGCGCCTGCGGTGCCGGCCGACGAGGGCTGCTCCTCCCACCGGGGGTCGACGAACTGCCGCTCCTCGGCGAGCACCTCCCGCACCGTCGGGTCGACGCCCTCGGCCCGCGGGGGGACCACCCGCGCCCTGCGCGCCAACGCGGCGAGGCGACGCTCGGAGAAGGCCGTGCGCAGTCGAGCCACGAGGCGTGCCCTCGCGCTCTCGTGGGTCTCGACGGGCCAGACCACCCGCGTCGCCGCGTTCAGGCCCGCCCCGATCAGCACCGCGATGGCGAGGGCGTAGAGCCAGATGAGCACGACGATCGGCGCCGACAGCGGGCCGTAGATCGAGGTCCCGCCCAGCGATGCGTCCACCGACGCTCGCACCACGAAGGACGCCAGCGACCAGATGACCAGGGCGAGCACCGCCCCGGGCACGTCGCGCCACCAGGGAGCCCGCATCGGGGTCGCGATGTGGAAGAGGGTCGTGAGCACCGCGACCGTCGCGAGGACCACGACGGGCCAGTAGAGCAGCCCCACGGCACGGGCCCCCTCGGGCAGCCACGAGTCGATGAGCGACGGACCGAGCAGCAGCAGAGGGAAGATCAGCACCCCGACGAGCATGCCCAGCAGGTAGAGCGAGAAGGACAGCGCCCGGGTGCCGACGATACCCCGCACCCCGCTCTGGCCGTACATGATCGAGATCGTGTCGACGAAGACGTTGAGGGCGCGCGAACCCGACCACAGCGACAGCAGGAAGCCGATCGACACCAGCTCGTAGCGACCGTTGCTGAAGACGTCCTGCACCGTCGGCACGAGCACCTGGCTGATGCTCTCGGCGGTGAGGAAGCGGGCGGCATACCGCTGGATGGCGTCGACGACACGGGCCACCGTGTCGGGCCCCAGCCAGCGCCCGACGTAGCCCACCCCACCGAAGAGCCCGAGCACCAGCGGCGGCAGCGAGAGCAGCATGAAGAACGCCGCCTCGGAGGCCAGCCCGGTCACCCGGTACCGCAGGCAGGCCCGCACGGTCTCGAGCACGAGGCGGGCGAGGGTCGACGCGCCACGCACCCGCTCGAGCCGACGGCTGACGCGGGCACGGAGGGTCACCCGTTCACAGTAGGCGCCCGGCCCCTACCCTCGTGGGATGCCGACCCACGAGGTGACGAACCAGGTGCCGCCCCTGACGGCCTACGACCTCTTCGGGAGCGACCCGGTGCTCACCGAGTCGCTGGCCCGCTGGGGCGACCCCGTCGACGCCGACGGCCTCCACCGCCTCGGCCGCCAGGCCGGCACCGACGAGGCGCAGCTGTGGGGCGACCAGGCCGACCGCAACCCGCCGCGACTGGTCACCCACGACCCGCGGGGTGTGCGCATCGACGAGGTCGAGTTCCACCCCGCCTGGCACGAGCTGCTCGCGGTCGCGGTCGGCCACGGACTCACCGCCGGCCCCTGGCTGCGGCCGGCGGGCACCGGGGCGCACCTGCGGCGGGCCGCCGGCTTCATGGTCTGGAGCCAGGTCGAGGCCGGGCACGGCTGCCCCGTCTCCATGACGTATGCCGCCGCCCCGGCTCTCGCCGCCGACCCCACCCTCGCGGCACGCTGGCTCCCCCTGCTCGCCTCGCGCAGCTACGACCCCGGGCTGAAGCCCGTCTCCCGCAAGTACAGCGCCCTCGCCGGCATGGGGATGACGGAGAAGCAGGGCGGCTCCGACGTGCGGGCCAACACGACCAGGGCCGTGGCGACCCCCGGCGGGCCCCTGCCGGGTGAGACCTACCGCCTCACCGGTCACAAGTGGTTCACCTCCGCCCCCATGAACGACGTCTTCCTCGTGCTCGCCCAGACCGGTGCCGGCCCGACCTGCTTCGTCGTGCCCCGGGTGCTCGACGACGCCACCCGCAACCCCTTCGCCCTGCAACGGCTCAAGGACAAGCTCGGCAACCGCAGCAACGCCTCCTCCGAGGTCGAGCTCGACGGCACCTGGGGCTCGCGCCTCGGCGACGAGGGCCGCGGGGTCCGCGCCATCATCGACATGGTCGGGGCAACCCGCCTCGACTGCGTGCTCGGGTCCGCCGCCACCATGCGCCAGGCGCTCGTGCGGGCCGTGCACCATGCCCGCCACCGGTCGGCCTTCGGGCGGCTGCTGGTCGACCAGCCGGCCATGACCAACGTGCTCGCCGACCTCGCGCTCGAGTCGGAGGCCGCCTCGCTGCTCGGCCTGCGGCTCGCCCACGCCGTCGACGAGGGCGACACCGCCTTCTCGCGCCTCGCCGTCGCCATCGGCAAGTTCTGGGTCTGCAAGCGCACCTCCCCGATGGTGGCCGAGGCGCTGGAGTGCCTGGGCGGCAACGGATACGTCGAGGAGAACCGGCTCGCCCGGCTCTATCGCGACGCCCCCCTCAACTCGGTCTGGGAGGGCTCGGGCAACGTCAACGCGCTCGACGTCGTCAGGGCGGTGTCTCGGGAACCCTTATCGGTCGAAGCCTTCTCCAAGGAAGTGACCTTGGCCCGCGGCGCCGACCCCCTCCTCGACGCGGCCATCGACGACGTCCTCGCGCGGGTGGAGGCGCTCGGCACCGCTGACGATCCCGGCGCCGTGGAGTTCGCGGCCCGGCGCCTGGTGAGCGACCTCGCCCTCACCCTGCAGGCCGCGCTCATGGTCCGGCACTCCCCCGCCCCGGTCGCTGAGGCCTTCGTCGCCAGCCGCCTGGGATCGACGCCCGGGCGCACCTTCGGCTCGCTCGGGACCGACCTCGCCGGCGTGGCGCCGCTCGTCGTCGACCGGGCCTTCGCCGGGCTCTGACCCCCGCCGCCCCCCCGCTACAGGTTGTCGACCGGTTGCCCTCGGATCTCGTCAGCCGGCTCGAAGCCGAAGACCTGGCCGTAGAACGACAGCTGCGCCTCCGTCGCCGCCCGTCGCGTCTGCGCCGCACGGAAGCCGTGCCCCTCCCCGGCGAAGATCCGCACCGCCACCGGCTTGCCCTTGGCGCGCACCGCCTCGGCCATCGAGGTCGCCTGGCCCGGGGGGACGACGGCGTCGTCCGCTCCGTGCAGGAGCAGCATGGCGCAGTCGAGCCGGTCGACGTGGTGCACGGGTGAGCGCTCGACGTAGAGCGCGCGGGCCTCGGGATAGGGCCCCACGAGCCGGTCGGCATACCGCGACTCGAACTTGTGCGTGTCACGCACCAGGGTCTCGAGGTCGCCGATCCCGTAGAGGCTGACGCCGGCGGTGAAGACGTCGCGGAAGGTGAGCGCCGCCAGCGTCGTGTAGCCGCCCGCGCTCCCCCCGGAGATTGCCGTCCGCGCCGGGTCGGCCTCACCACGCTCGGCCATCGCCCGCGCCCCGGCGCAGCAGTCGTCGACGTCGACCACCCCCCACTGCCCGCGCAGCCGGTCACGGTAGGCCCGCCCGTAGGCCGTGCTGCCGCCGTAGTTGACGTCGAGGACCGCGACGCCGCGGCTGGTCCAGTACGCGTGGTCGAGGTCGAGCGCCGGGATCGCGTGGCCCGTCGGCCCCCCGTGGGTCTGGACCACCAAGGGCGGCAGCTCCCCCGCGGGCCCGGTGAACCCGGGGTTGCGCGGCCGGTAGAGGAAGCCGTGCACGTCACGACCCCGTGGGTCCGACCAGGTCACCGCCTGCGCCTGCGGCAGGTAGGCCTGCTCGACCGGCACGTCCGCGCCCGAGCGCAGGACCGTCATCCGGCCCCCGTCCGGCTCGACCCGGACGACCGCGACGGCGTCGCGCTCCCGCCGGGCCACCATCACCACCCCGCCGCCCGACCACGACGGCCGGCTCGTGCTGACGAGCGACACCGCGACGTCGACGGCGTCGCCTCCGGGCGCCACCAGCACCAGCTGGGCTCGGGCGTCGCGCCACTCGCGCAGCAGGATCCGGCCGTCCGGCAGCTCGACCCAGGTGCGCTCACCGAGCACCCAGGCCGGGTCGGAGCAGTCGCGGTCGACGGAGTGAACCGGTGCCCCGTCGATCGTGAGGTTCCAGAAGCCGGAGCGGTCACTGGCATACATCAGCCTGCCGTCGGCCAGCCACCCGACGTCGCCGACCGACACCCCGGCGGCGCCGTCGACGACGCGTGCGTCACCGCCGTGGGCGTCACCGCACCACAGCACGGTGGAGTCCCACGGCATGTCGGGGTGCTCCCAGGTGACCCACGCCAGCTGCTCGCCGTCGGGCGACACCCGGGGGGAGGCGACGAAGTCGTGCCCGCCGACCAGGACGAGCCCGGCCGTGGGGGCGCCGTCGAGCGGGACCGCCACCAGCGTGCTGACGGCCTCACCACCGCCTCGGTGGTCCTCCCGCACGCAGACCACCCGACGCCGGGCCAGGTCGAGCTGCAGGTCGCCGTAGCGCAGCTGCCGACCGGGCAGGTCCGGCGTGAGCGCGCGGATGCCGTCGCCGTCGACCAGGTGCAGCCGACCGTCGGACGCGGTCGAGAAGACGATGACGCCGTCGCGCACGTCGTAGGCGCCCCCGCCGTACTCGTGAACCATCGTGCGGACGCCGACGTCGCCCGGCAGCACCTCCTGCGAGACGGTGCCGCGCAGGCGCACCAGCGCCTCCCGGCCGCCCTCGGTGGGCCGTTGCTCGAGCCAGTAGACGTCGCTGCCGTCGACGGTCACGTCCGACAGGCCCACCCCCGAGGTGGTGAGCAGGTCGGCCGTGATCGGGGAGACCCAGGAGCCGTAGGGCGCCGTCGTCGTCATCGCCGTCAGCTCCAGACGTCCGGCTCGACGCGGACGCTGCCACCCGACTCCGCGGCCTCGCCGATCGCGAGGCCGACCAGGTGGTCGTGACAGGCCTCGGCGAGAGGGTAGGGAGGCTCGCCCTCCCCCCGCACCCACGCGCCGGTCTGCGCGAGCAGCTGCGCCACCGCGAGGTCGTCGTCGGACAGGCGCGCACCCTCGAAGGCGTTGCGCCACACGACCCGACCGTCGAGGGAGACATGGGTCAGGTCGAGGCCCTCGTAGTTCATCCCGGTGCCGGTGCCGGCCCGCTCGAGCCGGGAGGTCATCGGGGTGACCTCGTCGGCCATGCGCACCACCGTCTCGTCCCAGATCTCGCCGGCCGATCCCCGCACGACCAGGTGGTCGGGCCGCAGCGGGTTCCACCACTGGTTGTCGGTGAAGTCGTAGCGACCCATCCGGTCGCCGCCGAAGTCGACCCAGGCGAGCGTCGTCGTCGCCGGCTTCGCCGACGTGTCGTGCGTCCACCCGGCGGGCGTGATGGGGTCGACCAGCTCGGCCGCGAACGTCTGCGCCCGCACCGTCGCCCCTTCCCGCCCGACCCCGAGGAGGCGGCGCATGAGGGCGACCGCGTGGTAGAGGTGGGTCGAGCTGACCAGCGCCGAGCTCGCGGTGCCGATGAGGCCGCTGTCCACGACCGCGAGGCGAGCAGCGTTCAGCGGCATGAGCGCATACTGCTCGGCCACCTGCACGAGCCCGCTCGCACCGACGTCGTGCCACAGCGCGCGCAGCCCCCCGGCGTCGGGCGCCGGAGGCGTCTCCGCGAGCACGGGCACACCGGCGGCGACGAGCTGGCGGGTCAGCTCGGGCGTCACCGGCCACGGCACGCTCAGCACCACGAAGTCGGGCCGGTCTGTCGCCAGCAGGGTCTCGACGTCGCGGAAGGTCGCCACGCCCCACTGCGCCTCCAGCTCGGCACCGGCCTCGGCGCGCCGGGTCACGACCCCGGTCACCTCGAAGCGGTCCGGCATGAGGTAGGCCATCCGCAGGAAGACCGACGCGCGCCAGCCGGCGCCGACGACGGCATACCGGGTGCGTGGGGGCGTCGCGGTCCCCTTGGTGCTGACCGCGGCGGGGGTGGCGCCGGCGGAGATGGAGAACACGGAGACCTCACGGGGATGGGGGGCGCGGGCCGGTCGACCCGCCGCCCACAACCCTAGGCGCCGCGGCGCGACCTCGCCGTCAGACGCGCGCTCCCCTGCTCCCCCTGCTCCCCATCGAGGATCTCGCGCACCACGTCGAGGTGGCCCGCGTGCCGGGCATACTCCTGCACGAGGTGCAGGAGCACCCGCTCGAGGCTCGCCGGCGGCTGACCGGCCCAGCGCTCGGACGGCCGGCCGAGCTCGTCGAGCCGGTGGGCCAGGACGACCTTCCTCGTCAGCTCCGCCCGATCGTCCAGCGTCTCGAGCAGGTCGCCGACGGTGAGTCCGACGGGCACGTGCCACCGGCCGTCACGCTGGTCAGCCCACGGGTCGTCGATCGCCTGGCCCTCGAATCCCCAGTCGAGCCAACGGCGTTCGACGTGGACGAGGTGGTGGACCAGCTCGAGCGGTGACCACCCCGACGGCAGGGACGAGGCCCGCGCCGTCGACTCGTCGAGGTCGGCGACCTTGCTCGAGACCACTGAGCGGAAGTAGGCGAGGTAACCGAGCAGGACCTCTCGCTGGTCAGCCACGGCGGTGGTCGGCTCGGGGAACGGCAGGGTGCCCCGCTCGCTCACGCCCGAGCCCCCCCGAGCCCGAGCACGACCGCGAGACCGAGCGCGCTGCGGGGGTCGTAGGCACCGCGCCAGAGACCGCCGTGCACGGAGCCCTCGGCCTCCTCCTGCCAGGGGGCCCGCAACGACGGGCGGGGCGAGGTGAGGTCGTGCACCAGCAAGGCAGCCATGAGGGTGTTGCTCGTCGCCGGCTCGAAGACCTCGATGCCGAAGCGGTGGGCACCGGTGTAGGCCGCCGCCAGCGCCCTGTTCTTCAGCACCGACCGGGTGCGCGTCGGCGGAGCCACGTGCAGCGAGACGGACATCCCGTCCCGGCGGGCGACCGTGGCCCTCCAGCGCTGCAGCCGTTTGGCCAGAGCGTAGTTCGGGCCCTGCTGCGGCACGACGCTGTCGTTGAGACCCGGGTCGGACCCGGGTGCGTAGTTGCGCTTCAGCAGACGACCACCACTGGCCGCGCGGAACAGCGGGCGCAGGACCCGACCGAGGCCCCCGGTGTCGTCGTAGGCGTGGGTGGCCTGCACGACCGCATCGGCGGGCACGGCGAAGACGTCGGTCGGTGTCGCCAGGAAGGCCAACGAGACGTCGTCGCCACGGCGGCGGCGCAGCTCGACGCTCAGGGCGTCGACGGCCATGGCCACCCGCAGGTTGGTGGCCCCGTCGGCGTAGACGTAGTTGCCCAGGACGAGATCGCCCTCGAGGCCGCTCATCCAGTCCGCGACAGCGGGCAGGTGGTGCAGCAGGTCGGCTCCTGCTCCCTCGGCGAGCTCGACCGCGGGGCCGGTGCCGCCGGCGACCGGCAGGGTCAGGCTGCCCGCCGACTGCTCGGCGACGCGCAGGAGCCGTCGCCACAGGTCGGGGCGGGGCAGGTCGATCCCCACGAGGTCGGCGCCCCAGTCGAGCAGGGCGCGCAGCGGGCCCATCTCGGCCCCAGCCCCGACGACCACGACGCGATGACCCTCGAGACGCAGCCGCTCCGGCTCGGCGGCCACGGTGGCCACGGCCTCGGCCGCGGACGGCTCGAGGATGCCGCGAGCGGTCCAGTCGTCGAGCTGACGAGACAGCGCCGCCCCCTCGAGCCTGGCGCCCCGCATCGGGATGCTGAGCGCGGCCCGGGGCTGCCCGCTCCCGCGGACCGTCGCGGTGCGCAGCGGGCGCTCCACGCCGCCTGGGCGCGCGACGAAGGCGTCGTCGAGCGGCGCCTCGTCCCCGTCGGGGGTCACCACCGTCATCCGCTCGTGCAGAGCGCTCAGCCCGTCGCGCGCGATGCCCACCGCGTCACCCTCCGACGGCAGGCCCGCCTCGACGAGCCGGCGGAAGTGCTCGACGTAGCCCTGACGCCAGTTCGTCTCTCGCAGAGCGGCGGCCGCCCCCACGGGGTCGACCCGGGCGAGGGCCCCCGCGACCACGGCCCGGCCCAGGGCGGAGGTGCTGCGGGGCCCACCCGGCCCGTCGCTCTCGGGTACCACCACGCCGGTCGGTGTCGTCATCGTCATCCTCCGCAGGGCAGGGGCCCGGATAGTCGGTCAGCTCTCGGCGAGCAGGGCCCGCTGCTCGTCGAGGTCGTAGCCGGCCGGCGGCCAGGGCGGGTCCATCCGCTCGAGGGCCTCGAGCAGGAGGGTCTGCACGGCATACCGGGCATACCACTTGTGGTCGGCGGGCACGACGAACCACGGGGCGTCCTTGGTCGAGCACCGGGTGAGCGCGACCTGGTAGGCCTCCATGTAGTCGTCCCAGAAGCCGCGCTCGACGAGGTCGCCGGGGTTGTACTTGTAGTACTTCTCCGGGTCGACGAGGCGGGCACCGAGACGCTCCTTCTGCTCCGCCTTCGAGATGTGCAGCATGACCTTGACGACGGTGGTGCCGTCAGCGACCAGCTCGCGCTCGAAGGCGTTGATCAGGGCGTAGCGCTCACGCCACTGCGACGGCTCGACGAGGTCGTGCACCCGCACGACGAGCACGTCCTCGTAGTGGCTGCGGTCGAAGACGCCGATCCGCCCGGGCCCGGGCAGCGCGTTGCGGATCCGCCAGAGGAAGTCGTGCTCGCGCTCCTCCTTCGACGGCGCCTTGAAGGCGGTGGCCCGCACCCCCTCGGGGTCCATCGCCCCGACGACGTGCCGCACGATGCCCCCCTTGCCGCCCGTGTCCATCCCCTGGATGACGAGCAGCAGGCGACGGGAGGCCCCGGCCGTGGACTCGGCGTGCAGACGCTCCTGCCAGGTCCCCAGCTCGGACGCGCGGTCGGCCAGCGCAGCCTTGCCGTCCTTCTTGCCCCCTGAGAAGCCGGGGGTCGAGCCGGGGTCGACGTCCTCGAGGCGGAAGCCCGTGCCCACCCTGAGCAGGTCCGCCAGCAAGGGTGCCAGCTCGATCTCGCGGTGCTTGCCCTTCGTCTTCTTGGCCATGGCCGCCATCCTGCCTCACCGGGCTGCCCCCGGGCGCCGACGCGCGGGCATACTCCCCGCATGCGTCTGCTGCTCGCCGAGCCCCCCGCCCCGACCTCTCTCCGCTCCGACGACGGCAGCGACGAGCTCGGCCAGGCTGCCCTCCTGCACCTGTATGCCGCACCGCACGGCGCGGGCGGCTGGCTGCGGGCCAATTTCGCGACGAGCCTCGACGGCGCCGTCACCGGAGCCGACGGCCTCTCCGGCACCGTCAACACCGACGCCGACCACGTCGTCTTCGAGCTGCTGAGGGCACTCTCCGACGCGGTGGTCGTGGGTGCGGGCACCGTGCGCGCAGAGGGCTACCCGCCGCTGTCCGTCGCGGCCCCGCTGGCCTCGGCCCGGGCCGCGGCGGGGGCAGCACCCGACCTGCCGCTCGTGGTCGTGACGGCCCGCGGCGAGGTGCCGCCGACGCTGCGCGGAGCCACTCAGGGCAGCGTCCTGCTGGCCACGACCTCGGCTGCCTACGGGCTCGACGAGGCGCGTGAGCTCCTGGGCGCCCAGCACGTGCTCGAGTGCGGGGCCACCGAGGTGGGGCACGACCGGCTCGTCGCCCAGCTGCACGAGCGCGGGTTGACGCGGCTGCTGGCCGAGGGTGGGCCGAGCCTTCTGTCCTCGCTGCTGCAGGCCGGTGTCGTCGACGAGCTCTGCCTGACGCTCGCGCCGCTGGTGGTCGGCGGTGGGGGCCCGCGCATCACCGCCGGGCGTGGGCTCAGCGGAGACTTCACGCCCCGGCTCCTGGTGGAGCAGGACGGCACGCTGATGGGCCGGTGGGTGCGAGCCGACCGCTGACGCAGGTGATCGGGCCGCCGTCCTCAGGGGGTCTCGAGGAACTGCTCGACCGACCGCTCCCAGCGCGCCGGGTCGAGGTTCCACTCCTTGCAGTGACGAGCGGTGTGCCAGCGCTCGAGGGTGACGAGGTCGGGCCGCACCTGCGCCAGGCTCAACGCCGGGCCGGCCGGCACGAACTCGTCGTCGACGGAGACCTGCAGGAGCAGGCGGTGGTGCAGCTCGTGGGCGCGGGCCACCCAGTTGGTGGCCGGGACGTCGACCGGGTCGTGCACCCCGAGCAGCCTCGTCGTCGAGCGCCGCCCCATCATGCTCGTGCCGGCCGCCCCGAGCATGCGCGGCAGGTGGTGCACGCGTGCGTGGTGCGACAGCACGTCGCCCCAGTCGACGACGGGTGAGTCGAGCACGACGGCCTCGACGGCCTCGCTGACGACCGAGCGGGCCAGGGTCTGCAGGATGATCGCGCCGCCCATCGACCAGCCCACGAGCACCAGCCGACGAGCGCCGTGGTCGATGGCATACCGCATCGCGGCCTCGAGGTCTCGCCACTCGCTGAGGCCGAGGGTGTAGCGACCGTCCGGCGCGGGCGGAGCACCGACGTCGTTGCGGTAGGACACGACGAGGCACGTGTAGCCGAGGCGACGCAGGGTCGGCACCGCGCGCAGGCACTCCTCGCGCTGTGCCCCGCGCCCGTGCACCAGCACGGCCCAGCGGCCGTTGGACCGCTCCGGCTCCACGAGCCACGCCGGCAGGGGACCGTCCTCGCCGGGCACGGTCACGTCGCGGTGGGCGACGCCGAGGCTGACCCGCGGGGTGTCCCAGTAGTAGTACTGGTTCCACCGGGCCGGGCCAGGGCGCAGCCGCCCGCTGTCGAGCGCCACGAGGCGGCGGACGACGGCCTGCTCGTCCTGCTCGAGCACCTCGCCGACCCGCGCATGCCCCTCACCACCGTCGAGCCAGAGGCCGTACCGGCCCGGCACCACCGTCTCGGGCGTCGCCGCGAGCGTGACGACGTCGGGACCGACGGCCAGCACCTGCACGTCGTCGGGGCGACGCTGGTCGGGGGTCAGCACGGCCCGGGCGAACCAGGCGGCGACCGCCAGGCCCCCTCCGACAGCGGCGCCGGTCAGGGCCCCGACACCGACAGCGATGGTCTGCAGGGTGCGCCGGGTCGGCGCAGTGGTCGACATGCCTCCCATCGTGACAGGCGTGCGTGGTCTGGCGGCGCAGGTGACCGATGGGGAGACAATGCCCGGGTGGACCAGCCCCTCGACCTGCCCCTGCAGCCCATGCTCGCCAAGGCCGTCGCGACGGTGCCGGCGGCCGACAGCGTGAGCGGTGGCCTCGCCTACGAGCCGAAGTGGGACGGCTTCCGCTGCCTGGTCCTGCGCGACGGCGACGAGGTCGAGCTGGCCAGCCGGGGCAGCAAGCCCCTGACCCGTTACTTCCCGGAGGTGGTGGAGCACGTGCGCCGGCTGATGCCGCCGCGGTGCGTCGTCGACTGCGAGATCGTCGTGCGCGACGGCGACCGCGGCAGCGAGCGCCTGCACTGGGAGGCGCTCTCGGCGCGCATCCACCCGGCGGAGTCACGCATCCGGATGCTATCGGCCCAGACCCCGGCCGAGCTGGTCTGCTTCGACCTGCTCGCCCTGGGCGACGAGAGCCTGCTCGACCAGCCGTTCCGGGAGCGCCGCGCCCGGCTCGAGGCGGCGTTCGCCCACCTCACGCCGAGCGACCCGGTGCACCTGACCGGACTGACGACCGACGCCGACCTCGCCCGGCAGTGGTTCGAGGCCTTCGAGGGCGCCGGCCTCGACGGGGTGGTCGCCAAGCCCCTCGCCCAGCCCTACGCACCCGGCAAGCGCACGATGCTCAAGATCAAGCACCACCGCACCGCCGACGCCGTGGTCTACGGCTACCGGCGGCACAAGAGCGGCGAGGGCGTCGGATCGCTCCTGCTCGGTCTGTACGCAGCGCCCGCCGACGGTGGGGTGCCCACGCTGCGCCCGGTCGGCGGCATCGCCGCCTTCACCCAGAAGCGCCGGCTCGAGCTCGTCGGCGAGCTGGAGCCGCTCGTGGTGCGCGGCGACGACGGGCTCCCGGTGTCGGCGCAGACCGACCGCTCCCGCTTCTCGGCAAGCAAGGACGGGTCCTTCGTGCCGCTGCGCCCCGAGCGGGTCGTCGAGGTGGCATTCGACCAGATGGAGGGGCTGCGCTTTCGCCACGCGGTGACCTTCGTGCGCTGGCGGCCCGACCGCGACCCGAACTCGTGCTGGCTCGACCAGGTGGAGCGGGCGCCGGCCTACGACCTCGCCGACGTGCTCAGCGGGGGCTGAGCGCGACGACCGCTGCGTCGTAGTCGGGCTCCTGGCCGATCTCGGGCACGAGCTGGGAGTGGATCACGGTGCCGTCGGTGTCGACGACGACGATGGCGCGGGCGAAGAGGCCGGCGAAGCCGCCGTCGGCCAGCAGCACGCCGTAGTCGTGACCGAACGACGATCGGAAGGCCGACGCCGCCACGACGTTGTCGAGCCCCTGGGCGCCGCAGAAGCGGGCCTGAGCGAAGGGCAGGTCGGCGGAGACGCAGACCACCGTGGCGTTGTCGAGGCCCGCCGCGAGCTCGTTGAACGTCTTGACGCTCGTCGCGCACACGGGCGTGTCGACGCTGGGGAAGATGTTCAGGATCGTGCGCGTGCCGGAGCTGAGGGTGACCTCGCTGAAGTCCGACCCGACGAGGGTGAACGCGGGCGCGGGGCTGCCCGGCGCCGGGAGCTCGCCGACGGTGTTGACAGGGTTGCCTCCAAGGGCGGTGGTTGCCATGCGCCATTCTTAGCACTGAGCGACGCGCCCGAGGCAGCGTCCCGCGTGGCGCGGCCCAGTTCAGCGGAAAATCGTCGGCGAGCCTCCGTTCAGGGGTTGGCAAATCTGGTATAGACAGGTAGATTTCCGGCGTACGCCCCGCAGTCGACCGACCTGGCACCCCACTCCCGCCAGCCGGTCGCCCCCCACCCAGCGGGCTCGGTGCAACCGACCCGCGGCGAGGACACGACGCATGACCTCCCCCACGCACGCCTCCCCCACGCCCCCGTTCCGACGACCCCTGCTCACCCTGGGCACGATCCTCGCCCTCGTCCTCGCGGTGGTCGTCGGCCCCCTCGCCTGGACCTCGGCCATGGCGATCACGTGGTTCAACCCCGTGTGCGCTGGCTTCGTCTCGTGCAACGCGGCCGGCCTGGGCAGCAACGGCTACGACCGGGTCTACACGACCTCGTTCTGGGGCATGTACCCCGGCCACAACTGCACCAACTACTCGGCCTACCGGCTGGTCGACAAGGGGATCGACGCGTCCTACCTCGCCGGGCAGGGCATGGCCTACCAGTGGGGCACGGTCGCCGCCAGCCACGGCGTCGTCGTCGACAGCTCGCCCCAGGTGGGCGACATCGCGTGGTTCAACCAGACGGCGGGCCTCAGCTCCAGCGGGCACGTCGCCTACGTCGAGGCGGTCGACCTCGCCGCCGGCACGGTCCGCCTCTCGGAGGACAACTACCGTGGTGACTTCGACTGGCGCAGCTACTACATCCGCGACGTCACCGGCTTCATCCACTTCGGCGGCAAGGTCAACACGCCGCCCCCACCGCCCCCACCGCCCCCCGTCGAGGGGTCCTTCGTACGCGTCACCGAGACCGGTGAGGTGGCCCGCATCGCCGGAGGCGCGCCCGTCTGGGTCTCGTCATGGACCGCTTTCGGGGGCCAGCAGCCGACCACGCCGATCAGCGCCGCCCGCTTCGCCACGCTGCCCCAGGTGCCACGTGACGGCACCTACCTGACCGCTACCAGCTCCGGCAAGGTCTACCGCGTCGTCGGCGGGGCACCGCTCTACGTCTCGACCTGGACCGCCCTCGGTGGCACCCAGCCGACCATCACGGTCGACGCCTACAGCATCGACCACGCGGGGGGCACAGGCTCCCTGGGCCACCTGCGGCCGGTGCCCGCCGACGGCACCTTCCTGCGCAACGCCGTCGACGGGAAGGCCTACACGGTCGCCGGCGGCGCACCCATCTGGGTCTCGACGTGGGCCGTCTTCGGGGGCCCGCGGGACACCACCCCGGTCGACTCCTGGGAGCTCACCAACTACGCCCACCTGCGGCGGGTGCCCGCCCCCGTCTTCCTGCGCGGCACCCCCTCGGGCCGCATCTTCGCCGTCAACGGCGGCATGCCCATCCGCGTGCTCGACTGGACACCGTATGGAGGCGTGCAACCGACCGTCACGGTCGACGACGCCGCCCTCACCGCGTGCGACCACCTCAGCTGCACCCCGGTCGGCCACCTCGACGCCGTCGCCGCCACCCCCGGCGGCGCCGCGCTCGTCGGCTGGGCCCTCGACCCCAGCACGCTCGGCCCCCTGACGATGTCCTTCGAGGCCGACGGCGTGCGGGTGGCGACCACCTCGACCGGCACCAGCCGCCTCGACGTCGACCGGATCTACCACGCCGGCGCCAACGTGGGGTTCTCGGGCTTCGCGCCCATGTCGGCCGGCACCCACAGCATCTGCGCCCGCGCCCTGGGCGTCGGCGCCGGTGGCCCCTCGACGATCCTCGGGTGCGCGACGGTCGTCGTCCCCGCGGGCTCGACCGTGCCCGTCTCGCCCAACCGCCTGCTCGACACCCGTAGCGGTGTCGGCGTGGCCACCGCCGGCCCCCGCGCCGCCGGCTCCGTCACGGTGCTGTCAGTCGCCGGTCACGGCCCCGTGCCCGCCGCAGGAGCTGGCGCCGTCGTGCTCAACGTCACGGTCACCGACGCCTCGGCCGGTGGCTACCTCACCGTCTGGCCGACCGGCTCACCGCGGCCGACCGTCTCCAACCTCAACTTCCTGCCCGGTGAGACCGTGCCCAACCTCGTCCTCGCGTCCCTCGGCACCGACGGCACGGTCTCCATCTACAACGGCTCCACAGGCACGACGCACATCGTGGCCGACGTCTCGGCCTACGTCGTCGCCGGCGACGCCCGTGCGCCGGGCTCGACCCTCGCTGGTCGACCCAGCCGCGTGCTCGACACCCGCGTGGGCCTCGGGGTCGCCCGCACCCGGGTGCCCGGCGGTGCCACCTCGACGGTCGTCGTCGCCGGGCACGGCATGGTCCCGGCCACTGGCGTGGCGGCGGTGGTCCTCAACGTCACCGCAGTCAACCCGACCTCGGCCGGCTACCTCACCGCCTTCCCGTCCGGGCAGCCGCAGCCGACCACGGCGAACGTCAACTTCCTCGCCCGTCAGACCGCATCCAACCTCGTCCTCGTGCCCGTCGGCCCGGACGGGGCGGTGACGATCTTCAACGGGTCGAGGGACTCCAGCGACGTCGTGGCCGACATCGCCGGCTTCGTGCTCGCCGGGTCGGTGGCGACCCCGGGAGCGACCTCGGCTGTCACGCCGTCGCGCCTGCTCGACACCCGCCTCGGGACCGGACCGGTCGCGGCCGCGGGCACCACGACGCTCAAGGTCACCGGCCGGGGCTCCATCCCGTCGTCGGGGGTGAGCGCCGTGGTGCTCAACGTGGCAGCCACGCAAGGGGCCCGACCGGGCTACCTCACGGTCTACGCCGGTGGCGCACGACCGACGGCCAGCAGCCTCAGCTACCGGGCCGGGCAGACGGTGTCGAACCTCGTGCTGGCCCCGGTGGCGGCTGACGGCACGGTGACGATCTACAACGGCTCGTCGGGCAGCGCCCACGTCATCGCCGACGTCGCGGGTTACGTGCGTCGCTGACGTCCGCGCAGGTAGCCGCCGTCGGAGCCGGTGTACTGCGCGTCGTCGTAGCGCTGCTTCGACGGCTGCACGCGCGGCGGCTCCCCCGGCATCTTGGGGTAGTCCGGGGGGAAGCTCAGCTCGCCGAGCCCGTCGGCGAGGTCGCGCTCCCACCACGCGAGCGCCGTCGCGAGGGTGCCCGGGTCCTGACCGATCTCGGCCCACGGGTCGGGCTCGGAGGCCACGATCGCGGGCACCGAGTGCACGGTGAAGTCGGCCACCCGCACCTCCCGCAGGCGGTCCCACGCGCACGGCATGCTCACCGGCGCCCCGGGCAGCGGGCGGGGGCTGTAGGCGGAGGCGATGGTGCGGTCGCGGCAGGCCTGGTTGTAGTCGACGAAGACCTTGTCGCCACGCTCCTCCTTCCACCAGGCGGTGGTGACCAGGTCGGGCAGGTGCCGCTCCAGCTCGCGGGCGATCGCGATGACGCCGTGGCGCACGTCGAGGAACTCGTGCTCCGGGCTGATCCGCGCGTAGACGTGCAGACCGCGGTTGCCCGAGGTCTTGACGTAGGCCACGAGGCCGGCCTCGCCGAGCACCTCGCGCAGCGCGAGGGCGGCCTCGACCACGTCGGCGAAGGGTCGCCCCGGCTGTGGGTCGAGGTCGAGGCGCAGCTCGTCGGGCCGGTCGAGCGCCTGCGGGCTGCCGGCGGGGTCGGCGGGTGCCGTGACCGGCCACGGGTGGAAGGTGACGGTGTTCATCTGGACCGCCCACACCGCGGTGGCGACCTCGTCAACGACCAGCTGCGGGTGGCTGCGGCCGGAGGGGTACGTGACGGTGACCGCACGGGCCCAGGCGGGCATCCCGCGAGGGGGGTTCTTGGCGTAGAACTCCTCGCCGCCGACCCCGGAGGGAAAGCGCTGCAGCGTGACCGGGCGGTGGCCCGCGAGCGCGAGGAAGCGGTCGCCGACCGCGACGACGTAGCGCGCGAGATCGAGCTTGGTGATGCCCTCGTCGGCCCACATGGGGCGGTCCGGGCTGGAGATCCTGACGGTGCGCGTGGAGTCCGGACCGGGGACCTCGAGCGAGGTGGCGTCGCTGGCCATGGCCCCACCCTAGGGCCGGGGGGTGGGACACCGCCCGGCCATCAAGTCCGTGCCTGGAATTTACCTGCGTAATACCTGAACCTCGCGTGAGAACTCTACGGTCACGGGGTCCCCCTGCCCCCATTCCCGGGAGTCGCTCCTCCATGTCCACTCTGCGCAGAGTCGTCGTCGCTACGACCTCGACCGCCGCCCTCGTCACCACCGGGCTGGTGGCCGTCGCGCCGCTGGCCCAGGCCGTCGACACCACCTCCCCCGTCGTCATCAGCGAGGTCTACGGCGGTGGCGGCAACACCGGCGCCCCTTACGCCAACGACTTCGTCGAGCTCTACAACACCAGCAACGCGGCCGTGTCCGTGCAGGGGTGGAGCGTGCAGTACGGGGCGGCCACCGGCACGACCTACTCCGGCAAGACCGTCCTGACCGGGTCGGTCCCGGGTCGCGGCTACTACCTCGTGCAGGAGGGTGGCGGCGCCAACGGCTCGGCCCTGCCGGCCCCCGACGCCACGGGCATGATCGGCATGAGCAGCAGCGCGGGCAAGGTCGCGCTCGTCTCCGACGGGACCACCCTCGGGTGCGGCACCAGCTGCGCCGGAGCCGCGGGCGTCGTCGACTTCGTCGGCTTCGGCGGCGCCAACGAGGCCGCCGGGTCGCCGACGCCGCTGCTGAGCAACACGCTGTCCGCCCAGCGCACGATCTCCCCCTTCGCCAACACGGCCGACAACTCGGCTGACTTCGTCGCCGACGCGCCGACACCGAAGGCGGCACCGGCCGGTGGGTCCGGCGGCACCGGCGGCACCGACTGCTCGGCGACCCCGGTCCCCGACGCGTGCGTGCCCGGGGCCACCACCATCCAGGACGTCCAGGGGAACGGTTTCCTCTCACCGCTGAAGGGCCAGTCGGTCGCCCGCGTAGCGGGCATCGTCACGGCTGTGAGCGGCGCGAGCCCACGCGGCTTCTGGATCCAGGACCCCACCCCCGACCCGGCCCGACCGTCCGCGTCCTCCGGCGTCTTCGTCTTCACCTCGAGCTCCTCCCCCCGGGTCGGCGACGCCGTGCTCGTGTCCGGCCTGGTCTCCGACTACTACACGTTGGCCAGTGGCGACACGCTCGCGAGCACTGCGAGCCTGTCCCTGACCGAGCTCACGTCCGTCACCGCCGTGACCACGGTCAGCTCCGACGACCCGATCCCGGCGGCGGTCGCCGTCGACGGCTCGGTCGTGCCCGACCTCTACGCCCCGACCACGGCCAGCGGCAACGTCGAGGAGATCACGACGCTCGACCCGACCCGTTCGGCGCTCGAGTTCTACGAGGCCCACGAAGGCATGCTCATCAGCGTCACCGACGCCGCGGTCGTCGGGCCCGGGCAGGCCCAGTACGGCGAGATCTACGTGACGACCAAGCCGGACCAGAAGCGCACCCCACGCGGAGGCACCTACCTGCCGAGCTACGCCGGACAGCCCTCCGGCCGTCTGCTCGTCAGTCCGCTCACGCGCTCCGTCCCCGCGGCCAACGTCGGTGACACCCTCACCGGCACCACCACCGGCCCGGTCGACTGGTCGCTCTTCGGGGGCTACGACCTGCGGGCGACCACGACCCCCACCGCCCAGGACAACGGCCTGCAGCCCGGCGTCGCGACCACCCCCGCCGCCGACCAGCTGACGGTCGGCACCTACAACGTGCAGAACCTCGCCCCCGTCGACCCGGCCACGAAGTACTCGCGACTCGCGAGCGGCATCGTGACCAACCTCACGTCCCCCGACGTCATCGCCGTCGAGGAGATCCAGGACAACAGCGGCGCCGACAACGACGGCACCGTCGCGGCCGACGTGACCCTCGGCAAGCTGATCTCGGCCATCACCGCCGCCGGTGGCCCGGCCTACGACTACACCGAGATCGATCCGGTCAACAACCAGGACGGGGGCCAGCCGGGAGGCAACATCCGCTCGGTCTTCCTCTATAACCCCGCCCGGGTCGGCTTCACCCCCCGGGGTGTGCCGTCGTCCACTGACGCGGTCACCGTGACCCGGGGTACCGACGGCACGCCGACCCTCTCGACCAACCCCGGTCGCGTCGACCCGACGAACGTCGCGTGGTCCAGCTCGCGCAAGCCCCTGGCCGCCGAGTTCACCTTCCAGGGCCGCACGGCGATCGTCGTCGCCAACCACTTCAACTCCAAGGGTGGCGACCAGACGGCCGACGGCCGCAGCCAGCCGCCGACGCGCTCCTCCGAGATCCAGCGCACGAAGCAGGCCGTCGTGCTCAACGCTTTCGCCAAGGACGTGCTGGGGGTCGACAGCGCGGCCAACCTGGTGCTGGCCGGTGACTTCAACGACTACCAGTTCTCAGGGCCGGTCACGACCCTGACCGACAGCGGGGCGACGCTGACCGACCTGATCAACACGCTGCCGGCGGAGGAGCGATACACCTACGTCTACAACGGCATCTCGCAGGTGCTCGACCACATCATCGTGGCCAAGGGCCTGACCGACGTGGAGTACGACGTGGTGCACCTCAACTCCGAGTTCGCCGACCAGGTCAGCGACCACGACCCGCAGGTGCTGCGGGCCCGGCTCAACGACGTGACAGCGCCCGCGACGCCCTCGGTCGCCGTGAGCCCCAAGCGCCAGAACGCCGGGCAGTACGTCACAGTCAGGGCGATCGCCTTCCCGGGCCAGGACAAGCTGTCGGTCACGCTCGACGGCGCTGGCCCGAGGGCTACGATCCGCACCAACAAGAACGGGGTCGGCGTCACCTCGTTCTTCATCCCGGTCGCCACCGCCAGGGGCGACCACACCATCGTGGTCCGCGCCACCGACGGCACGAGCGCGAGCGTCACCGTGCGGGTGCTCAGCGCCTGCCCGTCCGCGGCCCCCGGCGGCTCCCTGCTGTCGACCAGCACGGCAGGCTGCCTTACGGCCCGCTGACGAGCGGGCACACTCCGGGGCGGGGGGATGAAACCCCCCGCCTCGGCGTGTTGTGATGGGTGATGCTGTTCCGACGACGGAGGACCCCTGTGAGCGACACGACCCCTGTGACCGACCTGACCCCAGGCACCAAGACGTATGCCGTGAGCAAGACCGACGCGCAGTGGCGCGAGGAGCTCACGCCCGCCGAGTACCAGGTGCTGCGCAAGGCCGGGACCGAGCGCCCCTACGCCGGGGAGTACACCGACACCGAGACCGAGGGGGTCTACTCCTGCCGGGCGTGCGGCCACGAGCTCTTCCGCAGCGACACCAAGTTCCACTCGCACTGCGGGTGGCCGTCCTTCTACGCCCCGCTGGCCGAGGAGCGCGTGGAGTACATCGAGGACCGCTCGATGGGTAGCAAGCGGGTCGAGGTGCGGTGCGCCAACTGCGGGTCGCACCTGGGCCACGTCTTCGAGGGGGAGGGCTTCGGCACGCCCACCGACCAGCGCTACTGCATCAACTCGATCAGCATGACGCTGAACCAGAAGGCCTGACCCTCAACGGGACTCGGCTGACCCCCGGCGCCCTCGTCAGCGCAGCGCGTCGACGAGGGCGTCGACCTCGACGCGGGGGCCGGTGTAGAACGGCACCTCCTCGCGCACGTGGTTGCGCGCCTTGGAGGCCCGCAGCTCGCGCATGAGGTCGACGATGCGGTGCAGCTCGTCGGCCTCGAAGGCCAGCACCCACTCGTAGTCACCGAGCGCGAACGACGCGATGGTGTTGGCGCGCACGTCAGGGAAGTCGCGGGCCATCTGCCCGTGCTCGACGAGCATGTCGCGACGCTCCTTGTCGTCGATGAGGTACCAGTCGTAGGACCGCACGAACGGGTAGACGCAGATGTACTTCTTCGGCTCCTCGCCGGCGAGGAAGGCGGGGACGTGGCTCTTGTTGAACTCGGCCGGGCGGTGCAGCGCGGCGACCGACCACACCGGGTCGAGCAGCTCGCCCAGCCCGGTCTTGAGGAAGCGGTGGTAGGCCGACTGCAGCGCCTCGATGGTCTCGGCGTGCCACCAGACCATGAAGTCGGCGTCGGCGCGCAGACCCGCGACGTCGTAGAAGCCGCGCACGAGCACGTCCTCGCCCGCGAGCTCGTCGACCAGCGTGGTGACCTCGGCCGCCATCTGCTCGCGGTCGGCATCACCCACGGGCGCGGCGGCGGCGAACACCGACCACATGGCGTAACGAATCGTGCCGTTGATCTCGCGGACCTGGGACGGTGAGGGCTTGCGGGTGCTCATGCCCTCATTCTCGCGCCTGCGCCTCGAGCCCACGCAGGTGGGTCAGCACGTGTTGCGCGGCGGCGCGGCCCGAGCCGATGCAGGCCGGCACCCCCACCCCGTCGTAGGCGGCCCCGGCGACCGCGAGCCCCGGCACGGAGGCGACGGTGCCACGCACCGTCGCGACCCGCCCGACGTGACCCACGGCATACTGCGGCAGCGCACCCCCCCACCGCTGCAGGTGGTGGTCGACCAGCGGGGGCAGGGCGCCGCCGAGGATCATGCCGAGGTCGTCGACCACGGTGCGCACGATGTCGGCGTCGTCGCGCTGCAGCGTCGCCTCCTCTCCCGCTCGGCCGACCGAGGCCCGCAGGAGCACGAGGTCGGGGTCGAGCGCGTCGACCCACCCCCACTTGGCAAAGCTGAAGGTGGCGGCCTTGAGGGTCACCGGCTCGGTCGGCGGCACGAGGAAGCCCGAGCTGCCGGTGAGCGCCGGCGGGCCCAGCAGGTCGGCGAGGCCACGGCGCGGCACCGCGAGGGTGACGACGGCGATCGAGGCGTACGGCACCTGCGCGAGCACCGTTGCCGCCGCTGGCGCGACACCGCCCAGCAGGCGTGCGGCTGGCGCCGCCGGCACCGCGAGGACGACGGCGTCGGCGGGCAGCTGCTCGGGGGTCGTCGTCGGCCCCGACGTGACGAGCCACCCGTGCACGGCTCGCTCGAGGGACCGCACCGTGACCCCGGTGCGCACCACGACTCCCGCCGCCTCCAGTCGGTGCACGAGGTCGGCGACCATCACCCCGAGCCCGCCGCGATAACCGGCGAAGACCGGGCGCGGCGCCGATACGTCGCCGAGGGCGGCCGCTGCGGCGACGGCGGCGGTGTCGACCACCGACTCACCCCGCCGCCCAGCGGCATACAGCGCAGGTATGGAGGCCTCCAGCGACAGGTGACGGGCGTGACCGGCGTAGACGCCGGCGAGCAGCGGCTCGACCAGGCGGTCGACGACGGCGGCGCCGACCCGCTGCTCGACGAAGTCGCCGACCGACACGTCGTGCTCCAGAGGCGGCAGCGCCCGCTCGCGGCGCAGCCGCTCCACCTCGTCGGGCGTGAGCAGACCGAGCGCCGTGCCGGGGTCGGAGGGCACGCCCATGAGGGTCCGAGGAGGCAACGGGTGGTGGCGGCCCCGCGACCAGATCGTGGCGCCGGAGCCGACCGGGTGCACGACGGGACCCCAGAGCCCGGTCTCGTCCAGCAGCGCCAGGGCCTCGGGGCGGCGGGCGAGCACGGACTCGGCGCCCACGTCGAGGCGATGACCCGCGACCTCACCGGTGCGCAGCTTGCCACCCGCCACGGGTGACGCCTCGAGCACGACGACCTCGAGGGGCTCACGACGGTCACTGCCGTCCGTCGCAGCGGTGAGCTCCCAGGCCGCAGCGAGGCCGGCGATCCCTGCCCCGACGACGACGACCCTGCGCATCCGTCCACTTTCGCAGACACCGAGACCAGGTCGTGACCCGCCACCGGGGAACGACGCGCGGGGCCCGGCGTGTCCTTCCGTCACACAACTCGTTCCCCTCCAGGAGGTCTCCCGTGCACGCATCCGAGTCCCGCCGTCGGCGCCTCGTGGCCACGACCGCGTCCGTCGCCGTGGCCACGCTCTTGGCCCTCGGCGGCTGCAGCGGCAGCGGCAGCACCTCCAGCTCGGCCGACGTCGCAGCGGCCCCGGCCCCCGCCGATGTCAGGGCAGCCGCGCCCCTCGCCGACTCCGCGGTCGCCGGCGCCGGCGCGAACGCGTCGAAGAGCGGCGTCACCTCGTCAGCGCTCGCCGCGAGCACCCAGCGCCTCGTGAAGACCGCCTCGTTGCTGCTGCGGGTCGACGACGTGCTGGCCAGCGCCGTCGACGTGCGCGCCATCGCTGCCGGGGTCGGAGGTGCGGTGACCGCCGAGGATCTCGTGACCGTCGACAGCGGCTCCGACGGGTCGCCCCCGGTGGGACTGGCCACCCCGGACCCGGCGACCGAGCCGGCCAAGAAGGCGGCCTCCACGTCGGCCTCCACGTCGGCCTCCACGTCGGGCGCGACGATCTCCGGCGCCAGGACCTCGGGCACCATGACCGTCTCGGTGCCGGTCGCCCGGCTCTCGGCGACGCTCGACCAGCTCAGCCGGCTCGGCACCGTCACCCAGCGCTCGACCAGCACGCAGGACGTGACCAGCACCTACGTCGACACCACCTCGCGCATCGCGACGATGACGGCGAGCATCGACCGCGTGCGCGCCCTGATGACCAAGGCGTCGGCGATCGACCAGATCGTGTCCCTCGAGGGTGAGCTGAGCCGGCGCGAGGCCGACCTCGAGGCACTCAAGGCCCAGCTCGCCGCCCTCGACGGGCAGACCACGATGGCGACGGTCACCGTCAGCCTCGCGGCCCTCGGCTCCAGCCCGGGCACGCGGAGCGACGACGGCTCGGGCTTCCTGTCGGGCCTGCGCGCCGGGTGGTCAGGATTCGTCACCGTGGCCACCGGGCTCGCGACCGGGCTCGGGGCAGTGCTGCCGTTCGTCGCCGCCGCCGCGATCCTCGGGCTCCCGGTGGTGGCGTGGTGGCGTCGACGCCGGTCGCAGCCGGTCGAGCCTGCCGTCGTCGCGAGTGCTGGCGGCGACGAGAGCCCTCAGCCCCAGCCTCTCCTGGTCGGTGCCCCGGCCCCCGAGGGTGAGGGAGACCCGCACGAGCGGGTCTGAGGCTCGGCAGCCTCCCGCCCTCGGTTGCTGACCCGCGTCTCCTGCGGGTGCTCGACTGGCCGGTCCGGCACGTGCCCCGGGTGGGTGTTGACTCTGAGTTGCTGCACCCGACTGCGCTTCCGGAAGAGGTTGACTCTGAGTCGACCTCACCCTGAGGGCGGTCCCTGCCCGGTCGCGGCCCGACGCGGCGTCCGGAGGGCCCGGCCGACTCCGGCGTAGGGAGGGCTGGCGCGCGTCAGTCGCGCACCGAGATCTCGTGCACGAGCTCGACCACCCGGGTCAGCACCTCGGGGTCGGTGCTGGGCGGCACGCCGTGGCCGAGGTTGAAGATGTGGCCCGGAGCGAGCCGTCCCTCGGCGACGATCTCGCGGACCCGGCGCTCGATCGCCGGCCACGGCGCGAAGAGCAGCGCGGGGTCGAGGTTGCCCTGCACGGCGTAGCGGCCGTCGAGGCGGGCGAGGGCGTCGGTCAGCGACACGCGGAAGTCGACACCGACGACGTCGGCGCCCGCTGCGCCCATCGAGGCGAGCAGCTCGCCGGTGCCGACCCCGAAGTGGATCGTCGGCACGTCGAGGTCTGCCACCGCCGCGAGCGCGACCCGGGAGTGGGGCTGGACGAGGCGCTCGTAGTCGGCACGGGCGAGGGCACCGGCCCACGAGTCGAAGAGCTGCACGACGCTGGCCCCCGCACCGGCCTGCACCCGCAGGAAGGCGCCGGAGATCTGGGCGAGCCTGGCGCACAACGCGTTCCACAGGTCGGGGTCGCCGTGCATGAGGGCCTTGGTGCGCTCGTGACCCTTGCTCGGGCCACCCTCGACGAGGTAGGACGCGAGGGTGAAGGGCGCCCCGGCGAAGCCGATGAGCGGCGTCGCGCCGAGCTGTGCCACGAGCAGCTGAACCGACTGCGTGATGTCGGGCACGTGCTCGGGGGTCAGCTCGGGGAGCCGGTCGAGGTCGGCCCAGCTGCTGAAGGGCTGGGCCACCACGGGGCCGACGCCGGGCACGATGTCGAGGTCGACCCCGACGGCAGCCAGCGGCACGACGATGTCGCTGAAGAAGATCGCAGCGTCGACGCCGTGGCGGCGCACGGGCTGCAGCGTGATCTCGGTGACGAGGTCGGGTCGCCGGCAGGACTCGAGCATCGGCACGTCGGCCCGCACCGCGCGATACTCCGGCAACGACCGACCGGCCTGTCGCATGAACCAGACGGGGGTGCGGCGCACCGGAAGACGCCGGGCGGCCCGCACGAGGTCACTGTCCCGCGCAGTGGTCGCGGGTCTGGTCGGGCGGCCGGTCTCGGTGGTGTCAGCGCTCTCGCGCGCGGTGGTCGTCACGGTCTCCATCGTCCCACGCGGGCCACGCGGGGCCCGCCGGTCACCCCGCCGCGATGGCGACGACGCCGAGCAGCGACACGACCACGCCCACCGCCTGCACCCGCATCAGCCGCTCCTGCAGCACGACGCGGGCCAGCAGGATCGTCGCGACGGGATAGAGCGACGAGAGCACACCGACCACGCTCACCAGGCCCATCCCGGCGGCGATCGCGAAGAGCGCGTTCGCCCCGAGGTCGCCGAGGCCGATCGGCAGCAGCCAGGTCAGGTCGCGCGGCCGCACCCCGCCCACGCTGCGCAGCCGCGCGGCGACGGCGGCGAAGACCAGGGCGCTGGTCAGCCGCATGCCCCACAGCGTGGACACGAGCGACGTGTCGGCCCCCCGGTCGATGAGGAACAGCACCAGCCCGAACCCCACGGCCGAGACGGCGGCCAGACCGACCGGGCGGGCGGACACCCCCCCGCGCAGGTCCGGGCCGCTCGCCAGGACGGTCCCCAGCACGGCGACGGCCATCCCGGCCCACACCAGCGCACTCGGCTGGTCACCGAAGGCGACCCCCAGCAGGACGGGCACGGCCGCCCCGCTGGCGGCGATGGGCGCGACGACCCCCATCGTGCCGCTGGAGAGCGCGACGTAGAACGCGCACAGGGCGAGGGAGCCGACCAGGCCGGCCGGGACGGCATACGGGATCCAGGCCGTGCCGTGCAGGGGATGGCCGGCGAGCACGAAGACGGTCATCGCGAGCAGGCCCACGATCTGCGACGAGCCGACCACCGCGATCGCCGGCAGCCGCTTCGCACAGAGCCCGCCGAGGAAGTCACTGGTCCCCCAGACCAGCGAGGAGAGCAGGGCGAGCAGGGCTGACACCCGCCACACCGTACCGGCGTGGCGTGGGCCCCTGCTCGGCGGTGCGACCTACTCTCGTGGAGTGCGCGAACGATCGATCCCGGGTGACTCCTCACCTGACTTCGCCAGGGCGGTGGCCGCCCTGCGTGACGCGCGGCTGCGCCCCGAGGTGCGCCTGACCGAGGTGCCCGCCCCCCAGCGCATCGCGCCGTATGCCGTGGCCCTCACCGCCGAGGTCGCAGCCGGGGCCGACGACGACGAGCTCGCCTCCGGTCGCTTCGTCCTGCTGCACGACCCCTCCGCCCCTCATCCGTGGGAGGGCGAGTGGCGCATCGTCACCTTCGCCCGCGCCGAGCTCGAGCCCGAGGTCGCCACCGACCCGATGCTCGGGTCGGTGGGCTGGTCGTGGTTGGTCGACGCGCTCGAGACGCGGGGGGTCGACTACCGCAGCGAGGCCGGCACGGTGACCCGCGTCGTCTCCGAGAGCTTCGCCGGTCTCGCCGACCGCGAGCCCAGCGTCGAGATGGAGGTCCGCGCGTCGTGGACCCCCCAGGGGGGCGACGTGGGGCGGCACCTGCTCGCGTGGTCGGACCTGCTGTGCACCATCGCCGGACTGCCCCCGCTGCCCGAGGGCGTCGTCGCCCTCCCTGGCCCCCGACGCTGAGCCCGCCGCATGCGCTGGGCTTAGGGTCAGAGGATGAGCGACGACTCGGGGACCCCAGCCGCGTCGCCGGACGACGGGCCCACCCCCGTCGCAGCCGACGTCGACACCGACCCCCGCACCACCGAGGAGCCCGAGGAGCCCGCGCAGCCCGAGCGCGAGCTGGTGCCACTGCTGGCCCCCGCCGACGGGGTGCCCGACGTGGTCACGGAGGAGCGGGAGCTGCTCGAGGCAGCCGAGGCGATGGCCAGGGGCACCGGGCCCGTCGCCATCGACGCCGAGCGCGCATCCGGTCACCGCTACGGCCAGCGCGCCTACCTCGTGCAGCTGCGCCGCGAAGGGTCGGGCACCTTGCTGATCGACCCGGCTGCCCTGCCCGACCTGAGCCCGCTGGGCGAGGCCATCGGTGACGCCGAGTGGGTCCTGCACGCCGCCACCCAGGACCTGGCCTGCCTCGCCGAGATCGGCCTGCGCCCTCAGCGCCTCTTCGACACCGAGCTCGGCGCCCGCCTGGTGGGCCTGCCGCGGGTGGGCCTCGGCGCCGCCGTCGAGCACTACCTGGGCCTGTCGCTGGCCAAGGAGCACTCCGCCGTCGACTGGTCGACGCGCCCGCTGCCCGAGCCCTGGCTGCGGTATGCCGCGCTCGACGTCGAGGTGCTCGTGCAGCTGCGCGACTGCATCGCCGCCGACCTCGAGGCGCAGGGCAAGCTCGGGTGGGCGCAGGAGGAGTTCCACGCCCTGCTCGACTTCGCCGGCCCCGCTGTGCGCGTCGACCCGTGGCGGCGCACGTCGGGCATGCACAAGGTGCGCAAGCGACGCACCGTCGCCATCGTGCGCGAGCTGTGGGAGGCCCGCGAACGTCTCGCCCAGCAGCGCGACACCTCACCCGGGCGCGTGCTCAACGACGCCGTGCTCGTCGACCTCGCCCTGCTCGCCCCCACGACCCCGACCGACCTCGAGCCCAAGGAGCTGCGCCTGGCCCGCCGCAACCCCCGCCCGTGGCTCGAGGCCGTGCGCAAGGGGCTGGCCGTGCCCGAGGGGCAGCTGCCCCCGCTGACGCTGCCCGCGACCGGGCCACCGCCCCAGCGCTCGTGGGCCGACCGCGACCCGCTCGCGGCCGCGCGACTGACCCAGGCCCGCGACGAGCTGGGGGTCTTCGCCGAGGAGCACGCGGTGCCCCTGGAGAACCTCCTCACCCCCGACACGCTGCGGCGGGTGCTCTGGTCGCCACCCGCGCGGCTCGACGAGGCTGGCATCGCCGCCGCGCTCACGGCCTACGGCGCCCGGCCCTGGCAGGTCGCGGTCGCCGCACCGGTCATCGCTCGCGCCTGCGCCGCGCACGTCGGTGAGGGGCTGGCCGACCCGGCCTCCCTCCCCCACGCTGTCGACCGGGCTGGGAGGTGATGCGGGGGTGCGCGACGTGATGGTGACCGCGGGGATCCGCCTGGGCCAGTTCCTCAAGGTGGCGGACGCCGTGCAGGCCGGCGGCGAGGTGAAGGCGATGCTGGCCGACGGGCTGGTCAGCGTCAACGACCAGCCGGAGCTCAGACGAGGACGCCAGCTGGCCGACGGCGACGTCGTCACCGTCTCGGGACAGTCCCTGCGCGTCAGCATGGTTACCGGCGAGTAGCATCGGGGAGGGCCGACGCCGGCCCGCACCGAACCACGAGGAGTCACCATGCCCCGCACCCTGAGCGAGGTCGTCTTCGTCGAGGGCGTCCGCACGCCCTTCGGCAAGGCCGGCGACCGGGGCATCTACGCCCAGACGCGCGCCGACGACCTGGTCGTCAAGTGCATCCGCGAGCTGCTGCGCCGCCACCCCGAGCTGCCCACGGAGCAGGTCGCCGAGGTCGCCATCGCCGCCACGACCCAGATCGGTGACCAGGGCCTGACCCTCGGCCGCACGGCCGCCCTGCTCTCGGGCCTGCCGAACACCACCCCGGGCTACTCGATCGACCGCATGTGCGCCGGGGCGATGACTGCCGTGACCAACGTCGCGAGCGCGATCGCCTTCGGGGCCTACGACGTCGCGATCGCCGGTGGCGTCGAGCACATGGGGCGCCACCCGATGGGTGAGGGCGTCGACCCCAACCCGCGGATCATGACCGACAAGCTGGTCGACGAGTCGGCGCTCGTCATGGGCGCCACGGCCGAGAACCTGCACGACCGCTTCCCCTCGCTGACCAAGGACCGCACCGACGCCTTCGCCGTCGGCTCCCAGACCAAGCTCGCCGCCGCCTACGCCGCAGGCAAGATCCAGCCCGACCTGGTCGAGGTCGCCCTGCGCCACCAGGAGCTCGGCTGGGGTCTGGCCACGACCGACGAGCCGCCCCGACCGGGCACGACCCTGACGAGCCTGGCCGACCTCAAGACCCCGTTCCGCCCGCACGGGCGGATCACGGCCGGCAACAGCGCCGGCCTCAACGACGGCGCCACCGCCTGCATCATGGCCAGCGAGCAGGCCGCGACCGAACTGGGGCTGCCGATCGGTATGCGCCTGGTCACCTACGCGTTCGTCGGTGTCGAGCCCGAGGTCATGGGCATCGGCCCGGTGCCGGCCACCGAGAAGGCGCTGCGTACCGCCGGCCTCAGCATCGACGACATCGGGCTCTACGAGCTCAACGAGGCCTTTGCCGTCCAGGTGCTCGCCTTCCTCGACCACTTCGGCATCGCCGACGACGACCCTCGCGTCAACGAGTACGGCGGAGCCATCGCCACCGGTCACCCGCTCGCCTCCTCCGGTGTGCGCCTGATGACGCAGCTGGCCCGCCAGTTCGTCGACCACCCCGAGGTGCGCTACGGCCTGACCGCCATGTGCATCGGCATCGGCATGGGTGGCTCGGTCATCTGGGAGAACCCGCACCACGCCGACTACGTCAGCTCGGCTGGGACCGACGGGAAGGTGGCCTGAGATGACCGCGACCGCCACAGCCCCGGGCACGACCACCGGCACCCCGCCCGTGACGCCGACCGCCGCCTTCCCCCAGGAGGTCGTCACCCACACCCCCGTGCGCGACATCACCCTCCCGCGCGGCGCCGGCACCATGGCGCTGGTCACGCTCGACAACGGCTTCGACCACGCCGTGCCCAACACCTTCGGCCCGGCGACCATTTCCGGGCTCGAGGCGACGGTGCGCCACCTCGCCGCCCGCGCGCAGGCCGGTGAGATCCAGGCCGTCGGCTTCACCGGCAAGCCATTCATCTTCGCCGTCGGCGCCGACCTCAAGGCGGTCGCGGGGGCGACCTCCCGCGAGCAGGCGCTCGAGGTCGCGCACGCCGGCCACACGGCATACGGCGCGATCACGGACCTGCCGGTGCCCACCTTCGCCTTCGTCAACGGTGCCGCCATGGGCGGCGGCGTCGAGATCGCCCTGGCCTGCGACTACCGCACGATCTCGGCCGGTGTGCCCGCGATCGCGCTGCCGGAGTGCTTCCTCGGGCTGCTGCCCGGGTGGGGCGGCTGCTACCTGCTGCCGCGCCTGGTCGGGCCGGCCAACGCCCTGCAGGTCATCATCGACAACCCGCTGTCGATGAACAGGATGCTCAAGGGCCCGCAGGCGTTCGCCCTCGGCCTGGGGGACGCGATGTTCGAGGCCGCCGACTTCCTCGAGGAGTCGCTGGGGTGGGCCGCCGGCGTCGTCGCCGGGGCCACCACCGTGCAGCGGCCCGACCACACGGCCGACCAGGCCGCCTGGGACGCCGCCGTGGCCGCCGCCCGCCAGACCGTGCAGGCCAAGACCGGCGGCGTCGCGCCGGCGCCGCTGCGGGCGATCGACCTCGTCGCCGCGGCGCGCACGGCGAGTCGCGACGAGGCCTTCGCGGCTGAGGACGAGGCCCTCGCCGACCTCGTCATGGGGGACGAGCTGCGGGCCGGGCTGTATGCCTTCGACCTCGTGCAACGCCGGGCCAAGCGCCCCGCCGGCGCCCCCGACAAGGCCCTCGCGGCGAAGGTCGGCAAGGTCGGCATCGTCGGCGCCGGTCTGATGGCCAGCCAGCTGGCGCTGCTCTTCGTGCAGCGCCTCAAGGTGCCGGTCGTCATCACCGACCTCGACCAGGCGCGCGTGGACAAGGGTGTCGCCTGGGTGGGCGGCGAGCTGGAGAAGCTCGCGGCCAAGGGCCGGCTGAGCCCCGACGCCCACAACCGGCTGCGGGCGCTCGTGTCGGGCTCGACGAGCAAGGACGGCTTCGCCGACGCCGACGTCGTCATCGAGGCGGTCTTCGAGGAGATGTCGGTCAAGAAGGCTGTCTTCGCCCAGCTCGAGGAGGTCGTCCCCGACACCTGCGTGCTGATGACCAACACGAGCTCGCTGTCGATCACGGCGATGGCCGCTGACCTGCGCCACCCCGAGCGGGTGGTCGGCTTCCACTTCTTCAACCCGGTCGCGGTCATGCCGCTGGTCGAGATCGTCAGGGGCGAGCAGACCTCCGACGCCGCCCTGGCCACCGCCTTCGCCACCGGCAAGGCGCTGCGCAAGACCTGCATCCTCGTCTCCGACTCGCCGTCCTTCATCGTCAACCGGCTGCTGGGCCGCTTCATGGGCGAGGTCGCCAAGGTCGTCGACGAGGGCACGCCGCTCGAGGTCGCCGACGCGGCATTCGCCGGCCTCGCCCCGATGCCGCCCTTCGTGCTGCTCGGTCTCGTCGGCCCGGCGATCGCCCTGCACAACAACGAGACGCTGGCCGCGGCCTTCCCCGACCGCTTCTACGTCTCCGAGGGTCTGCGGCGGGTCGTCGCGGCGGGCAAGACCGGCTTCTACTCCTACGCCACCGGTGTGCCGGTGGTGGACGAGGAGGTGCGGGCCATGCTGCCTGCGCCAGAGCACCCGGTCGAGCTGAGCACCGAGCAGGTGCGCGAGCGGGTGCTGTCGGTGCTCGCCGACGAGTCGCGCCGCATGCTCGACGAGGGGGTCGTCGCCGCGCCGATGGATCTCGACCTGGCCATGATCACCGGCGCCGGCTTCCAGTTCTGGAACGGCGGGCTCACGCCGCTGCTCGACCGCACCGGCGTCGCCGAGAAGGTCACCGGGCAGCGGTTCCTGCCGGCCGGCGCGGCGAGCGTGCCCGTCTGAGCCCGCGTACAGTGGGGTGACCGAACGACGAGCGGGGCCCGCGGCGACACGCCGCCGGCCTCGTTTCGTATTATCTCATATATGAGATAGCGTGCAGGAATGACTGCGACCGCCTCCCTCACCGACACCTACCTCGTGAAGATCGGCACCCTCATCCGGGACGCCCGTCGGCACAAGGGGCTGACCCAGGCCGAGCTCGCGTCGTCGCTGCAGACCAGCCAGAGCGCCGTCGCGCGCATCGAGCAGGGCCAGCAGAACCTCACCCTCGAGATGCTCGCGCGCATCGGCGAGAGCCTCGAGGCCGAGTTCGTCTCGCTCGGCCACTCGGGCCCGCAGCACCTGCGCATCGTGGGCGGTCAGAAGCTGCACGGCAGCATCGACGTCAAGACGAGCAAGAACGCCGCCGTCGCCCTGCTCTGCGCCTCGCTGCTCAACCGCGGGCGCACGACCCTGCGCAACCTCGCCCGCATCGAGGAGGTCAACCGCATCCTCGAGGTGCTCGCCTCGATCGGCGTCAAGACCCGCTGGCTGCCCGACAGCAACGACCTCGAGATCGTGCCGCCCGCCGTGCTCGACCTCGCCGGCATCGACATCGAGGCGGCGCGCCGCACGCGCACCGTCATCATGTTCCTCGGCCCGCTGATGCACGACCTCGACGCCTTCGAGCTGCCGTATGCCGGTGGCTGCGACCTCGGCACCCGCACGGTCGAGCCGCACATGGCGGCCCTGCGCCCCTTCGGGCTCGACGTCGTCGCCACCCACGGCTTCTACGAGGCCAGCGTCGACCGCACCCGCTCGCCGCAGCGCGGCATCGTGCTCACCGAGCGCGGCGACACCGTCACCGAGAACGTGCTGATGGCCGCGGCGCGCCACGACGGCACCACCGTCATCCGCAACGCGAGCCCCAACTACATGGTGCAGGACCTGTGCTTCTTCCTGGAGAAGCTGGGCGTGCGCATCGAGGGCATCGGCAGCACCACCCTGACCGTGACGGGCGTGCCGGTCGTCGACGTCGACGTGGAGTACTCCCCCTCCGAGGACCCGATCGAGGCCATGAGCCTGCTCGCCGCGGCCGTCGTCACCGAGTCGCAGATCACCATCCGCCGCGTGCCCATCGAGTTCATGGAGATCGAGCTCGCGACCCTCGAGGGCATGGGCATGCAGTACGAGATGACCCCGGAGTACACCTCGGCCAACGGGCACACCCGCCTGGTGGACCTCACCACGGTGCCCGGCCCGCTCACCGCCCCCATCGACAAGATCCACCCGCTGCCCTTCCCCGGGCTCAACATCGACAACCTGCCGTTCTTCGCCCTCATCGGGGCCATGGCCCAGGGCACGACGATGCTGCACGACTGGGTCTACGAGAACCGCGCGATCTACCTCACGGAGCTGACCAAGGTGGGCGCCAGGGTGCAGCTGCTCGACCCGCACCGGGTGCTCATCGAGGGCCCGACCCGATGGCGCGCCGCCGAGGTCATGTGCCCCCCGGCGCTGCGTCCCGGCGTCGTCGTGCTGCTGGCGATGCTGGCCGCCCCCGGCACCTCGGTGCTGCGCAACGTCTACGTCATCAACCGCGGCTACGAAGACCTCGCCGAGCGCCTCAACGCCCTCGGCGCCACCATCGAGGTCTTCCGCGACATCTGACCCCGCGACGTCTGACCCTCCTCATACCGACTTGTTGCGGTCGGCGCCGCGAATGTGGCTCTCCGTCGGCCCAGTTCGCAGCGTCAGCCGCCACAAGCGGGTATGGGGAGGGCACCACCACACACCCCACCACGAAGGCCGTCCCGGAGGACTCCATGACCAACCGCGCCATCGCCACCGGGGTCGACGACACCACCCTGGCCGGACTGCGCCGCTGGAACCTCGGGCTCACCGTGCTGCACGCGGCCCAGGCCGCGGCCGTCCTCGCCCTGGCCGGCAGCTTTGCCATCACCGTGACCTCGTCCTACCCGGCGGGTCCCCCCGGGACGGCGGTGCCCACCCCCGAGAAGCTGGTCGACGTCTCCGTCGCAGCGGCCATCGCGGTCTTCCTCGGCCTCGCCGCCCTCGACCACCTCCTGACGGGGACCGTGCTGCGCGGGCGCTACGAGAGCGACCTCCGCCGGGGCATCAACCGCTTCCGGTGGCTGGAGTACTCCGTGAGCTCGACGATCATGGTGCTGCTCGTGTGCTTCTACTCCGGCATCACCGGCATCAGTGCCGTGATCGCCATCGCTGGCACCAACATCTCGATGATCCTGTTCGGCTGGGTGCAGGAGCTGGTCAACCCCCCGGGACGTGAGCGCACCACGATGCTGCCGTTCTGGTTCGGCTGCGTCGCCGGGGCCGCCCCGTGGATCGCCATCGCCGTCAACTTCGCCGGCTCCCCCGAGGTGCCCGGCTTCGTCTACGGCATCTTCGCGTCGCTCTTCGTCTTCTTCATGTCGTTCGCCCTCAACCAGTGGCTGCAGTACCACGGGAAGGGTCGCTGGGCGAGCTACGCCTACGGCGAGAAGGTCTACCTCGTGCTGAGCCTCGTCGCGAAGTCGGCGCTGGCCTGGCAGATCTTCGGCGGCTCGCTCGCCGGCTGAGCGACGTGGGCCGTTGAGGTGATCACGGCAGTCCGTACCGGCCTGATGGTGCTCGTCGTCGCGGCCCAGCCGGTGGCCCCGCTGCGGCTCTGCGTGGTGCCGGTGGTCGTCGCGCTGGCCGCGTCGTCGGACACGGTGGCCTGGTGGCGGTGCGCCGAGGTGGTCTGACGGGCCTCACGGCGTCGGGCACGCAGGACGGTGTCGGGGATCAGCACGACCTCGCCCGTCTCGGGGTGGGTGCGCTGCCGTGCGCGGTGCTCGCTGACCAGCACCTCCCAGTGCTGGGGGTCGAGGGTGGCGGCCACCTGCTCGGCGGTGTACCCCATGTCGGCCATGCCCTCGTGCGGCATCGAACCGGGGTCCGCGAACAGGTGCCCGACCACGAGCAGGGTCCCACCGGGGCGCACCGCCCGGGCGAGGCGGGCGAAGAGGGCGTGCCTCGGGGCCGGGACCCAGTGGAAGTACTGCGCCGACACCAGGTCGAAACGCGCGACACCGGCGTCCCAGGCGCCGAGGTCGGCCTCCTCCCAGGTGACCTCGAGGCCCTCACGACCCGCCTGGGTGGCCGCCCGGGCCAAGGCCGTCGCCGAGAGGTCGACCCCGGTCACGTCCCAGCCACGACGGGCCAGCCACAGCGCGTCGGCTCCCTCACCGCACCCGACGTCGAGGGCGGAGCCCGGCGGCAGGTCGGCCACCTCCGCCACGAGCTGCGGGTTCGGCTGCCCGCTCCAGATGTGGTCGTCGGCCCCGTATCGCTCCTCCCAGCGGGCGCGGGAGAAGAAGTCGGCCGTCGCCCTCGAGCGCTCCACCGCCCTCGTCGTGTCCTCCACGACGAGGTCGCCGTGCACCGCGGCACCCGCGAGCAGCCCCTGCCCGGCGGCGACGACGACCTGAGCCATGGGATCAGTGACGTTGCCCGCCACCCAGACCCCGGGCACCGCGGTGGCTCCCCGGGGATCGGCGGCGACGCGTCGGCCGATGACGGTCTCGCCGACGAGCAGGTCCTCGACCTCCAGCCCGAGCGACTCCAGCAGCGCCGAACGGGCCACGAACCTCGGAGCGACCACGAGCGCCTGCCGCGAGACCACGGTGCCGTCGGCCATCCGGATGCCGACCAGCGCGTCGTCCTCGACGTCCAGACCAGCGACCTCGCCCCCGACCACCCGCACCCCGAGCGCGGACAGCTGCTCGGCATCGACCGTGGTGAGCGGTGGAGCCGTGTGCAGGAACAGCGTCACGTCCGGGCTCAGCGCCCGGAAGAGCAGCGCCTGGTGGACCGCCATGGGCCCGGTGGCGAGGATGCCGATCGCCTGGTCGCGCACCTCCCAGCCATGGCAGAACGGGCAGTGCAGGACGTCACGGCCCCACCGCTGCGCGAGACCCGCCACCTCCGGCAGCTCGTCGCGCAGCCCGGTCGTCACCACGAGGCGGCGCGCAGCGACGGTCGTCGAGGGCTGCGTCCCACGGTCGACCGTCACGACGAACCCGCCACCGGTGGCCCGAGCGGCCGTGGCGGTGCCCTCGACCACCACTCCACCGTAGGCCTCGAGCTCGGCCCGACCACTCGCCAGCAGCTCGCCCGGGGCGACGCCGTCGCGCCCGAGGTAGTTGTGCACCCCGGCCGACGGAGCATTGCGGGGCTCGCCCGCGTCGACCACCACCACCGACCGCCGCGAGCGGGCCAGTGCCGTCGCTGCGCTCAGACCCGCGGCCCCGCCGCCGACCACCACCACGTCCACCTCTGTGCTGCCATTCGTCGTCATGGCGCGACCATGCACCGACACCGCCCAGGTTGACAAGTCCTGTTGCCAGAATGGCAAACTATGGTCATGGAGGACCTGGACCACGTGCTCGACGCCGTCGGACCCCGTCTCAAGGCCTTGCGACTCGACCTCGGCGCCACGCTCGCCGAGCTGTCGGCCAGCACCGGCATCTCGGTCAGCACCCTGTCGCGGCTGGAGTCCGGCGTCCGACGGCCCACCCTCGAGCTCCTCCTGCCGCTGGCCAGGGTGCACAAGGTGCCGCTCGACGAGCTCGTCGACGCGCCACCGACCGGCGACCCGCGGATCCACCCGCGTCCGGTGGTCCGCCACGGCATCACCTTCCTCGAGCTGACCAGGCGTCCCGGGGGGCTGCGGACCTACAAGATGGTGCACCCGCCGCGGTTCCCGGTGGGCGAGCCGGACCTGCGCACCCACGAGGGCTACGAGTGGCTCTTCGTGCTCTCGGGCCGGTTGCGGCTCCTGCTCGGCGAGCACGACGTCGTGCTCCTGCCCGGAGAGGTGGTCGAGTTCGACACCCGGGTGCCGCACTGGCTGGGCAACCCCTTCGACGAGCCGGCCGAGTCGCTCGCCATCTTCGGGAAGCAGGGAGAGCGGGCCCACGTCAGGTCCTCGCCACGGGTCACTCCTAGGATCGAGCCATGAGCGACATCTCCCCCGCCCCCGACCGCACGCCCTCGACCGAGCTGGCGGGCCGCACGGCCATGGTCACGGGCGCGGCATCCGGGATCGGCGAGGCGGTGGCCCGCCGCTTCGCGGCCGCTGGCGCCCGGGTCTACGCGGTCGACCTCGCGGAGGCGGCCCTGGCGCCGCTGGCCGAGCTGCCCGGGGTCACCCCGCTGGTGGCCGACCTCGCCGACCTCGACGGGCTGGCGTCGTTGCCGACCGACGTCGACATCCTCGTCAACAACGCGGGCATCCAGCACGTCAGCCCCATCGAGTCGTTCCCCCTCGAGCGGTTCGACCTCATCATCGCGCTGATGCTCCAGAGCCCGTTCCGGCTGGTCCGACAGACCCTCCCCCACATGTATGCCCAGGGCTGGGGGCGGGTGGTCAACGTCTCGAGCGCCCACGGGCTGCGCGCCAGCCCCTACAAGTCGGCCTACGTCACCGCCAAGCACGGACTCGAGGGACTGTCGAAGACCATCGCCCTCGAGGGCGGTGCGCACGGAGTCACGAGCAACTGCATCAACCCCGGCTATGTGCGAACAGCGTTGGTGGAGAAGCAGATCGCCGACCAGGCCGCGACGCACGGCATCCCGGAGTCCGAGGTCGTCGAGAAGATCATGCTGACCCGGTCCGCGGTCAAGCGGATGCTCGAGCCGTCAGAGGTCGCCGAGATGGCGCTCTTCCTGTGCGGCCCGGCCTCCGCCTCGCTGAGCGGCTCGTCGTTCTCGATGGACGGCGGCTGGACCGCCCACTGACGCTCAGGCGGAGGCGGCGTCCAGGCTGGCCGCGAGCGAGTCGGCGATGGCGTCGGGGGTCAGGCCGATGTCCTCGAGGACCTCGCCGCGGGAGGCGTGGTCGAGGAAGCGCTTGGGGATGCCGTACTGCAGCACGGGGACGCGCAGACCTGCCTGCTGCACGGCATACGCGACCTGCGACCCGACTCCCCCGATCACGAGGTTGTCCTCGAGGACGGCGACGGCACCCGCGTGGCGGGTCAGCTCGACGAGGTCGTCGCTGACCGGCAGGCACCAGCGGGGGTCGACGACGCGGATGGAGTGTCCTTGAGCGGTGAGCTTGGCGGCGACGGCCATCGCCGTGCTCGCCATCTCGCCGAGACCGACGAGGAGCAGGTCCACCGCTGCGTCGTGCGGCTCGAGCAGGACGTCGACGCTGCCGCAGGTGCGCAGCGCGGGCAGGGGCGTCGGGAGGCTCTGCTTCGAGAAGCGGATGACCGAGGGGGCGTCGTCGATGTCGACCGCCTCGTGCACCGCGGCCACGAGGGTGGCCTCGTCGCGAGGAGCGGTCAGGTGCAGCCCCGGGATCATCCCGGTCAGCGTCATGTCCCACATGCCGTTGTGGGAGGCACCGTCCGTGCCGGTCACCCCCGCCCGGTCGAGCACGACCGTGACGCCGGCCCGGTGCAGGCCGGCGTCCATCAGCAGCTGGTCGAAGGCGCGGTTGAGGAAGGTCGCGTAGATGCAGACGACGGGGTGGAACCCGCCGTAGGCCAGCCCGGCGGCCATCGTCAGGGCGTGCTGCTCGGCGATCCCGACGTCGAAGACGCGCGAGGGGAACTCCTGCGCGAAGGGTCGCAGGCCCACCGGGATGAGCATGGCCGCAGTGATGGCGACCACGTCCTCGCGCTGGCGCCCGACCTCGACCATGGTCTCGCTGAACGTGTCGGTCCAGATGCGCCCCTTGACCTGCAGCGGCAGCCCCGTCTCGGGGTTGATCTTGTCGACGGCGTGGAAACGGTCGGCCTCGTCCTCACGGGCCGGCTGGTAGCCCTTGCCCTTCTTGGTCAGCACGTGCACCAGCACCGGCCGACGGTAGGAGCGGGCCTTGCGCAGCGCGCTCTCCACCGCCTGCTCGTCGTGCCCGTCGATGGGGCCGAGGTACTTCAGCCCGAGGTCCTCGAACATCCCCTGGGGGGCGACGATGTCCTTGATCCCCTTCTTCACGCCGTGGGCGGCGCCGTACATGACGCCACCGACCACGGGCGTGCGCGACAGGACGTTCTTGCCCCAGTCGAGGAAGCTCTCGTAGCCCGCGGTGGTGCGCAGGGTGGCCAGGTGCTCGGCGAGCCCACCGGTCGTCAGGCCGTAGGAGCGCTCGTTGTCGTTGACCACGATCACCAGCGGCAGGTCCTTGTCGGCCGCGATGTTGTTGATCGCCTCCCACGCCATGCCCCCGGTCAGCGCCCCGTCACCGATGACGGCCACGGTCGTGCGGTCGAGCTCCCCGGCCAGGCGCCTCGCCCGGGCGATGCCGTCGGCCCAGGACAGCGACGTCGATGCGTGGGAGTTCTCGACCACGTCGTGCGGCGACTCGGCCCGGCTGGGGTAGCCCGCCATGCCGCCCTTCTGCCGCAGCCGGTCGAAGTCGTCGCGCCGGCCGGTCAGCAGCTTGTGCACGTAGGACTGGTGCCCGGTGTCGAAGACGATGGTGTCGCGCGGGGAGTCGAAGACCCGGTGCAGGGCGATCGTCAGCTCGACCACCCCGAGGTTGGGACCCAGGTGCCCGCCGGTCTTCGACACCGACCGGATGAGGAACTCGCGGACCTCGCGCGCGAGGCGGGGCAGCTCGTCCGGCCTCAGCGCCTTGAGGTCGTCGGGTCCGTCCAGAGAGTCGAGCAGTGCCACGTGGGGTCAAGGTCCTTTCGGGGTTCGATCAAGTCTAGGGTGCACTCCCCGTCATCACGCACAGGAGCCCAGCGATCCTTCGTAGCACGACCGACACATCCCCGAAACGCCTGCCTCCTACCTTGTGAACTCATGAGCGCCAACACCACCCGCCTGCAGGCCATCACCAACGTCCAGGCCTACGTGCCGCCGACCGTCAGCTTCGACCCGGGCGAGGAGCCCGGCGAGATCTTCGGCGAGAACGTCTTCAGCGTCACCGTCATGGCCAAGCGGCTGCCGAAGTCGGTCTACAAGTCGGTCCTGGCGACCATCGAGCAGTCCGCCCCCCTCGACCCGGCCGTGGCCGACGCCGTCGCGTCCGCCATGAAGGACTGGGCGCTGGAGAAGGGCGCCACCCACTACGCCCACGTCTTCTACCCGCTGACCGGCCTGACCGCCGAGAAGCACGACAGCTTCCTCGACCCGGTGGGGGACGGCACCGCCTTCGCGTCCTTCTCCGGCAAGACGCTGGTGCAGGGCGAGCCCGACGCCTCCTCGTTCCCCAACGGTGGCCTGCGCAACACGTTCGAGGCGCGCGGCTACACCGGGTGGGACGTGATGAGCCCGGCCTACGTGCTCGAGAACCCCAACGGCAACACGCTGTGCATCCCGACCATCTTCATCTCGATGACCGGCGAGGCGCTCGACCACAAGACCCCGCTCCTGCGCTCCCAGCAGGCGATGGCCGCCGAGGCGGAGCGGGTGCTCACGCTCTTCGGCCACACCCCCGACCGCGTCGTGTCCTTCTGCGGTCCCGAGCAGGAGTACTTCCTGATCGACAGCAACTTCTTCACGGCGCGTCCCGACCTGCTCAACGCCGGCCGCACCCTCTTCGGGGCCAAGCCGCCCAAGGGCCAGGAGTTCGACGACCACTACTTCGGCGCCATCCCCGAGCGCGTGCTCGGCTTCATGATGGACACCGAGCGCGAGCTCTTCAAGCTCGGCATCCCGGCCAAGACCCGCCACAACGAGGTCGCGCCCGGCCAGTTCGAGATCGCCCCGATGTTCGAGCGGGCCAACGTCGCGTCCGACCACCAGCAGCTGCTGATGACGACCTTCAAGTCGATCGCCCGCAAGCACGGGATGGAGTGCCTCTTCCACGAGAAGCCCTTCGAGGGCGTCAACGGCTCGGGCAAGCACGTCAACTTCTCGCTCGGCAACGAGGGCCAGGGCAACCTGCTCCTGCCCGGTGACAACCCGCACGACAACGCCCAGTTCCTCGTCTTCTGCGCCGCGATCATCCGCTCCGTGCACAAGTACGGCGGCCTGCTGCGCGCCTCCGTCGCCTCGGCGAGCAACGACCACCGCCTCGGCGCCAACGAGGCCCCGCCGGCGATCATCTCGATCTTCCTCGGCGAGCAGCTGGCCGACGTCTTCGACCAGGTCGCCAAGGGTGGCGCCACCCGCTCGAAGGAGAAGGGCACGCTGACCATCGGCGTCGACACCCTCCCCGACCTGACCAAGGACCCGGGCGACCGCAACCGCACCTCGCCCTTCGCCTTCACGGGCAACCGGTTCGAGTTCCGCGCGCCGGGCTCCATGCAGACCGTCGCCGGGCCCATGGTCGTGCTCAACACGATCATGGCCGAGGCCCTCGACCACATCGCGACCGTCCTCGAGACGTCGGTCGCCGACGGCACCGACTTCAACGAGGCGGTCCAGACGCTGCTCGCCGACATCATCTCCGAGCACGGGTCGGTCGTCTTCAACGGCAACGGCTACTCCGACGAGTGGCCGATCGAGGCCGAGCAGCGGGGCCTGAAGAACCTGCGCACCACCATCGACGCGCTGCCCGAGCTGATCAGCCCGGAGGCCATCGAGCTCTTCTCGCACTACGGCGTCTTCAGCGAGCGCGAGATGCACAGCCGCTACGAGATCGGCCTGGAGCAGTACATCCTCAGTGTCACCGTCGAGGCCAACCTCATGCTCGAGATGGGCACGACGATCATCGCGCCCTCGGCGGTCCGCTACCAGACCGAGCTGGCCACCAACGTCGCGAGCCTCAAGGCCGCCGGCGTCGAGGCCGACACCTCCGACCTCGCCGCGATCGGGGTCCCGCTGGCCCGGCTGCGCGCCGGTCTGGCCAGCCTGGCCCAGGCGATCGCCCACCCGCACTCCGACGACGCGCTGGCGACGGCGACCTTCTGCCGCGACGCCATGCTGCCGCCGATGGCGATCGTCCGTGCCGCCGCCGACACCCTCGAGGGCCTCGTCGCCGACGACCTGTGGTCGCTGCCGACCTATCAGGAGATGCTCTACATCCTCTGACCCCTGTCGCCACGACGGGCTCGGCCACCACGGCCGGGCCCGTCGACGTGCCGGCTCACAGCCGCGGGACGAAGACCTTGCCGCGCAGCGCCTCGAGCACGAGGCCGGCCGCACGCTTGGCCGCCACCAGGCGCAGCCCCTCGGCCTCGAGGTGGTGCATCACGTCGGCGAGCCCCTCGGCCGGCACGAGCCCACCGAGCTCGACCCGCACCTCGCGGTAGGCCTGCCGCATCGCGGCCACCTGCCCGTCGAGGTGACGGTCGGCGAGCCAGGCGAGGGCCACCGGGTGCCGCCGCCACCCGGCATAGGACCGGTAGTCGGGCGGGCACTGGTCGAGCAGCCAGGCCACGGCCCGGTCCTCCCACCCGGGGCTGTGGGCGGGCGGCACACCGGGGGGCCACCCGGGGGGCACGGCGGAGGACATCCCCTCAGTCTGCCCCCACACCTCGTTGTCCGGTCGGGCGGTCAGGGCCGGACACGGGTGCGCCCGGTGGCCGCGCGCGGCCCCCCGAGCTCGAGGCCCGCGACCCGGCGAGCGCAGGGCATCCGGCCCGTGGACGCACCTCGCGGTCGACTCAGGCGGTGACCAGCGACCGCAGGACGTACTGCAGGATGCCGTCGTTGCGGTAGTAGTCGGCCTCACCCGGGGTGTCGATCCGCACCACCGCGTCGAACTCGACGCTCGGCGCCCCGTCCTTCGTGGCGCTCACGTGCACCGTGCGCGGGGTCGTGCCCTCGTTGAGGGCGGTGATCCCGCTGACCGCGAAGGTCTCGGTGCCGTCGAGGCCGAGTGAGTCGGCGTTCTCGCCCGCGGGGTACTGCAGCGGCAGGACGCCCATGCCGATGAGGTTGGAGCGGTGGATGCGCTCGTAGCTCTCGGCGATGACAGCCTTGACCCCGAGCAGCCGGGTGCCCTTGGCGGCCCAGTCGCGCGAGCTGCCGGAGCCGTACTCCTTGCCCGACAGGATGACGAGCGGGACGCCCGCCTCCTGGTAGGCCGCGGAGGCGTCGAAGATGGTGCTCTGCTCGCCGCCGGCGAGCCAGTTGCGGGTGAAGCCACCCTCGACTCCGTCGAGCAGGAGGTTGCGCAGCCGGATGTTGGCGAAGGTGCCGCGGATCATGACCTCGTGGTTGCCACGGCGCGAGCCGTAGGAGTTGAAGTCCTTACGGTCGACGCCGTGCTCCCCGAGGTACGTGCCTGCGGGGCTGTCGGCCTTGATCGACCCGGCGGGGCTGATGTGGTCGGTCGTGACCGAGTCGCCCAGCTTGGCCAGGACCCGTGCACCCTCGATGTCGCCGACGGGCGTGGTCTCCATGGTCATACCGTCGAAGTACGGGGGCTTGCGCACGTAGGTCGACTCGCCGTCCCAGGCGAAGGTGTCACCCTCCGGGGTGGGCAGAGACTGCCAGCGCTCGTCGCCGGTAAAGACGTCGGCGTAGTCCTTGATGAACATGCCCTGGTTGATCGAGTCGGCGATCGTGGCCTCGACGTCGGTGGGGGCGGGCCAGATGTCCGTCAGGAAGACGTCGTTGCCGTCGCCGTCCTGCCCGAGCGGCTGGGCGTCGAAGTCGAAGTCCATCGTGCCGGCGAGGGCGTAGGCGATGACGAGGGGCGGCGACGCGAGGTAGTTCATCTTCACGTCGGGGTTGATCCGGCCCTCGAAGTTGCGGTTGCCCGAGAGCACCGAGACCACCGCGAGGTCGTTCTCGTTGATCGCGGCCGAGATCTCGTCGGAGAGCGGGCCGGAGTTGCCGATGCAGGTCGTGCAGCCGTAGCCGACCAGGAAGAAGCCGAGCTTCTCGAGGTTGGGCCACATCCCGGCCTTCTCGTAGTAGTCGGTGACGACCTTGGAGCCGGGCGCCATCGAGGTCTTGACCCAGGGGGCGACGGTGAGGCCCTTCTCGACCGCGTTCTTGGCCAGCATCGCGGCCGCCATCATCACCGACGGGTTCGAGGTGTTGGTGCAGCTGGTGATCGAGGCGATCGAGACGATGCCGTGGTCGATCTCGAAGCTGGCGCCCTCGGCCGTGGTGACGAGCACCTTCTTCGACGGACGGCCCGAGCCGTCGCCCTCGTTGGCCGGCTGGGGTCCGCCGTTGCCCTCCAGGGCACCCGAGTCGCTCGCCGGAAAGCTGGGGGCGTCCCCGGGGTCACCCTCGTCGTGCGCGACGTAGGTCGGCAGCACCTTGCGGAAGGCCGCCTTGGCGTCGGTGAGGGAGATGCGGTCCTGCGGGCGCTTCGGCCCGGCGATGGACGGCACGACGGTCGACAGGTCGAGCTCGAGCCGCTCGGAGAAGCGGGGCTCCACCGAGGCGTCGTGCCACAGGCCCTGCTCCTTAGCGTAGGCCTCCACGAGGGCGACCGAGTCGTCGGAGCGCCCCGTCAGGCGCAGGTAGTCGAGGGTGACGTCGTCGATCGGGAAGATCGCGCAGGTCGAGCCGAATTCCGGGCTCATGTTGCCGATCGTGGCGCGGTTGGCCAGCGGCACGGCCGCGACCCCCTCGCCGTAGAACTCGACGAACTTGCCGACCACGCCGTGCTTTCGCAGCATCTCGGTGATCGTGAGCACCACGTCGGTGGCGGTGGCCCCGGCCGGGATCGAGCCCGAGAGCTTGAAGCCGACGACGCGCGGGATGAGCATCGAGACGGGCTGGCCGAGCATGGCCGCCTCGGCCTCGATGCCGCCGACGCCCCAGCCGAGCACGCCGAGGCCGTTGACCATCGTCGTGTGCGAGTCGGTGCCGACGCACGAGTCGGGGTAGGCCACGCCGCCCCGCACCATGACGGTGCGGGCGAGGTGCTCGATGTTGACCTGGTGCACGATGCCGGTGCCCGGAGGGACGACCTTGAAGTCGTCGAACGCGGTCTGGCCCCAGCGCAGGAACTGGTAGCGCTCCCGGTTGCGTCCGTACTCGATCTCGACGTTGCGCTCGAAGGCGTCAGCGCGGCCGAAGACGTCGATGATCACCGAGTGGTCGATGACCATCTCGGCGGGCGAGAGCGGGTTGATCTTCGTCGCGTCGCCACCGAGCTCGACGACGGCCTCGCGCATGGTCGCGAGGTCGACGACACAGGGCACGCCGGTGAAGTCCTGCATGAGCACGCGCGCCGGGGTGAACTGGATCTCGATGTCGGGGTCGGCGGTCTCGTCCCAGCCGGCGAGGGCACGGATGTGGTCGGCCGTGATGTTGGCGCCGTCCTCGGTGCGCAGGAGGTTCTCCAGGAGGATCTTGAGGCTGTAGGGGAGGTTGCTCGCCCCCTCGAGCCCGCCCAGGCGATAGATCTCGTAGCTCTGGTCACCGACCGTGAGCTCGCCCTTGGCACCGAAGCTGTCGACCGAACCGTCCTGAACGCCCACGAGGGGCTCCCTTCATCGAGAACTATCTTGACGTCAAGATAATTCAACCACATCTGACCGCGCGCGTCACTCCCCACCCGGCGTGTCGGGGCGGAAGACCGCGATGCACTCGACGTGGTGGGTCATGGGAAAGGCGTCGAAGGCCCGCAGGGAGCGCAGGCGGTAGCCCAGCCCGGCGAGGTATGCCGTGTCGCGCGCCAGGGCAGCCGGGTCGCACGCGACGTAGGCGACGGCGCGGGGGCGGAGCGCCGCCACCGCCTCCACGACCTCGCGGCCGGCCCCGGTGCGCGGCGGGTCGAGCACCACGAGGTCAGCGGTCAGCCCCTGCTCGACCAGCGCGGCGAGGGCCTCGGCCACCTCGCCCGCCCGGACCTCGACCTGGGGCAGGTCCTGCACGTTGTCGAGCGCGTACTCGACGGCCCGGTCGTCGCCCTCGACGGCGAGGACGGCGCCCTCGGTGCCCACGGCGTCGGCCAGCGCGGTGGCGAAGAGGCCGACCCCGGCATACAGGTCGAGGGCGCGCTCGCCGGGCTGGGGGTCGAGCTCGGCCAGCAGGTGCGCGGTGAAGGTGGGCGCTGCCCCCGGGTGCACCTGCCAGAAGCCGCGGGCCGAGACCCCGAAGGAGCCCGACCAGGTGGGCGTCGCCACGTGCTGGACCACGGTCGGGACGGAGTGCTCGGGCAGGGGCACGACGACGGCGTCGACCGGCTCGTCGGCGGCGACCACGTCGACACCGGTGCACCCGGTCCAGGTCGTGCCCAGCACCCCGGAGTCGATGACGCGGCGGTCGGCGATGAGGCAGTCGTCGACCGGGATCACGTCGTGGGAGCGGTGCCCGCGCAGACCGGGACGCCCGTCGGCGCCGACGGCGAACTCCACCCGGGAGCGCCAGCGCAGACCCTGCTCCTGCTCGGCGTCGCCCGGCAGCGCCTCGACGACGACCTCGACGTCGAGGCCGGCGAGACGGTGCAGCTGCTCGCGCACGACCGTGGCCTTCAGTGCCCGCTGGTGGGCCAGGGTCACGTGCTGGAAGTCGCAGCCCCCACAGCGGCCAGGGCCGGCATACGGGCAGGGCGGGGTGACCCGCTCGGGTGACGCGTCGAGCACCTCGACCGCGTCACCGCGCAGGAAGGAGTCCTTGGCCCGGCCCTCGGTCACGAGCACGCGCACCCGCTCGCCCGGCAGCGCGTGCCGCACGAAGACGACCCGCCCCTGGTGCCGCGCGACGGCGTGGCCGCCGTGGGCGATGGGACCGACCTCGACCTCGACCGTGGTGCCGACGAGGGGGTCGGGCGGCGCACTGGGGCGCGGGGCGCCGCGGCGCTGGCCTCCCCGGCCCTGCGCCGGCCGTCTCGGCCCCGGGGGCGGAGGGGTCACGAGGGGCCCCGCCGCACGGAGCCCACGACCGGGCCGTCGAAGAACTCCTCCTGACCCTCGGAGGAGCGCAGCTGCCACGGCACGCTGGCCACCATCACCCCGGGGGTGAACAGCAGCCGGGCCTTGAGCCGCAGGGCGCTCTGGTTGTGCAGGATCTGCTCGTACCACCGGCCGAGGACGTACTCCGGGATGTAGACCACCACGACATCGCGCGGGCTGCCGCTGCGGAGCGACTTGACGTAGTCGACGATCGGGCGCGAGATCTCCCGATAGGGCGAGTCGAGCACCTTGAGCGGAACGGGGATCTCGAGCTTGGCCCACTGCACCCGCAGCGCCTGCGTGTCGTCGGAGTCGACGTCGACCGTCACGGCCTCGATGAAGGTCGGCCGGGTCGCCCTCGCGTAGGCGAGCGCGCGCATGCCCGGCTTGTGCAGCTTGGAGAGCAGCACGATCGCGTGCACGCGGCTCGGGAGCATCTGCGGCTCGTCGGGGTCGATCTCGAGCTCGTCGCGCACCCGGTCGTAGTGGCGCCGGATGCCGAGCATGAGCACGAAGAGCACGGCCATGGCGGCGATGGCGTAGCGCGCCCCCTCCATGAACTTGGTGATGAGCACGACGACGAGCACCGTGCCCGACATGAAGGCACCGAGCGCGTTGATGACGCGCGAGCGCATCATCCGGGACCGCACCTTGGGGTCGCGCTCGGTGCGCAGGTGACGGTTCCAGTGCCGGATCATGCCGCTCTGGCTGAGGGTGAAGGAGACGAACACGCCGACGATGTAGAGCTGGATGAGCGAGGTCACCGTCGCCTGGTAGGCCACGATCAGCGCCACCGCCCCGGCCGCGAGGATCAGGATGCCGTTGGAGAAGGCCAGGCGGTCACCGCGAGTGTGCAGCTGGCGCGGCAGGTAGCCGTCCTTGGCCAGGATCGAGCCGAGCACGGGGAAGCCGTTGAAGGCCGTGTTGGCGGCCAGGATCAGGATCAGCCCGGTGACGATGGAGATGAAGACGACGCCCGGGGTGAAGCCGCCGAACACGGCCTTCGACAGCTGGCCCAGGACCGGGTCCTGGATGTAGGAGTCGCCCACGGGGACGCCGTTGAGCGTCAGCTGCTCAGCCGGCTGGTCGGCGATCTTGATGCCGGTCAGGCGGCCCAGCACGATGATCGAGGTGAGCATCGTGATGGAGATGGCACCCATCAGCAGCAGGGTGGTCGCGGCGTTCTGGCTCTTGGGCTTCTTGAAGGCCGGGACCCCGTTCGAGATCGCCTCGACCCCGGTGAGGGCGGCGCAGCCGGAGGAGAAGGCCCGCAGCAGCAGGAAGGCCATCGCGACCCCGGCGACCTGCTCGTGACCCGACTCGGGCACGAGCTCGAGCCGCGCGCTCTCGGCCTGACCGAGGTGGCCCGTCGCGGCCTGCGCGAAGCCGTAGAGGGCCATGCCGATGATGCCGAGCATGAAGGCGTAGACCGGCAGGGCGAAGGCGTTGCCCGACTCGCGCACCCCGCGCAGGTTCATCGCGGTCAGGACGACCACCAGCCCGACGGCGACCGGCACCTCGTGACCGCGCAGGGCGGGCAGTGCGGTCGCGGCGTTCTGCACGCCGGACGAGATCGAGACGGCCACGGTGAGCACATAGTCGACGAGGAGGGCGCTCGCCACGGTCACCCCGGCCTTGTCGCCGAGGTTGACGGTGGCGACCTCGTAGTCACCTCCACCCGAGGGGTAGGCACGCACGTTCTGCCGGTAGGAGGCGACGACGATGGCCATGACCGCGACGACGGCGAGGGTGATCTGCCACGAGTGGGTGGTGACGAAGGCGCCACCGGCCAGCCCGAGCATGAGCATGATCTCGTCGGGCGCGTAGGCCACGGACGAGAGGGCGTCACTGGCGAAGATGGGCAGGGCGAGCCGCTTGGGCAGGAGGGTCTCGCCAAGGCGGTCGCTGCGCATGGCGCGACCGAGGAGCAGGCGCTTGAGAACGCGTCCGGAGGAGGCCACGCGCACACTGTATGCCGCGCCACCACCGCGCGTGGTGAGACCTGCGTCGGCGAGACGCCCCGGACCGTGTAGCGTTTCGCAGCGTGCACTTCGTCATCATGGGTTGCGGTCGCGTGGGCTCCACGCTGGCCAAGAGCCTGAGCAAGCGCGGGCACGACGTCGCAGTCATCGACTCCGAGCCCTCGTCCTTCCGACGACTGGGCAGCAGCTTCGAGGGGATGACGGTCACGGGTCTCGGCTTCGACCGCGACACCCTGCGCGCGGCACGGATCGACGAGGCCTACGCCTTCGCCGCCGTCTCGAGCGGTGACAACTCCAACATCCTCGCGGCCCGCGTGGCCCGCGAGACCTTCGGGGTCGAGCACGTCGTCGCCCGCATCTACGACCCCGGCCGCGCCGAGGTCTACCAGCGGCTCGGCATACCCACGGTGGCCACGGTCCGCTGGACCTCCGACCAGATGCTCCAGCGTCTGCTCCCTCAGGGCGCCGTGCCGGTGCTCACCGACCCGAGCGGTCGGGTCGTCATCGCCGAGGTCCCCCTGGCCCGCAGCTGGGTCGGGCGACGGATCAGCGAGGTGGAGTCCCTCACCGGGACCCGCATCGCCTACGTCACCCGGCTCGGCGAGGGGCTGGTCCCCGGTGCCGAGACGGTCTTCCAGGACGGTGACCTCGTGCACGTGGCGGCGGCGACGACCGACCTGCAACGCGTCGAGAAGGCCTACGACCAACCGCCGCCGCCGCACTGACCCACCGCCTCTACCCCCTTACCCATCCCACCCGAGAAGCCCCGGAGAGCAGCCATGCGCGTCGTCATCGCCGGAGCGGGGAGCGTGGGACGGTCGATCGCCCGCGAGCTGCTGCACAACGGGCACCAGGTGCTGCTGATCGACAAGGATGCCGACGACGTGGAGGCCTCGCGGGTGCCCGACGCCGCGTGGCTGCTGGCGGACGCCTGCGAGATCACGGTCCTCGAGGAGGCCCGTGTGCAGGAGTGCGACGTCGTGGTGGCCGCCACCGGTGACGACAAGGCCAACCTCGTCGTGTCGCTCCTGTCGAAGACGGAGTTCGGGGTGCCACGCACGGTCGCCCGGGTCAACAACCCCAAGAACGAGTGGATGTTCGACGAGTCGTGGGGGGTCGACGTGGCCGTCTCGACGCCGCGGCTGATGACCGCCCTCGTCGAGGAGGCGGTGAGCGTCGGCGACCTCGTGCGGATCTTCCAGTTCCAGCAGTCGAAGGCCTCGATGGTCGAGCTCACGATCCCGGCCGAGAGCCCCTACATCGGGCGCCCCATCAGCGAGGTCGCGTGGCCGGCCGACACCGTGCTGGTCGGCATCATCCGAGATGACCGACCCATCGCGCCGAGCCGGGACGACTGCGTCGAGGCCCATGACGAGCTGCTGTTCATCACCACCCCCGACGCCGAGGACGAGCTTGAGCAGCTCCTCTCCCCCGGCAACCGGCTGCCCCGCGGCGAGGAGTAGCGCCCCACACGGGAGCTCGCAGGGTCTCGTGGGGCTCAGGGAGCTGAGGACCCGCCTGGTTCGGGAGCCCGCTCGAGGGGGGTCTGACCGCGCAGGACCACCAGGCCCATGACGAGCACGGCGACGAGGTATGCCGGTGTGCCGAGGACGACCTTGGCGACGCCGAGTGCCGCGACCTGACCCCCGAGGTAGAGCGGGACCATCACGGCGAGCCGGACGACGTCGAGCGCCACGATCACCCAGCCGAGGCGCGAGGCGACGGTCACGATGCCCGGGTGCCTGCGCCACCCCAGGAACGCCTCGGTGAGCGCTTCCTCGTCGCGGGCCGCCGTGGCCCGCGACTGCTCGTCGTCGAGAGCGTCCTTGCGCGACGACGACTTGAGCCGGTCGGACGCCGCCACGAGCTCAGGGTCACCGGCGGCGATCAGGAAGCCGAAGAGCGGCCACCGGGTGAGGTTGGCGACCGTGAGCACCACGAGGGTCGCTCCGGTGCCGATCATCCCCGGGAGGAACGCGTCCTGGGCCCGACCCGACCGGATCGCGAAGAACGCCGCGATCGCCAGCACCACGGCCGAGTAGCCGATGAACCGCACGGTGTCGCGACGCACGAGACGCACCACCGCGAGCGCGGCCAGGGTCAGTCCGGAGGCCACCAGCGTCAGGCGGGTGTCGTGGGTGGCGGTCCACGCCACCACGAACACCAGGGTCGGCAGCGCCGACTCGAGGCCCCCGCGCCAGCCGCCGACGGCCAGACCGATGCGCTCGCGCAGGAGCTCCTCGACCGTCGTGTGGGAGGTCACCGCCTCCAGCCGACCGGGCGTCGGGTGCTGCTCAGCCACTCTTGGGGACGATCTCGTAGAGGGGGTTGAAGATGGTGGCGACGCCCCGGTAGTAGGACACCCGACCCGTCGCCCTCAGGGTCACGCCCGGGGTGATGCCCGCGATCTCGCGCCGCCCGAGCCAGACCAGGTGCAGGGCCCGGCTGCCGTCGTAGAGCTCGCACACCAGGGCCGGGATGTCGGTCCGGGGCCGCAGGGTGACCGAGCGAACGATCCCGCACACCCGGGCCTTCTCGCGGTTGGGAAGGTCGCAGATCGGCGTGGCGCCCACCCGCTCGGCGTCGGCTTTCAGGTCGTCGGCCTCGAGGTCCTCGATGGGCCGGGCGAGCCGATCGGCCCACCTCGACAGGATGCCCCTGCTCGGGGGTCCGCCCGTGGTGGTCGAGCGCCCCTGGACCGTGGGGTCGTGAGCCATGTCTTCGTCTCCTCAGCTCGACGTCAGCGCACTTCGGTGATCTCGGGGCCGCGCTCGAACGGCTTGAGGTCGTCGAGGTGGGGGTCCTCGACGACCTCGTCGTCGAGGGATGGCTGGTCCGGCACCGGGTCGTCCCCGGGCTCGGGCTGGATGTCCTGCGGCAGGGTCAGTGGCAGGACCTCACGGGGAGGCATGGCCTCGTCACCGCGCACGACCACCGTGTTGCGCACGAGCTCGACGAGCGGTGCCGCTGCCGCCTCGTCGATGGCAGCGGGGCCGCTGAACACCGCGCGCAGGAACCACCGCGGCCCGTCGATGCCGGCGAACCGCACCTGGGCGAAGACGGTGCGCCCGTCGACGCCCTGCTGCGGCATCCGGCAGACCAGCTCGCGGCCGAGCTCACCGCGCACGACGTCGGCGGTGCCGCCGCCGGCCGTGATGTTGTCGGCGATCTCGGTGCGGATCTCGGGCCACACAGGCAGTGTGCGAGGCGCGGCGAAGGCCTGGAGCTGCACCCCTGACTCGCCCAGCACGGCGTGCACGGAGAGCACGGTCCCCTGCGCTTCGTCGACCTCGAGGCGCAGCTGCATCCCCTCGATCGGGACGAGGCGCAGGGCGCCGAGGTCGAGACGGGCGACGGGGTCGGCGCCACCGGCCTCGGCCGCCTCGACCTCGGTCAGGTCGAAGGGTCCGCGGGCCCGGTTGAGCGGCTCCTCGTCGAGCTCGTCGAGCTCGTCGAGCCCGTCGAGCCCGTCGGCCTCGGGCAGCACGTCGACCTCCTCGGACGGGCTCACCTCGAGCTCGGACGCCGGCTCCGACCCGGAGGTCTCCGACTCCTGCAGGCCCGGGGCCTCGCTGCCGTTCTCGGTCTTGTCACGTCGTCGGAAGATTCCCACGGGTCCTTCGCCTCTTGTGTCCTCGAGTGGTGTGTGGTGCGGGTGCGGGGTCTGACGTCCCGCCGGGATCAGTCCCCCGGTGGTCCGAAGCCGCCGCTGGCGCCGTGACCAGTGTCCCCCCTGCGACTGTCGGGGAGCGAATCCTGCTCGACGAAGTCGACGCGGGCGACCATCTGCACGACCAGCTGCGCGATCCGGTCACCACGACGCACCGTGAACACCTCGTGCTGGTCGAGATTGACGAGGTTGACCATGATCTCGCCGCGGTAGCCGGCGTCGATCGTGCCGGGTGCGTTGACGATGGTGATGCCGTGCCGGGTCGCGAGACCGCTGCGCGGGTGGGTGAAGGCGGCGTACCCGGCGGGGAGGGCGATGGCCACCCCGGTGGGGACCAGCGCCCTCTCGCCCGGACCGAGGACGACGTCGACGCGGGCCCGCAGGTCTGCTCCCGCGTCACCCGGGTGGGCGTAGGCAGGGGCCGGCAGGTCGGCGTCCAGCCGCTTCAGCAGCACCCGCACCGGCGCACCGTCTGTGATGGCCGTCGGGACAGCAAGAAGGCCGGTCCCCTGCGGAACCGACCCTTGCTGAGGCGTCACGTCAGGAGGCGCAGTCGCGACAGACCATCTGGCCGCGGGACTCGCTGGCCAGCTGGCTGCGGTGGTGCACGAGGAAGCACTGGGCGCAGGTGAACTCGTCGGCCTGACGGGGAAGGACGCGGACCGAGAGCTCCTCGCCGGACAGGTCGGCGCCGGGGAGCTCGAAGCCCTCGGCGGTGTCGTTCTCCTCGACGTCCACTGCCGACGAGGACTTGTCGACGCGGCGGGCCTTGAGCTCTTCGATGGAGTCCTCGGACAGGTCGTCGTCGGTCTTGCGGGGGGCGTCGTAGTCGGTCGCCATGGGGTGTCCCTCCTGGGGTCGTGCGATGGGGTGGGTGCGGGCGCTGTGGCAGGATAGAGCAAACTGGTGCAGTTTGGGACAAAAAGCAACCTGCCGTGCTGTGGTGGAGGGTAGCGTGAACGAGTCGCTCACGTGGCTCGTGGGGTCTAACGCCGCGCCAGGCTCGTTTGTGCCCGCATCGGGGCCCCCCCTCGCGAGGCGCCCGAGTCGCACGACGTCCCTGCCTCCGGCACACGGTGAGGTCGCAAGCCCCCGTTCGACGCACGTGCCCCCTACAGTCGGGCTGTTGCGAGACGACCCCACGCGCTCCACCCGGAGCGCCCCCCTGTGACGGAGGTGCACGATGACTGAGTTCCACACCCGACTCCACGAGCGGGCCCGCGAGGCCCTGGCCGGTCTCGACCGGGCCCGGGACTGCGGCGAGGACTACACCGCCGACGTCCTCACCGGTGAGCTGGAGTCGATCCTCCGGCTCGCTGACGACCACGGGGTGCGGCTGCCCGAGCTCGACGACTTTCGCGTCAGGTCTGCGGCCTGAGCAGCCCCCACCGTCCTCTCAGCGGTCCACGACCGCCGAGAGGGCGGCGTGGACCGCCGGGTTGCCCGCCACGGTCAGGTGGGCGTCGGGGGCGCCGCCGCCCGGCCCGGTGACCACCCCGCCGGCCTCGGTGACGACCAGCCACCCGCCGGCGAGGTCCCACGGGTTGAGCCCGATCTCGAAGAACCCGTCGAGCTGACCCGCGGCCACCGCGCACAGGTCGAGCGCGGCGCTGCCGATCCGGCGGATGTCGCGGATCTCGGGCAGCACCTTCAGCAGCAGCTCGGCCTGGGTGAGGCGGCGCTCGCGGGTGTAGCCGAAGCCGGTGCCCACCAGGGCGCTCCCGAGATCGTCCACGTCACCCACGTGCAGCACGCGTGAGGTGCGCCCGTGGGCGTCTCCCCCGTCGCTGGCCGTACCGGTGGGGACCACCGAGCAGCGGGCCCCCGCCCCCTTGGTCGCGTGGTAGACGAGGCCTCGGGACGGGTCGCCCACCGCCGCCGCCAGCACCTGCCACTCCCCCGCGACCCGCGGGTCCCCGGTCACTGCGGCGATGGACACGGCGTACGCGGGGATCTCGTAGAGGTAGTTGACCGTGCCGTCGATGGGGTCGACGACCCACGTGATGCCCGAGGTGCCGACGTGATCGTCACCCTCCTCGCCGAGGACGCCGTCGTGCGGACGGGCCGCGAGCAGGCGCTCGCGGATCAGCTCCTCGGAGCGGGTGTCCATGACGGTGACGACGTCGGTCGGCGAGGACTTCGTCGCCGACGGGCCCAGCCCGGCCGGCCGCTCGTGCGTGATGAGCCGACCCGCCTCGAGCGCCACCTCGACGGCCAGGGACTCGAGCCCGTCGAGGGCGAGGAGTGCCCGCTCCGCGAGGTCGGCCGTGCGGGCGCCGAGATCGGGGTCAGCGCCGGAGGGGCTCATCAGTCGCTCCCGCACAGGGCCGGACGGGCCGTGCGCAGGTTGGGGCAGCAGCCCGGCGCGCACACCGAGGGACGCACGCCGGGGCCGCTGGGGGCCGGGCCTCCTCGCGCCTCGTCGGCGCGCTCGAGCAGCAGGTCCACCAGCCCTGCCACCCACCCGGGATCGACACCGACCGTCGGCACCCTGGTCATCGTCAGACCCAGCCGGTCGGCCGTCTCGCGAGCCTCGGTGTCGAGGTCGTAGGCCACCTCCATGTGGTCGGAGACGAAGCCGATGGGAGCCACGACCACGGTCGTGACGCCCTCCTTGGCCAGCTCCTCGAGGCGGTCGTTGACGTCGGGCTCGAGCCACGGCTGGCTCGGGGGTCCGGAGCGGGAGCAGTAGACGACCTCGGCCGGCAGGTCCCGACCCAGCTCGGAGGCAGCGCGAGCGGTGACCTCCATGGCCAGCCGGTGGTGCTGCTCCTGGTAGAGCCGGCCGTCGCCGTCACCCGGCCCGGAGGTCTCGTCCATCGCGTCGGGGATCGAGTGCGTCACGAAGAGCAGGCCCAGCTGGGCGTCGGGCACGTCGGCGTGGCTGCGCAGCGCCTCGAGCACGAGCCGGGCGTTGGGGTCGACGAACGCCGGCCGCCCGGCATACGGGCCGACCTTGTCGACGACGACGACGTGGCCCTCGTCGCGCACGGCCGTCACGGCGTCGGCGAGGTTCTCGCGGTACTGCCGGCACGACGAGTAGCACGAGTAGGCGCTGGTCGAGATGACGAGCAGACGGTGCAGGCCCCGCTGCGCCGCGGCGCGGAGGCTGTCGGCGAGGAAGGGCTCGCTGTTGCGGTTGCCCCAGAGCACGGGCAGGTGGATGTCACGGCCGGCGAGCTCGGCCTCCATCGCCGCGATGAGCGCGCGGTTCTGGTCGTTGATGGGGCTCTTGCCGCCGAAGAGGTGGTAGTGGTGTCCCACGGCCTCGAGCCGCTCGTCGGGGATGCCCCGACCGGCGGTGACTCGCCGCAGGAAGGGCATGACCTCGTCGGGGGCCTCGGGCCCGCCGAACGAGAGGAGCAGGACGGCGTCGTACGGCGCGAGGAGGTCGCTGGCGTCGGGTGCGCCCGCCGGAATGGGGTCGGTCATGGGGAAAACGCTACCCGTCCGGCCGCCAACCGGCGTGGCCGCTTCCGGCTGTGCGCTCGGGATGGCACAGTCTGGAGCAGGAACAGGCAGGATGAGCGGGCCACGACGAGGCATGACCAGCGAGCAGGAGGAGTGCGGATGCAGGACCTTCGGCTGGTGGGGGTCCACGACGACGGCACCCACCTGCTGCTCGAGGGTGCCGACGGCACCCGCCTGCGGCTGCCCCTCGACGACACCCTGCGTGCCGCCGTCCGTCAGGACCGGTCGCGGCTGGGCCAGCTGCAGATCGAGCTCGACGGGGGGCTGCGCCCGCGTGACGTGCAGGCCCTCGTGCGGGCGGGGGGGACCGCCGACGACGTCGCGGCACGCGCCGGGTGGACGGTGGAGAAGGTGCGCCGGTATGAAGGGCCGATCCTCGCCGAGCGCGCCCATGTTGCCGACCTCGCCCGGCTCGTGCGGATGCGCACCCGCAGCAGCGGCCCGGATGCGCCGACCCTGATCGCCCGGGTCGGCGAGCGCATGCGAGCGCGCGACGTCGACCCGACGACGAGCACCTGGGACTCCTGGCGGGACGCGGAGGCCGCACACTGGACCGTCGTGATGCGCTTCGTCGCCGGGGGCCGCGAGCGCCGGGCCCTCTGGTCGTTCGAGCTGTCGACCCAGACCGTCACGCCGCTCGACGACGAGGCCCGGTGGCTGACCGAGGAGGAGGCTCCGGCGGTCGCCGGGCCGATCCCCGCTCCGGCCACCCGGGTGCAGACCGCGGTCTACGACGTCGAGGCCGAGGGCGGGGTGGCTGCCGTGACGCGTCGGGCCCCCGACGTGCCCGTCGACCTCGTGACCGCGATGCGTGAGCGCAGCCAGGCCCGCGGTCGACGGACCAAGCGCGGACGGGCGCCGACGGACGTCCCGACGCCGGAGCCCCCGACCGACGCGCTACCGATCACCGGGCTGTCCTACGACCCCGAGGTGCACGGGCTGCCCCCCGCCGCCCATCCTCGCGCGGGCGAGGAGACGCCGCCGCAGGTGTCGCAGACCGACGCTGCGCCGGAGCAGCCGACTACCGAGGCGGTCGCGGAGCCCGCCGACGACCGGTCGACCGGCGGCTCCGACGCTGCGGGCGAGGAGCCCTCACCCGAGGAGTCCCCGGCCGCGCTCGCCGCTGTCGAGGAGGAGTGGCCGGCCGTCGGCGACGAGGCCGGCGACGACAGCGAGGTCGGCGACGAGGTCGTCGACGACAGCGAGGTCGGCGACGAGGTTGGCGGCGAGCAGGACGAGCCCGCTGCCCGCCCCGAGGAGCCGAAGGAGAAGCCACGCCCGAAGGCCGCGGGGCAGCCCGGCCCGGCGGCCCCGGCAGCGGCCGAGACAGCCCGACCGGCGGCGCGTCGGGGTCGACCGCAGGTGCCGTCCTGGGACGACATCATGTTCGGTTCGCGCCGCGACTGACGTCGTGCCTCACGAGGTCAGTGATGGGTCGACTGCCCCACGACGCCGGCTCGTGGTCGTCGCGCCCCTCACCCCCCTCGAGGTCGGCGACCGTTTCGCCACCCGCGACTGGCCCCTCCACGTCACGGTGGTGCCCACCTTCTTCAGCCGGGCGTCGGTGACGCAGGTCGCGACGGCGCTGGCGGCCTCCTGCGGCTCCCTCCCGGCGGTCACCGCCGTGGTGGGCGCAGACGCCCTCTTCGGTCCGCGGCAGACCGTGCCCGTCTCAGAGGTCGTCATGGACCCGGCGCTGCGAGCGGCCCACGCCGTCCTGGTCGAGGGGCTCGGAGACATCGAGCCCGAGTCGCCGGGGTTCTGGGGTGAGGGGTTCAGGGCGCACATCACCCATCGCCGGGACCACCGGCTGCACCCCGGGGACATCGTGAGGCTCACCCAGGTCACCCTCGTCGACATGGAGCCCGGACAGCCCCTCGGGATGCGCGCCGTCCTCGCGGTGAGTCCGCTCCTCACCCCGGGCCCCGCGGTCGGTGCCGAGTCCTCGCCCCGCGCACAGGGCTTCACGTGAAGGCGTGTGCGGGCCAGCGCCCGGTCCCCGCCCGCACACGGCTTCACGTGAAGGCGTGTGCGGCGCGCGCTCAGACGGGCGGCACCGCACACACGTCGAGGTCGAAGGGCAGCACGTCGGGGCTGATCGCGGCGGCCCGGGCCGCGTGCGCGGTCATCCGCCGCATGTAGTGGCGCCGGCAGAGCACCTCGTACTCCACCTGGTGGCTGGAGCGCCCGGCTCGGGCGAGATCCGTCGCCTTCGCGCCCGGGCCCCCCTCGCCGATGTCGCCGACGACGACCTGCTCGCCCTCGACGACCATCGCCCCGTCGACGACCCGCGCGTTGTGGGTGGCCCGTTGACCGCACCAGCAGAGCGCCTCCACCTGCAGCACCTGCACCCGGTCGGCGAGCTCGATGAGCCGCTTGGAGCCGGGAAAGAGCTCGGTGCGGAAGTCTGAGGTGATGCCGAAGGCGTAGACGTCGACCGACATCTCGTCGACCAGCCGGGCGAGCTGGTCGACCTGCGCCGGGGCGTAGAACTGCGCCTCGTCGCAGATCAGGTAGTCGACGCGGGCGCCCGAGCTCGCCAGGGCGACCACGGCCTCCCAGAAGTCGAGGTCGTCGTGCACCTCGCGGGCGCTCGTCTCGAGCCCCAGCCGCGACGACAGCACCGAGTTGCCAGCTCTGTCGAGCTTGGTGAAGATCAGCCCCGAGCGGCCCCGGGCCGCGTGGTTGTGGTCCATCTGCAGGGCAAGGGTCGACTTGCCGCAGTCCATGGTGCCGCTGAAGAAGACGAGCTCGGCCACCACGAGACCCTATGCGCTGCGCGCGGGCACGCGGACCAGGGGCACGGCCCGCTCGTCGGCACTGACCGAGCCGTGCAGACCGAGCAGCGCCAGCACCTCGGGCCGCATGCGGGCCGAGTGGACAACGGCGAAGTTGTCGCGCATGAGGGCGACGACGTCGCCGATGCGTGGGAGCACCTCCTCGCGGACGGCACCGAACCACCCCGCCTCGACCGCCTCGTCACGGCTGAGCACCCATGCGTGGGTAGCCAGCCGCTCGCGCCAGGTCGCGAGCACGTCAGGGGTCGCTCCGGCCTCGCAGTGGAGCTGGGGGCTGCGCGGCTCCCCACCCACGTGCCGGATGCCGCGGTGCAGCTCGGCGTCGTGCGCCAGGTCGATCCGCAGATCGTGCGGGACGTCGACCATGCCGTGGTCGGCGGTGACGTAGACCGCGGTGTCGTCGGGCACCCGCAGGGCGAGGTCACGCAGGCCCGCGTCGACGGTCTCGAGCTCGTCCCCCCACTGCCGCGACTCGCACCCGTGCACGTGGCCGACCTTGTCGAGCTCACCCCAGTAGAGGTAGACGAGTGTCCGCGGGCTGGCGCGCACCGCGGCGACGGCGGCGTCGACCCGGTCGGACAGCCCGCGGGCCGCCGTGAAGCGCCCGCCCCGCAGGGCGGCGTTGGTCAGCCCGGAGCCGTCGAAGAACCCCGGGCCCACCCTCGTGACCTCGACCCCGTGCGACTGCACCTGCTCGAAGACGGTGCGAGCGGGCTGCCAGGCGAAGGGGTCGGGGCCGTCCTCCCAGGAGAGCTCGTTGAGCAGGCGGTCCTGCCCCGGCATCATCACCTCGTAGCCCACCAGGCCGTGGGCGCCCGGAGGCAGCCCGGTGCCGAAGCTGCCCATCGACGTGGCCGTCGTCGAGGGAAAGCCGCAGTCGAGCCGGGCCGCGCGGGGCAGGTGGGAGCGCAGGAACGGTGCGTGCCCACCCCGGCGCAACAGCAGCTCGAGGCCCAGCCCGTCGACCAGGACGACGACCGCCCGGCGGGCGGGCGCGAGTGCGAAGGGGTCGCACCCGGCATACGGGCGGACGCCGAGGCTGTCGGCGACCGCCGGGAGGACGGCGCCCAGGCTGGCCCCGCCGTAGGCCGGCGGGTCGGGGACGGTGCTGCTCACCGGCCGACCGGCGAGGCGGTCATGCGGCGGCGATCGGGCCGCCGATGGACGAGGAGAGCACCCGGGCGAAGTTCAGGGCGTCGGCGAGGGCGTCGTCACCCTCGGCCGCGGCGCTGATCCGCAACGAGATGTCGTCGGAGGCGACCGTGCCCTCGAACCCGTGGTCGGAGTCGCAGTCGGGGTCTCCGCAGGTCGCGGGCACGAGGTCGAGCCGGCTGACCGCGCCCCAGCCGATCGTCAGGGTGAGCTCCTGCCCGAGCGACCCGGTGACGTAGGAGTCGGGCGACGCGACCACGTGGGTGAGCATCACGCCGCGGACGGCGTGCAGGGGCACCGTCTCGCTGGTCGCGGTCACGACCGCCCGGCCCGGCTCGTGCTCGTCGTGGTCGTCGGCGTGCGTGATCACGAGCGTCGAGCCGGTCACGGCCAGCACCGTGAGGTGGCGACGAACGGTCTCCTGGTCGAAGGTCGTCTCCTGGTAGACCAGGTGGGCCACGACCGACTCGGTGCCGAGGGCCGCCGACACGACGTCGGCGACGAGCGTCGGGTAGTAGCCGGCAGTGTCGATGGCAGAGGCCAGCGGAGCAGGGAGGCCCGCCCCGCGGGACTGAGCCGAGGGGGATGGATGCGGCGTCATGCGACACATCCTCTCAGAGCCGGTACCGACCGGTGGCGCACGACGCCCCGTGGACCGGCCAGTGCGTCGCCGACGGGCCGCTGGACCCGCGGGGCGGCTACCCTCGGCCTCGTGCCCGCGTCCGTCCTCGTCGTCGTCCCCGCCTGGAACGAGCAGGCGACCCTGCCCGACGTCCTGCGCGAGATCCGGGCCGCCCTGCCCGAGGTCGACGTGCTCGTGGTCGACGACGGCTCGACCGACGCCACGACCCGCGTCGCGCTGGCGGCGGGCGTGCCGGGGGTCAGCGTGGCCACCCTGCCGGTCAACCTCGGTGTGGGGGCCGCGTTGCGCACAGGCTTCCGTCACGCCCGCCGTCGGGGTTACTCCGTCGTGGTGCAGGTCGACGCCGACGGTCAGCACGACCCGTCGCAGGTGCCGAGGCTCCTCGCCGAGCTCGCGGCCGGCGCCGACATCGCCATCGGCGCGCGTCGCCGCGACGACGAGGCCGCCCCCGGGCACGGCCCGCGCCGCTGGGCCATGACGGTCCTGTCGGTGGTCCTGTCCAGGGTCGCGCACACCCGCCTCACCGACACCACCTCGGGGTTCCGGGCCTGCAACGTGCGGGCGATCGACCTCTTCGCCGCGTCGTTCCCCCCGGACTACCTCGGCGACACCGTCGAGGCGCTCGTCGTCGCCACCCGGGCCGGCCTGGTCGTGCGCGAGGTCGAGGTCTCGATGCGGGCCCGAGCCGGAGGCGAGCCCTCGACCGGGCCCCTGCGCTCGATGGTCTTCCTCGGCCGCGCGCTCACGGCGCTCGCCTTCTCGCTCACCCGGCCGCGGTCCACCCCGCAGGACGCGCACCCCCCCTCCGTCGAGCACCGAGCCCCCCTCGAGACCCACGAGCAGAAGGAGGTGACGCGGTGAGCCTGCGTGACGTCAGTGGCTATCCCTTCGCCATCGGTGTGTGCGTCGTGCTGCTGGTCACGCTGGCCTGGTTGCTGCGCAGCCAGCGGCTGCGCGAGAAGTACTCCGTCATCTGGGTGGTGCTGGTCCTCGGGCTGGTCTTCCTGGGCTTCGTCCCGCAGGTGACCCAGGGGCTGACCCGGCTGACCGGTGTCACGACCCCCATCAACCTCGTCTTCATCCTGGCGTCCCTCGCCCTGCTGGTCGTCTGCATCCAGCTCAGCCTCGAGCTCTCGCGGCTCGAGGAGACGACCCGTACCGTCGCCGAGGAGGTCGCGCTGCTGCGGCTCGACGTCGACCAGCGCTTCGCGGCCGGGGAGGGCCCCCACGCGACCGCACCCGGGCCCGCACCCGGGGCGCAGGGGCCGGGTGCGACGGGCACCCCGTAGCCGTCGCCGGCGGGGTCACCACCCGAGCGCCGACGCCACCGCACGCTCGAGGTAGGGCACGAGGCTCGCCACGTAGGTGGCCGACAGGTGCGACTGGTCGCGGTAGACGACCACGTGACCGATCACCGGCGGGCAGGTCGTCGCGGTGCAGTAGAACGACGTCAGGTCGACCACCTTGGCCCTCGGCACCTGCGCCGCGGCCTCCGTCTGCCCGTCGATCCCGCGCAGTGCCTGGGCCCGGGGGATGGCGCACGCGGTCGCGGCCGCCTTGCCCTCGCGGAGGATGCACGCGGTCGTGCCGGGCGTCATCGCTGGGTTGTCGAGCACGGCGACGATCGGCACGTCGGGCAGCTCGCGCCAGGCGGCGACCAGCCCGTCGACGGTGGCCGCGCGCGTCACCGCACCGGTCGCGTCGATGGCCGGGTGGTCGAGCCGGGAGTGGGTCACGATGACGGCATCGACCTTGCTCGTGCGCGCGATCTCGAGCACAGCCGACCGCCACGCCTCGCAGGCGGCAGAGAGGTCGGCCGACGGCTGCCGCTGCGCCGACGCGGTCAGGTAGCACCCGCCGGTGCCCGTGAGGTCGATGCGCCAGTTGCGCTCCTGCGCGATGCGTCGGTAGGCCCCGATGAAGGTGTTGCTGTGGGAGTCGCCGATGGCGATGAGGTGCTTCGTCCAGCCGGTGGCCGGTCCGAGCGGACACACCCTCGGCTTCCCGTCGCCGTCGCTGCCCCAGCACTCGGGCAGGTTGTCGTCGTCCTTCTCGACCGCGGCCGGGTCCGGGAGCAGGACCCCGTCGAGGCCCGCCTCGACGCAGGGCGACAGGGCCGGGTCCATCGACCGCGCGCCCAGGCAACCGGTCGGGCTGGTGAGGGCGGACCGCGCCGTCGCCAGGCTCCGCTCGTCGACGCCGGCCTGGTAGTGCGACAGACCGAGGGCGAGCACGACCACGACGCTCGTCGCGGCGGCGCACCAGAGCACGACGGCGCGTGGCCGACGGCCGCCGAGCAGCCGGGGGCCGAAGCGAATGGGCTCCTCGACGAAGCGGGTGGACACCCACGCGATCCCGATGGTCAGCGCGACCACGACCAGCTTGTCGGTCGTGGTGAGCGCCCGCCCGGTGGCTTCGGGCAGCAGGGTGAGCAGTGGCCAGTGCCACAGGTAGGCGGCGTAGGAGACCGACCCCAGCAGGGCGACCGGCGCGAGCTGCCCTACCCGGGCGAGGGTCGACCCGGCGCCGGACCACAGGGCGAGCGCGGCACCCGCGACGGGGAGGGCGGCTGCGTAGCCCGGGAACGCCGTGCCCGCCCCGTAGGCGAAGCACCCCACGACGATCGCGCCGACGCCCACCCACGGCAGCACCCGGTGCCGTCGCGCCGAGACGCCGATCGCGGCGAGCAGCGCCCCGGCCACGAACTCCCAGGCGCGGGTGAGGGTGGAGAAGTAGGCCGTGCTCGGTGTCGTCGTGGTCTGGACGACCGAGAGGACGAGCGAGGCCACTCCCACGCCCGTCAGCATCGTGATGACCGGCCCGCGGGCCGGAGACACGCCGAGGTGCCCGCGCGCTCGGTGCACCCGGCCACCCACCCAGTGAGTGAGCAGCAGGAGCAACGGAAGCCCCACGTAGAACTGCTCCTCGACCGAGAGCGACCAGAAGTGACGGGTGGGTGACTCGCCGTTGGCCGACGCCAGGTAGTCGACCGCGTCGTGGGCCAGCCGCCAGTTCTCCAGCTGGACCGCCGAGGCGACGACCTCGGAGAGGTCCTGCGCCCAGCGGTCGCGCGACGCGAAGGCCACGATGCCGGCCGTCGTGGTCAGGAGCACGAGTGCCGACGCCGGCACGAGCCGCTTCATCCGTCGGGCCCAGAACCGCAGTGGACGCAGCCGACCGGTGCGCTCGATCTCCTCGAGCAGGTGGCTGGCGATCAGGAAGCCGCTGACGACGAAGAAGACGTCGACCCCGACGTAGCCACCGGGGAGCCTGGTCGGCCAGAGGTGGTAGAGCACCACCGCCGACACCGCGAGGGCCCGCAGCGCCTGGATGTCGTGCCGGATCCCCTTCCCCGGTGGTGGCCCCCCGGGGGCCGGGCCCTGGGGCGCACGCGTCTCCTGGCTCGTCTGGGTCACCGCAAGAGTGTAGGCGTCGAGCCCACGGTCAGCCGACGGCTACGTCATGGCCCGCCGGTCGGCGTCCTTGCGCCGGGTCAGCTCCGGCCGCACGCAGATCTCGGCGTCGAGCACATCGACCCCGCCCGACCAGGCGTTGACGGGGTTGAGGTGCACCCGCTCCAGCCTGGGCAGGTGGTCGGCGAGCGCCGAGACCCGCGAGACGAGGTCCGACAGGGCGGCCCGGTGCACCGGCATCGACCCCCGGTGGCCGTGCAGCAGCGGCGCCGCGCGGACGGACGAGATGAGGTCGGAGACGTCGACGTCGGTGAGCGGGGGGATGCGGTGGGCCACGTCCCCGAGCAGCTCGGTAGGGGGGCCGGCGACCGAGAAGCTCACGACCGGGCCGAAGAGCGGGTCCTCCTGGGTCGTGAGCACGCAGATCACCCCCGGGAGGGCCATCTGCTGCACGAGCAGGTCACCGGTGGCGAACGACCCCAGGCGCAGCCGCAGCGAGTCGACCGCGGCGCGCACGGCGTCGGGGCCCTCGAGGTCGACCCGCACCCCCGTCGAGCCGGTCTGGTGGCGCAGCACGGGCGACACGGTCTTGACCACCACGGGGTAGCCGAGCCCCTCGGCCGCGACCACGGCCTCGTCGGCTGTCAGCACGCGCTGCGCCGGCCACAGCCTCACCCCGTAGGCCGCGAGCAGCTCGGTCGCCTCCGCACGGGTGAGGGTGCGACCGTCGGGGTCCTGCGTGAGGACCCCCTCCACGACCGCCGTCGCCCGCTCGTGGTCGATGCCCACGGGATCCACCAGGTGACCGCGGTCGCGGTCGCGCCACGCGGCATACCGGGTCGCGGCAGCGAGGGCGCGCACCGCGTCCTCGGGCATGCCGTAGGCGGGCACCACCCGGCGGCGCAGGCCGTCGCCGCCGTCGGGCCGGGCCTCCAGCTGCTCGGTCACGCCGTGCATCCCGAGGAAGGTGGCCAGGCAGGGCTTGGCGGAGCAGGAGGAGACGTCGCGCACTGCGGCGACGACCTGGTCGTCGACCGTCTCGAGCGGGGGGATGAAACAGGTCAGCACGCTGTCGACCTCGGCGTCGGCGAACGCGGCGGTCAGGGCGGCCGAGAAGTCCTCCGCGTGCGCTCCTGACGGCAGGGAGACCGGACCGTGGGTGACCTCCAGACCCCAGCTGAGCGCCGCCTGGGCCGAGAGCGAGCCCAAGGCGTGGGAGTTGCCGACGATGGCCACGCGGCGACCGCGCGGCAGCGGCTGGTGCTGCAGCAGCTGCGCGACGTCGAAGAGCTGGTGGACGTTCTCGGTGCGGATGACCCCGGCCTGGCGCAGCATCGCGTCGAAGGCCTCGGGCGCCACCTTGGTGGGGCGGGTGCGGTGTCCGGGCGGGGCGCTGAAGGCCGAGACGCCCGAGGAGACGACGATGACCGGCTTGGCCCTGGACAGCTGACGGGCGATGCGGGAGAACTTGCGCGGGTTGCCCATCGACTCGAGGTAGAGCCCCACGACGTCGGTGTCGTCGTCGTCGATCCAGTACTGCATGAGGTCGTTGCCCGAGACGTCGGCGCGGTTGCCGGCCGAGACGAAGACGGAGACACCGAGGCCGCGGCGGCTGGCCGAGCCGAGGACGGCGATGCCCAGGGCGCCGCTCTGGGCGAAGAGGCCGAGCGTGCCGCGCCTCGGCACGTCGGTGGCGAGCGAGGCGTTCAGGCGCACGTCGGGGTGGGTGTTGATGACGCCGAACGAGTTGGGGCCCACGACCCGCAGACCACTGGCCCGGGCTCGACGGCGGAGCGACTCCTGGAGCAGGACGCCCTCCTCGCCGCTCTCGGCGAAACCGGCCGAGGCGACCAGCAGCGTGCGCACGCCGGCCCGGGCGCAGTCGTCGACCACGTCGAGCACCTTGTCGGCCGGCACGACGACGACGGCCAGGTCGACGGGCCCGGGCACGTCACCGACCGTGGGGTAGGCCGGGACCCCGAGGATCTCGCTGGCCTCGGGGTGGACGGCATGGAGCGGCCCGGTGAAGCCGCTCCCCTGCTGCCCGATGATGTTGCGCAGGAATCGATGACCGATCGCGTTGGGGCGCCTGCTCGCTCCGATGACGGCGACCGACCGGGGGAAGAGCACCGACCTCACGCTCATCGACTCGGCGCGGTGCTCGCGCTGCAGCCGCACGAGGGTCGACTGCTCGGTCGGGCGGATGTCGAAGGAGAGGGCGATGACGCCGTCCTCGAAGGCGTGGCTGACGTCGTAGCCGGCCTCGCGGAAGACGTTGAGCATCTTGCGGTTCTGCGGGAGGACCTCCGCGGTGAAGCGCTCGACACCGACCTCCTGCGCGATCATCGCCAGGTGCTCGAGCAGCACCGAGCCGACACCTCGGCCCTGGAAGTGGTCGCTGATGTTGAAGGCGACCTCGGCTGTGTCGTGCCCCTCCTGGTCGCCGTGGTCGATCTTGTCGATGCGGTCGAAGCGACCGACACCGACGATGTCGTCACGCACCGTCGCCACCAGCGCCACCCGGTCGTGGTGGTCGACGTGGGTGAACCGGTGGACGTCGCGCGCGCTCAGCTCGCGCAGCGGCGCGAAGAAGCGCAGGTAGGTCGACTCGGGCGACTGGCGCTTGTGGAAGGTCTGCAGGGCCTGCGCGTCGTCGGGACCGATCGGCCGCACGTGCGCGACCGACCCGTCGCGCAGGACGACGTCGGCCTCCCAGGCTGCGGGATAGACCGGCACGGGCAAGGCGTCCGGCGGGTCAGGGACCATGGCGCCATCGTCGCACGAAGCACCCCGTGCCAGCATCAGTCATGGAGTTCTCACACGTCGTCCGCAGCCGTCGCATGGTCAGACGCTACGACCCGGCGCGGCCGGTGCCGCCCGAGGTGCTGCAGGCGTGCTTCGAGAACGCCGTGCGCGCCCCCAGCGCCGGGTTCAGCCAGGGCTGGGACTTCGTGCTGCTGACCGAGCCGCCCGAGCGCACCGCCTTCTGGTCGGCGACCGCCGAGGACCTCGAGCAGCCGGACCGGTGGCTGTCCGGGATGATGAGCGCCCCGGTCGTGATCCTGTGCTGCTCGCACGAGGACGCCTACCTCGACCGCTACAGCGAGCCCGACAAGGGCTGGACCGACCGCGACGACGCCCGCTGGCCGGTGCCGTACTGGCACGTCGACACCGGGATGGCCTCGCTGCTGATCCTGCTGACCGCCGTCGACCACGGCCTGGGCGGCTGCTTCTTCGGCGTCCCGCCGGAGTGCCACGACGAGGTGCACCACACCTTCGCCATCCCCCGCGACCGCACCATCGTGGGTGCGGTCACCCTGGGGTATGCCGCCCCCGGCCCCCGCAGCCCGTCGCTGCGCCGGCACCGACGCACTGCCGACGAGGTGGTCCACCGGGGACGGTTCGGGTCGACGAGGTGATGACGGCCGGGCGTGGCGGGTGCGGACCGACGGACGTCGTGCGAGAGGATGAGACGCCGTGCCGGCAGCCCAGCCCACCGAGCCCACCGAGCCGCACGCGTCCCTGACCGACCAGCACAGGAGCTCCACCGCATGGCCCGTCGCAGCACCACCCCCCCACCCGACGACAGCCCGGTGGTCGAGAAGATCATCGACATCGACGTGGGCGACGAGATGCGCACCGCGTTCCTGGAGTACTCCTACTCCGTCATCTACTCGCGCGCCCTGCCCGACGCGCGCGACGGGCTCAAGCCGGTGCAACGCCGGATCCTCTACGGCATGAACGAGCTCGGGCTGCGGCCCGAGCGCGCCCACGTCAAGAGCCAGCGCGTCATCGGTGAGGTGATGGGCAAGTACCACCCGCACGGGGACCAGGCGATCTACGACGCGCTGGTGCGGATGGCGCAGCCCTTCACGATGCGCCTGCCGCTCATCGACGGGCACGGCAACTTCGGCTCGCTCGACGACGGTCCGGCCGCGGCCCGCTACACCGAGGCGCGGATGGCCTCGGCCGCCATGCTCATGGTCGGAGGGCTCGACGAGGACACCGTCGACTTCGTCCCCAACTACGACGACACCGAGACCCAGCCCGGGGTGCTGCCGGCGGCCTACCCCAACCTGCTCGTCAACGGGGCCAGCGGGATCGCGGTCGGCATGGCCACCAACATGGCCCCGCACAACCTCGGTGAGGTCATCGGTGCCGCCCGGCACCTCATCGCCCACCCGACCTGCTCCCTGGACGACCTCATGAGGTTCGTGCCCGGCCCCGACCTGCCGGGCGGCGGGCGGATCATCGGCCTCGACGGCATCCGCGATGCCTACCTCACCGGCCGTGGAGCGTTCCGCACGCGAGCCACCGTGCGCATCGAGAACGTCACACCGCGCCGCAAGGGCATCGTGGTCACCGAGCTGCCCTACCTCGTCGGCCCCGAGAAGGTCATCGAGAAGATCAAGGACATGGTGAACGCGAAGCGCCTCCTCGGCATCTCGGACGTCAAGGACCTCACCGACCGCTCGCACGGGATGCAGCTGGTCATCGAGGTCAAGAACGGCTTCAACCCCGACGCGGTGCTCGAGCAGCTCTACAAGCTGACGCCGATGGAGGACTCCTTCAACATCAACGCGGTCGCGCTCGTCGAGGGCCAGCCGCGCACGATGGGGCTGAAGGCGCTGCTCGAGGTCTACGTCGAGTTCCGCACCGGTGTCGTGCGCCGGCGCACGGCGTACCGGCTGCGTCGGGCGCAGGAGCAGCTGCACCTGGTGGACGGGCTCCTGACCGCCATCCTCGACATCGACGAGGTCATCCAGCTCATCCGCGGATCCGACGACACGGCCACCGCGCGAACCCGCCTGATGGAGGTCTTCGACCTCGACGAGATCCAGACGAACTACATCCTCGAGCTGCAGCTGCGCCGCCTGACCAAGTTCTCCCGCATCGAGCTCGAGAAGCAGCAGGACGAGCTGCGCGCGACGATCGAGGGCCTGAGGGCGATCCTCGACGACGAGAAGCTGCTGCTGCGCACCGTCTCGTCCGAGCTGGGCGACGTGGCGAAGGCGCACGGCACGCCGCGGCGCACCGTCCTGCTCGAGTCGGCCGGCAACCCCGTCGGCGCCACCGGCCCGTCGAACGCCCTGCCCCTCGAGGTCGCCGACGACCCGTGCTGGGTGCTGCTCTCGTCGACCGGGCTGCTCGCCCGCACGACCACCGACGAGCCGTTGTCGCTCGAGGGTGGGCGCAGCAAGCACGACGTGCTCGTCGGTGCGGTCCGCACCACGGTGCGCGGCGAGGTCGGGCTCGTCACCAGCGCCGGTCGGATGATCCGCCTCTCGGCGCTCGACCTGCCGACACTGCCCCCGACCGCTGGGGCGCCCGCACTGTCCGGCGGTGCGCCGCTGGCAGCCTACGTCGACCTGCCCCGCGGCGAGGAGCCGCTCACCCTCGCGTCCGTCGACCCTGATCGCCCCGGTCTCGCGCTGGGCACGGCCCAGGGGGTCGTCAAGCGGGTCACGACCGACTACCCCAAGGCCGCGGAGTTCGAGCTGATCGGGCTGAGGCCGGGCGACCGGGTCGTGGGGGCGGCCTCGGTCGTCGACGAGTCACACGACCTCGTCTTCGTCTCCAGCGACGCCCAGCTGCTGCGCTTCGCCGCCTCGGCCGTGCGCCCGCAGGGTCGCTCTGCGGGCGGGATGGCGGGCATCAAGCTGACGACCGGGCAGCGCGTGACCTTCTTCGGCGTCGTCGACCCCGGCTCCGACCCGCTGGTCGTCACGAGCAGCGGTGCGTCGGGGGCCCTGCCGGGCACCGAGGCCGGCAGCCTCAAGGTGACGCCGTATGCCGACTACCCCGCCAAGGGTCGGGCCACCGGGGGGGTGCGCTGCCACCGCTTCCTGCGGGGCGAGGACGCGCTGGTCCTGGCCTGGGTCGGCGGCCAGCCCGCACGGGCCGCTGCGGCCAACGGGGTCGCCGTCCAGCTGCCGACCGCCGACGGTCGCCGTGATGGCTCCGGCACCCCGGCACCCGCGGTCATCCACGCCGTGAGCGGGCCGCGCTGAGCGGGGTGAGCGGGGTGGCTCACGGACGCAGCGCCCCCGATGCGTGCTCGGTCGAGTGGGACGGCGCCGAGGGCGAGACCGCCTGGGGCACAGCGGCGCCCGCGACCTTCTGGGTGGCGCTGGAGCAGAACGGCCCCTGGGGCCGCACGGCCGTCACGCAGTCGCGGATGGACCCCGGTGTCGGCCGTCGCCTGGAGCGGGGGTGCGCCGAGCGGGGCGGCCGGCTCACCCTGCTACGCGCCCCCGGGGAGCACGCCGAGCACCCGGGCGCCTCGCACCGGGTCTTCCTGGGGTGGACCGGCACGGCCAGCGCCCCGGCCTTCCTGCTGGGCACGAGCGTGTCGGACCCGTCCGATCTCGACGTCGTCGACCTCGACGCCCTGGCCCGGGGCGACCGTACAGCTGTGGTGGCCAGCCTCCCGTCACTCAGGGAGACGCCCCCGGTGCTCATCGTGTGCACGAACGGGCGGCGCGACGTCTGCTGCGCCGTGCGCGGGCGTCCCGTCGCCCTCGCCGGCCACTGGTCCCACCCCGGCCGGGTCTGGGAGTGCTCGCACACCGGTGGGCACCGCTTCTCCCCCACCGGCGTCCTGCTGCCCTGGGGACGCACCCTGGGCCGCCTCGACGACCGCCTCGTCACGGAGGCGTTGCGGGCAGCCGACGACGGCGCGCTGGCGCCCCGACTGCTGGGGCCCTGGCACGACCGCGGGAGCAGCGCCCTGCCCGCCCGCGAGCAGGTAGCGGAGTCCGCCGTCCGCGCGCTCCTCGGTGAGACTCGCCCAGCGCTGATGGAGACGACGCTCGTGGAGCCGGCTGAGACCCCGGCCGGCGTTGCTGCCCGGGTCGAGGTCGGGCACCCTGACGGGCGCCGGTGGCACGTCGACCTGCGCATCGTCGACGGCCACGCAAGACGCAACTCCTGCGGCGAGGACGCGGTCGCGGCCCGCACCTGGGGCGCGACCGTCACGAGTGCCTCAGCCGAGGAGGACTAGCCGGGCACGGGCCCTGTCGAGCGGCCGGCACACCGGTGCCGGTCAGCGACCGAGCAGCCCACCCAGGGCGCCGCCGACCCCCGACTGCTCGCCGCCGCCCGTGCCGCCGATCAGACCCCCGGGTGGCAGCTCGGAGGGCTGGACCACGACGAAGCCCTGGCCCGAGAACTCCAGGGTGAAGCGCTCCCCCGTGCTGCGGCCGATCAGGGTGCCGAAATTGAGCGAGTCGTTGCTCTTGACCGAGGTGCGCAGGCTCGAGCTCCACGCCACCGCGGCCTGCGGGTCGGCGAAGGTCGGCTGGTCGACGGTGAGCACGACCGGGATGCCGTCGGTCGTGATGGCGATGCGGCCGCGGCCGGTGAAGACGCAGTTGAAGAAGCCGGCGTTGCCGCCCGCTGCCGCGCCCCGCACCCGCTCGATGGTGTAGGAGAGCGTGGGCTCGAAGGCGAGGACGTTGGCCCCGTTGATGGTCAGCCCGTCGTTGCCGTCGAGGTCGATGAGGTGCACGTCTGCGGCGGCGTTGGCGAGGAAGAGGTCACCGCGCCCGGACACCTTCATCAGGGGGACGCCCTCCCCCGTCAGCGTCCGGCGGATGAGGTTGCCCATGCCCCCGGCCCCGAGGGCCTGGAAGCGCAGGTCGCCCTGGTAGGCGACCATCGAGCCCGATCGGGCCATGACCTCACCGGCCATCGTGACCTTGCACATCTTGGAGCCCTGCTTCTGCAGGCCCGGCTCGGACACCTCGGCGTAGCCGGGGGCGAACAGCTCGCTCTTCATGGGGGAGGCTCCTGAGGTCTGGGTCGGGGTGTGGGTCGGGGTGTGGGTCGGGGTCGAGATCGGCGCTGGGCCCGAGACGATGGCCGGGGCGGGCACCGGTGGCGGCCCGGAGGAGGGCGGGTCGTCGACCACGATGCCGAACTCCCGCGCGATCGCGGCGAGCCCGTCGTCGTAGCCCTGCCCCACCGCCCGCACCTTCCACTGCCCCTGGCGCCGGTAGACCTCGACGCAGACGACGGCCGACTCGCTGGTCAGGCCGGTGAGATCGAACCGGATCTCGTCGGAGACCGTCGTGCTGACCGGCCCGGCCGCAGCGAAGGTCGCCGGACCCGAGCCATCGAGGCTGGCCGTGACGACGACCCGGTCCACGTCGTCGGGCAGCGACCGCGTGTCGATGCGCACGACCCGTCCGTCGTAGGCCACCCCGGGCCCGGTCGGGTTGTTGAAGAAGACGAGGTCGGCGTCAGTGCGCACCGCGCCCGTCGCGCCGAGCAGCAGGGCCGACACGTCGACGGCACAGGAGGTGACCACGGTGACCACGAGGCTGTCGGAGGGGACAGGACAGTTCTCCCCACGCGCGAGACTCTTCACGACTCCACCCTAGGGGCTGGTCGCGACGCTCAACCAGTCAGCCGAGGTCGTCGCTGGCTCGCGTCAGGGCGGCCAGGTCGTCGGCGCTCAGGTGGACCGCGGCCGAGTCGACCAGCGGCTGCACCTGCGTGAGGGTGCGAGCGCTCGCGATGGGGGCACCGACCGGGTCCTGCTCGCGCAGCCAGGCCAGGGCGACGGCCGCGACGGAGGTGGCGTGGGCAGCAGCGACCTCGTCGAGCACGCGGAGCAGAGCGGTGGCCCCCGGCCGGGTCAGGTAGGCCGACGCGCTGCCCGAGCGCACCGACGTCACGTCCTGCCCCGGGCGGTACTTCCCCGTGAGGAAGCCGCTGGCGAGCGAGGAGTAGGGCAGTTGCGTGATCCCGCGCTCGCGCAGGGTCGGCACGAGGTCGGTCTCGATGCTGCGCTCGACGAGGTTCCAGAGGTTCTGCGCCACGGTGAACGGCGTGGAGCCCTGTGCCGCTGCGATGTCCAGTGCCGAGGAGAGCCGGGTCGCGGAGAAGTTGGAGGCACCGACCTCACGCACCTTGCCCGCCCTGACCAGGGCGTCGAAGGCGCTCACGTAGTCCTCCTGCGGGACCGACTCGTCGTCGCGGTGGGCGTAGTAGAGGTCGATGTGGTCGGTCTGGAGGCGCCGCAGCGAGTCGTCGACGGCCGCGGCGATGTTGGCGGCAGACAGCCCCGCACGGTCGTGCTTGCCGAAGACCTTGGTGTGCACCTGCACCCGGTCGCGGCTGCCACGGGACGTCATCCACTCACCGATGATCGTCTCGGACTCGCCCCCGCTGTTGCCCGGCACCCGCTGCATGTAGGAGTCGGCCGTGTCGATGGCCACCCCGCCGCTCTCGAGGAAGGCGTCGAGCACGGCGAAGCTGGTGTCACGGTCAGCCGTCCAGCCGAACACGTTGCCGCCGAGCACGAGGGATCCGAAGTCGAGTGAGGTCACGCTGAGAGCAACCGCCTGCGATGGCTGGCCCATTCCCCGACTGACCGCCGTGACGACGCACGCCCCGGGTCACCAGGGTTTGTCGACCGGCGGGCTCGAGGCGCCGCTCGCGTCGCGGTCCCCCTGGGCGCCCTGGGCGCGTTGCGCCTGGTTGTCCTTGGTCTGCTGGTCGAGCTGCTGCTCCTTGTCGCTGCCGGGCTGCTGGGGGTCCTGACCTGGCTGCGGGTCCTGGCCGGGCTGAGGCTGCACCGCGGCGTCGGCCTTCTGCTGGACCCGGCTCTGGGCGTCCTGCAGCTGCTGACCCGTCCCCTGCCCCGCCGGCCGGAAGCACCCGGCCGGGGCTCCGGTCGCGACCTCGGTGAGCCGGTCGTCGTAGGGCTTGGCGGCGGCCGCACCGGACGCCGACCGGGCGGCGTCGCCGAGCCTCTCGAGCGAGAGGACGAGGTTGACCCGCACCTCGCAGGCCTCGAGGCCGTCGGGGGGCGCCTGCGTCAGAGCCTGCTCGAAGCGAGCCCGCGCGGTGTCGACGTCGCCCGCCAGCACGGCGGCGTCACCCAGCGCGAAGGGTGCCTTGTGAGGCTCGAGCAGGTTGAGGAAGCCCATCCGGTCACCGGCCTGCTCGAGGCCCGTGATGCTGCCGCCGGCGTAGGCGGTCTGGGCCTGCTGGCCGGCGGCCAGCATGGTCAGCAGCTTGAGGGCGACCAGCAGCGCCGCGACGACCACCGGTGCCGACCACCCGACCAGCCGCTTGCGACGGGCGAGGCGGGCGGCCCGTGCGGGCCTCGACTCGGCATCGTCCGGCTCGCGTTTGGCGGGCCCTGCGACGGGGAGCGGAGAGGTGGTCGTCGTCATGGCTGACCTCCGGTCGGTGCTGGAGTCCTGGTCGTGGTCCTGGTCGGGGGCCGAGCGTCACGCAGTCGCACCGCTGCCAGGGTCGCGGCCAGCTCCCACGCCGCCACCAGGGCGAGGGCCAGCAGGGCCACCCAGTAGAGCTCGACCCGGCCTGCGGTGGTGCCACCGACCGATGGCACCGACGGCGTGGCGGCGACCTGCCCGAGGCGCACCGAGTCGAGGACCGGCGCGTCCTGCGGCGAGGTCCGGTGAAGGTAGGGCACCCCGAGCTGCTGGGCGATGCCCTGCAGCGCCTTCTCGTCGATCACCGACCGCGCTGGCTGACCGGTGGCGGGGTCGGTGATGTAGGCGTCCCGGCGGGTGCCCGACTCCTTCATCGGCCCGCCGGTTCTGGTGCCGTAGCCCAGCACCGCGCCGCCGCTGACGAGGTCACCGCCCATCGCGAAGGGAGCGGGCGTCGCCGAAGCCGTCTGCTCGCCGTCGCCGAGGTAGAAGACCAGTCGGGCGCGGTCCGGGTGAGCCTGCTGGTCACGCTGGAGGGCGGCGTCGAGGTCGGGGGCGGCGACCGTGATGCTCGAGCCCTGTGAGTAGGTGGAGGTCTCGACCTGCAGCACGTCCATCGCCGTCGCGAGCGCCTGCGAGTCGCTGGTGAGCGGCAGCCTGGTCACGGTCTCGTGGTCGAAGGTGAGCAGGGAGTAACGCGCTCCGGCGAGACCGGTGGCGATGGCGGCGACGTCGGACCTGACCCCGTCGAGACGTGTCCGGGCACCGTCGTAGTCCTCCGCGGCGCTCGACGAGGTCGTGTCGACGAGGAAGAAGACATCGAGGTCGGTGGCCGTGGTCGTGACCGTCCCCCCGGGCAGCCCCGGGCGCAGCGCCGCGACGAGCAGCAGCACGATGGCAGCGCTGCGTCGGAGCCGGCCCCCGAGCGGCTGGGGCGCCTCCGAGGAACCGGGCGGCCACCACACGAGCAGCCCTCCGACCGCGACGAGCAGCAGCAGGAGCGGCCAGGAGGCCACGGGCAGGAGGGTCACGGACGCCACCGGAGCCTCCGGACGAGCAGGAGCAGGCCGAGGGCGAGGGCTCCGAGGCCGATCAGCCCGGCCGGGCCGTCGGTGACCACGAGCTGCGGGGCCGAGGGGATGCGGCCGGCCTCGCGGGAGCTGACCTGGCGCAGGAGGTCGGGCACGGCTCCGAGGTCGGTGAGCGGGTAGTAGACTCCGCCCGTGGCCTTGACCACCGACGCCATCTCGGCTGCCGGCGACGAGGCCGGGCTGTCGGAGGGGTTGAGCCCGTAGACCTGGATACCGCCACGCTGGGCCAGCGCGCCGGCCTCGGGGAGGCTGAAGAGCGAGCGGCCGGCCGCTTCGTTGTCGGTGGCGAGGATGATCGACCGGGCCCGCGTGAGCTCGGGGTGGTCGAAGCTGCGGGCGCAGGTCGCGAGCCCGTCACCGATGAGCGAGCTGCCGTTGCCGTTGAGGGTGCCGGCGAAGAAGCTGTCGGTCGGGTCGAGGGTGTCGAGGGCGTCGGCCGCCCGGCTCAGCTCGGTGCGGACGAACTCGTAGTCGTCGGTGAGCGGGAAGACCGGCACCGCCGTGCTGTTGAAGATCACCAACGAGATCCGCTCGCCGCGGAAGCCGTCGGCCAGCTGCTGGAAGGTCGAGATGACCTGCGCGTCGACGTCGATCATCGACCCGGAGACGTCGAGGCACAGCACGATGTCGCGGTTCTCCTGGCTGCGGGAGACCACGGACCGGTCCTGGGGCCGGGCCGCACCGACGATCGCTGCGACCCCGAGGACGAGCGCCAGACCGGCGACGCACACGGCAGTCAGCCGCTGGCGCACGACCGCCCTGCGGAACTCCGGCAGGCGGCGCAGCAGCGCCGTGTTGGCCACGGCCACGGTGCCCCGCTCCCGACGCCGGCGCAGCAGCCACCACAGCGCCAGGGCGACGACCGCGAAACCGACGCCTGCCGGCCCGAGCACCCACGGCTGCCTCAGCTCCACCGTCGCACCGCCTCACGGGCAGCGACGGCCGCGTCGGTCACGCTCGCCGACTGCTCGGGCCCGAACTCGACCGGGTAGAGCCGGAGCACCACATCGGTCACCGGATCGAGCCGGCGGTTGCCGCTGCGGCCGAGCTCGGTGAGCGTCATCATCGGGGCGTTGACGCCTGAGGCCGCCTGCACGAACTCGCGCACCACGGTGCTGAGCTCCTGGTGCCCCGCCCGCTGGCTCACCCGCCCCTCTGTCACCTCGCGCACCACCTCGTCGATCCGGGCCAGGCAAGCGGTCTTGAGCCGGGCCAGCCGGGCGTCGGAGGCGAGCGGCGGGGGCGGCGGGGTTGGCGGAGTGGGCCGGGTCAGACGCCACACCACGACGTACCACCCGACGACGGTGAGCAGGACGGCCAGGCTGACGACCAGCCAGATCCCGGAGTAGGTCATCGGGGGGTAGAACCCGCCGTCAGCGCCCACGGCGTCGCTGCCTCTGCAGGAGTCGGAAGACCGCGCTCACCGCGTGGTCGCTGTCCCCGACCCGGGTGTGCCCGATCCCGAGGTGGTCGAGGGTGCGCTCGAGCTGGTCGCGCCGCTCCTGCACCGCCACCCCGTAGGCCGCGCGCAGACGCGCGTCGAAACGCACCTCAGGGGGCAGGAGGGCGTCGTCGAGGACGTCGTACGCGTGCTCGCCGGGACCGGCCGTGGTGGGGTCGGCATCCTCGATGACCACCCAGAGGATCTCGTGCTGGGCGAGCAGGCGGCGTACGAGCCGCTCGGTCTCACCCGTGAGGTCCTGGTCGTCGGCGACGACGACGAGCAGCATCCGCTGGCGGTAGGTGTCGGCGACGTAGCGCAGCTGGTCGACCAGCCGGCTGGCGCCGGAGTCGAGTGTCGTGCGCCCGTCGACCTCGCGCAGGAGGCGCTCGAGGTGCGCCTCCGAGCTCCTGCTCGGGTGGGGCCTGGTGCCGGTGGCATCCCCTTCGACCAGACCGACGGTGTCTCCGTGCCGCAACGCCAGGTAGCCGAGCACCCCGCAGACCATGACCGCCACCGACGACTTGGCCTCGCCGCTGGCGGCCAGGGCCGCCATGCCGCGACCGGTATCGACCACGAGGACGACCTTCTGCTTGCGGTTGGCGACGTAGCGCTTGACCAGCGGCGAGCCGTGTCGGGCCGTGGCCTTCCAGTCGATGTCACGCACCTCGTCACCCGGGACGTACTCGCGCAGGTCGTCGTAGTCGAGGCTGCGGCCGCGGAACACGGAGGAGTACTCACCGTCGAGCAGGCCCCAGGTCTTGCGATGGGCCACGATGAAGAGCTTGCTCTTCACCCGGGTCAGCAGTGCGGTCATGAGGGGCCCGGTGCCCGTCAGGGCGTGCGCACGGTGGCGACGAGGGCGTCGACGACGGACTCCACGGGGACACCCTCGGCGATCGCCTCGAAGCCCAGCACCACGCGGTGGCGCAGCACGCGGTGGGCCAGGGCCTTGACGTCGTCGGGCACGACGTGGTCACGGCCGGCCAGCATGGCCCGGGCACGGGCGGCCTGGACGAAGGCGATGCTGCCACGAGGACTGGCCCCGAACTCGATGTAGCGCGCCAGGGTGGGGTCGATGTAGAGCTCGGCGTGACGCGTGACGTAGACGATGCCGACGGCATACCGCACGATCGCCGGGTCGGCGTAGACCCGACGGGTCAGGGCCTGGAGCCGCTCGACGTCGCCGAGGGAGACCACCGGGCTCGCCGGTGTGTCGAAGACGCCGGCGTCGATCCGGTGCAGGACCTCGGCCTCCTCCTCGAGGGTGGGGTAGTCGAGGACGTCCTTGAGCATGAAGCGGTCGAGCTGCGCCTCCGGAAGGGGGTAGGTCCCCTCCTGCTCGATGGGGTTCTGGGTGGCGAGGACCAGGAAGGGCTGCGGCAGGGGGTGCATCCGCCCGCCAATCGAGGTCTGTCGCTCCTGCATCGCCTCGAGCATCGCCGACTGGGTCTTGGCGCTCGATCGGTTGATCTCGTCGAGCAGGACGAAGTTGGCGTGGACGGGGCCGAGGTGGGTCTCGAAGCTGGCCTTCCCGGCGTCGTAGACCTGGGTGCCGACGATGTCGCTGGGCAGCAGGTCGGGCGTGCACTGGATGCGGGTGAAGCTGCCCGTCACCGTGCGGGCCAGGGTCGAGGCCGCGGTCGTCTTGGCCAGGCCCGGCACCGACTCGAGCAGGATGTGGCCACCGGTCAGCAGGCCGATGAGCAGGCTCTCCTGCAGGCGCGCCTGCCCCACGACCTTGGCCCCGAACGCCTGCGAGACGGACCGCAGCGTGCGCTGGGCCCAGTCGACCTCGTCGCGTGACAGGGCCGGTCCGGCAGGTGAGGTCGCGACAGAGCCTGGAGCCGCGGACGCTGCGGGGGTCTGCTCGAGCACCGGGCCGCGCGGACCGTCGTCGTCCATGGATGTGCTCTCCCCTGCGGTCACGTGCGGTCGGGTGCCTGGTCGCGCCACGCGTGGCGACGGGTCGTCGGTCCCCCTCATCGTAAAGGGGGGTACCTGGGCGCCGGGGCGCGCCCTGAGGTCAGGCGTCGATGCGGGCGCGGTCGAGCCCGGCGGCGGAGTCGATGATGAAGTCCTTGCGGGGGCCGACCTCGTTCCCCATGAGCAGCTCGAAGACCGACTCGGCCGCCTCGGCCTCGGTGAGGGTGACCCGGCGCAGGGTGCGGTGGCGCGGGTCCATCGTCGTGTCGGCCAGCTGGTCGGCATCCATCTCGCCGAGGCCCTTGTAGCGCTGCGGCGGCTCCTTGATGCGCTTGCCGCGCTTCTCGATCGAGGCGCGCGTGCGGCGCATCTCGGCCTCGTTGTAGGTGTAGACGTAGTCGTTCTTCTTGCCCTGGTTGATGACCTCGAGCCGGTGCAGCGGCGGGATCGCGGCATAGACCCGGCCGGCATCCACGAGGGGGCGCATGTAGCGGAAGAAGAGGGTGAGCAGCAGGGTGCGGATGTGCGCGCCGTCCACGTCGGCGTCGCTCATGATGATGATCTTGCCGTAGCGGGCAGAGTCGAGGTCGAAGGACCGGCCCGACCCTGCCCCGACCACCTGGATGATCGCCGCGCACTCGGCGTTCTTGAGCATGTCGGCCACCGAGGCCTTCTGCACGTTGAGGATCTTGCCGCGGATGGGCAGCAGGGCCTGGTAGTCGCTGGAGCGGGCCAGCTTCGCGGTGCCGAGGGCGCTGTCGCCCTCGACGATGAACAGCTCCGACCGCTCGACGTCGTGGGTGCGGCAGTCGGCGAGCTTGGCCGGGAGCGACGACGACTCCAGCGCCGTCTTGCGACGCTGCGTCTCCTTGTGCATGCGCGCGCTGATGCGCGACTTCATCTCGGCGACGACCTTCTCCAGCAGGAGCCTCGAGGCTGCCTTGTCGCCCCGCTTGGGGTTGGTGATCCGCTCGGTCAGCTCCTGCTCGACCACCCGCGACACGATCGCGCGCACCGCCGAGGTGCCGAGCACCTCCTTGGTCTGGCCCTCGAACTGCGGCTCGGCCAGGCGCACCGTGACGACCGCGGTCATCCCCGCCGCGATGTCGTCCTTCTCGACCTTGTCGCTGCCGACCTTGAGCGTGCGCGAGTTGACCTCGAGCTGCTTGCGGAAGACCTTCAGCAGCGCCTGCTCGAAGCCGGCCACGTGGGTGCCGCCCTTGGGCGTGGTGATGATGTTGACGAACGACTGCATCCGGGTGTCGTAGCCGGTGCCCCAGCGGATCGCGATGTCGACGACGCACTCGCGCTCGAGCTCGGTGGGGGTCATCCTGCCGGTGGCGTCGAGGATCGGCACCGTCTCACGGAAGGTGCCAGAGCCCTGCAGGCTCCAGACGTCGGTGACGGCCGCGTCCGGAGCGAGGAACTCGACGAACTCGGCGATCCCCCCGTCGTGGTGGAACACCTCCTCGCTGGCCGCGTCGGCCCCCGGCGTGCCCGGCAGGCGGCGCTCGTCGCGGACGACGAGCTGCAGTCCCGGGATCAGGAACGACGTCTGGCGGGCGCGGTCGGCCAGCTGGTCGTAGTCGAGCTCGGAGCCGGCCTCGAAGATCTGATGGTCCGGCCAGAAGCGGATGCGGCTGCCGGTGACACCCCGCCCGGCCTTGCCGACGATGCGCAGCTCGCTCCCGGCCACGAAGGGCGCGAAGGGCGACTCCGGTGACGGCTCTCCGCCGCCGTCGTCGAAGACGCCCGGCTCGCCACGGCGAAAGCTCATGCCGTAGGTCTTGCCGGCGCGGTCGACCTCGACGTCGAGGCGCCCGGACAGGGCGTTGACGACCGAGGCGCCGACGCCGTGCAGACCGCCGGTCGCGGCATACGAGCTGCCACCGAACTTGCCGCCGGCGTGGAGCTTGGTGAAGACGACCTCGACACCGGTCAGCCCCGTGCGGGGCTCGATGTCGACCGGGATGCCGCGCCCGCGGTCGCGCACCTCGACCGAGCGGTCGGCGTAGAGCACCACGTCGATGCGCTCCCCCTGACCGGCCAGTGCCTCGTCGACCGCGTTGTCGATGACCTCCCAGAGGCAGTGCATCAGCCCCTTCTGGTCGCGCGAGCCGATGTACATCCCCGGACGCTTGCGCACCGCCTCGAGCCCCTCGAGGACCTGCAGGTGACGGGCGGTGTAGGCGCCGGTGTCGGTGGAGCGTGCGGGGGTGGACAACAGGAGAGCCTTCTTCGTCGGGGGCAGGCGTCGGACTCGGGCAGCGTATCCGGCCCCTGTGACAGCGTCGGTGAGCCACGCCATCCATCCACTGCCACTGCCACGAATGCCCTGTACGGACATCACCCGAACGGGTGGTTGGCGTACGGCAGACGGCTCGGACCGCGGTCAATGCCCCCCGGGAAGAGACTCACGTGTTTGACTGTTCGTACGGCAGACGGGTGACGCAAGCCAGCGTCACCAGGTGGACGTCATAGAGATATGACCCTCCGGATGTGGCACCACCGACCGTAGACCGCATCCGGGACCGACACAGACGAGAGAAGGCAGACGTGAACACGACTTTGGCCCCGAGCCTCAGCGCAGCGGACCGTTGCGACCGTTGCGGCGCCCAGGCCTACATTCGCGCCCGCCTCACGAGCGGCGGAGAGCTGCTCTTCTGCGCCCACCACGGGCGTCAGCACCTGCCACAGCTGCAGGAGAAGGCGAGCGAGATCCAGGACGAGAGCAACCGCCTCTCGGCCAAGGAGTCGGAGGCAGCCGCCCGCTGACGGATGCGCGCCTCGAGCCTCCTTCACGACCTCTTCCCGTGACCTCTCTCACAGCGGCGACTGCCGCGCAGTGATGTCGACGGGGCCTAGGACTGGTCGGTGTGCCCGGGTCAGAGTGTGGGTGCGAGCTCGTCGCCCCACCCCTGACCCGGGCACACTGCTGTCCAGCCTCGCCCGGGTCGGCGTGGGGCCCGGGGGGGCGAGGTCTCCGTGACGGTCACGCTCCTCGCCGCGACCCTGATGGCCGTAGGTCTGGTCGGCATCGTCGTGCCGGTGTTGCCGGGCCTCGTGCTGGTCATCGGTGGCGTGGTCGTGTGGGCCGCCCTGCACCCTGACCATCGCGCGTGGGCCGTCGTGGCGGTCGCGCTCGTGCCGTTCGTCGCTGGCATGGTGGCGAAGTACCTCGTGCCCGGGCGGCGCCTCAAGGTCGCCGGCGTCGGGCCGTGGACGCTCGGGGCGGCGGTGGTGCTCGCGGTGGGACTGGGGGTGGTGATCCCGCTCGTCGGAGTGCCGCTCGGCTTCGTCGGGGGGATCTTCGCGATCGAGGCCGTGCGTCAGCGCGACCTCGGGAAGTCGTGGCGGGTCACCCGGTCAGCCTTGGCCGCGGTCGGGATCTCGATGCTCATCGAGCTGGCCGCAGGCGGGGCCATCATCACGGCGTGGGTCAGCGGACTGCTCCTCCTGGGCACCGGCTGAGACCTGAGAAGGAAGCAGGTGGTGACTCAGGTCACCAGCTGTCGTTGCGCCGACGGTCCCAACGGGCCTCGATGCGCTGCATGAATCCCTGGCGGCCCGCGCCAGCGCGGTTCTTCCCGCCCGCTGCGGTCTTGCGCACCGTGCCGTCAGCGCCCACGGCGCCGACGACGGCCTTGCGGGTGGGCGTGAAGGCATAGGCACCTCCGGCGACCATGAGCGCGAAGCCGACAGCACCGAGCCAGATCAGCATGTTGAGCACGGAGAGGACCACGAGAGCGAGCCCGGCGACGACACCCAAGCCACCGAGAAGCATCCGCCGCTTGTTCTGGTGCAACCCGTGGTTCGTGATGTGGGTGGCAAAGCGGGGGTCCTCGGCATACAAGGCCTGCTCCATCTGCTGGAGGACCTTCTGCTCGTGTTCCGACAGCGGCACCGTCAAACCTCCCTCACCGACACTGGCCTACATCATTAAGACGTCTGGCGACCCGACAAGGTTCGCCGGAGCGCAGAGGTCTCTTACCCTCTCTTGATCACTGTAAGTCCTCGGGCGCGGCCAGCGCGACAGTGCCCCGGACTTGGTCTCGTCACACCCGGCTGCCTCACGGCGGGGGGACGGCTCGGCCCGTGCGTCCGGGAGGCACCGGAGGTCTGGAGGGTCCGGCGCGACCAGAGGGTCCGGAGCGTCCGGGCACGCCTGGCTCACGCACGAGGGCAGCCGGACGCACCGCCCCGGCCCCGAAGCGGGCGCTGGCGCGGTCGACGGCCCGGTCGGCGTCCCGCCACCCGAAGTCGGGCTCGTCGAGGGTGGCCTGGATGGGGGCGCCCGCCGCCTCGGTGAGGCCCTCCATCCGGACCCCCACGAGCCGGATCCGGGCCCGCTGCAGACCGAGCGCGTCGAAGAGGGAGCGGGCGGTGGCGTAGAGGTCGCGTGAGACGTCGGTGGGGTCGCGCAGGGTCCGCGACCTGGTGATCGTGGTGAAGTCGGCGAACCTCACCTTGACCGTGACCGTGCGCCCGACGAGACCGGCGGACCGCACCCGGGCTGCCGTCCGGTCGCTCAGCCGCAGCAGCTCGCGGTGGATGACGACGGGGTCGTCGACGTCGTGCCCGAACGTCTCGTCCGAGCCGATGCTCTTCTCGCGCTGCTGACGCACCACCGCCCGCTCGTCGCGACCCCAGGCGAGCTGGTGCAGGTGGGTGCCGGTGCCGTCACCCAGCGCGGTGCGCAGGGTCTCGACCGGAGTGTGCGCGATGTCGGCGACCGTGCGCAGCCCCAGTCGCTGCAGGACCTCCTCGGTGCGCTCACCCACTCCCCACAGGGCACCGACGGGCAGCTGGTGGAGGAAACCGAGCACCTCGGCGACGGGGACGACGATCATCCCGTCGGGCTTGGCCAGACCGGAGGCGAGCTTGGCGACGAACTTCGTGGACGCCACCCCGACGGAGCAGGTGATGCCCTGCTCGTCAGCGATGGCGTCGCGCAGCTGCTGGGCGATGTGGGCAGGGGGACCGAGCCGCCGTCGAGCTCCCGAGACCTCGAGAAACGCCTCGTCGAGGGAGAGTGGCTCGACGACGTCGGTGACCGAGTGGAAGGTCGCCATGATCGCCTCGGAGATCTGGGCGTAGCGCGTGAAGTCCGGCTGGATCACGACCGCCTGGGGGCACAGCCGCCGCGCCCGGGACATCGGCATCGCCGAGGTGACCCCGAACCGCCGGGCCTCGTAGGTCGCGGACAGCACGACCGAGCGACCCCCGCCGCCGATGATGACGGGGCGCCCCCGCAGCTCGGGCCGGTCGATGAGCGACGCCGAGGCGTAGAAGGCGTCCATGTCGACGTGCAGCACCGTGCAGCCGGTGTCGTCGGGCTCACCGTCAGCCGTGCGTCGGGGCGCCGTGAACTGTCGCCGGCTCATCGCTGCCTCCGGGGCCGCACCGCGGTGGGGCGGGCCTCAGGTCGAGCGCGCGACGGCGTGGAGGTGGGCGCCCAGGCCACCGAGGACGGCGCCGTGGTCGGGGTGGGTGGAGACGGCCTGCTCCAGCGCGAGGAAGGCCGACTGGTCGGACGGGTCGTCGAGGGCCCCCGCTGGCAGGAGGTCACCGAAGACCCGTACGCCCTGCAGCCGCTGGACGACCAGCCCGGCGTCCTCGAGGAGCCGGCGCAGGCCGGCGAGGTCGAACCGGCGCGGCAGCGGGTCGGCGGCACCCCACCGACCGTCGGCGCTGACGAGCAGCTCGAGCGCCGCCCCGACGTCACCCGCGAGCACCTTGGCCAGGACCGCGGCGAGGCGCCCCGGGACGGTGACCGAGAGATGACCGCCCGGCGCGAGCACCCCGGCGGCGGCGGTGAGGGTGGCGGCCGGGTCGTCGACGACCTCGAGGACCCCGTGACAGCACACCAGGTCGTAGGGCCCGGCGAGACGAGTGGGCTCGGTGGGCTCGGTGGGCTCGGGGCCGACGAGGGGGCTGGTGCCCACGAGCGAGTCGGCGTCGCCCTGCAGGGCGGTGACCCGGTCGGCGACCCCGGACTCGGCAGCCCGACGGGTGAGCGCGGCCAGGGCATCGGGGCTGGGGTCGAGCACGGTGACGGCGTGACCGAGCTCGGCCAGTCGCACGGCGAGACCGCCGGTGCCGCCGCCGAGGTCGAGGACCTGGAGAGGACGACCCAGTCGGGCCTGCTCACCGGTGACGAGGTCGTCGACGGCGGTCGACACCGCGTGGTTGCGCAAGGACGCCGCCCCCACACGCCCTGACGAGCGCCGTTCGTCGGCCATGAGGATCCTTCTCCGCCCTTCGCAGCATGCTGGTGGTCTGGTCGCAACACTAGTGCCCCGAGCTTCCGGGGCTGGAGTGCCACAGCTTGCGAGGAGGCAGGCCGAGCAGCCCGGTGTCGTCGGGCACGACCGAGGGATCGGACAGCTCGCGTGACGACCGGGAACCGGACCCCGCCGGCTTGATGTCGGCGTAGGGGGACTGGACGAACCCCGATGCGTGCACGAGCACTCGACGGGTGTGCACCCCGTCGACGACGTGCCCGACCCCACCGGGAGCCGTGCCGCTCGGCACCTGACGGGAGGGCGCCGAGGCGGCGGCGGCAGCAGCCGGGGCAGCAGCAGGAGCAGGAGCAGGTGAGGCTGACGTGGTGGGGATGCTGCGTGGGCCACCGCCCATGCCGCCGGCGCGACCGCGACGGCCCACACCGCCGGGTCGGACGTCGGCGTACGGGTGGTCGGCGGGGTCCGAGCCGGCCTCGTGGTCGCTCCCAGCCTCGCGGCCTCCCCCCGAGCGCGACACGGCTGCGGGGACGGGCAGCGCACGACCGTCGGCCTCCTGCGCTGCCGTGAGGGCGGCGGCACTGCGGCTCACCGCCTCCTCGTCAGCAGCGCGGAGAGACTGGTGGACGGCCTCGATCCCGCCGCGGGTCCAGGCCTCCCAGAGCCCGGACAGCTCCCAGGCTCCGGTCGCTCGGACCGAGACCCCTCGTGGGCCCGTGCGCCGCAGCACCCCCCGCACGAGGAGCATCCAGGAGTGGAAGACGGTGCTGGCGTAAGGGCCCTGGACGTCCTCGAAGAACGTGGCGTCGGCAGGCCCGGTCGCATCGTCGAGGGTGAGGAAGACCACCCGCCGCCCCGAGCGGACCGGTGGCGTCTGGGTGGCGACCTTGACCCCCGCGACCCAGACCTCACCCCGGTTACGGGCGGTGAGCAGGTCGCGCGAGCGGGTGACTCCGAGGGCGTCGAGCATCGGGACGTAGAAGTCGACGATGTGGGCGCTGGCGTCGAGCCCGAGGATGTCGAGCTCGGCCCTGACCCGCTCGGGGCCCGTCATCTCCGGCAGCCCCGAGCTGCGCTCGAGACGAGGGGTGTCGCCGAGGTCGAGCGTCAGCTGGGTGGCGTGCTGGTCGGCCGGGACCACGGGTCGGGCAGATCGGGACTGGAGGGCCGCGAGCCGGGCGACGTCCTCCCCTGCTCCTGCTCCTGCTCCTGCTCCTCCCTCCCCGTCCTCTCCTTCCTCGCGGACCCGGCTCGTCACCACGGTGCGCGCCGATGCGGACGCCGCCACGACCCGGGGCCGGGCGCGACCCGAGCCCGAGCGCGACCACCGGTCGAGCTCGGCGACGTGCAGGAGCAGGTCGCGGCGGGTCACCCGACCTCGACGCCCCGGGCCGGAGGCGATGGCCCGCTGCGGAGTGAGCGAGCCGATGCCGTAGACGGCATCGAACCCCCCGGCGAGCACAAGCCGCTCGACCGTCGGGCGGGAGACCTGGGCCCGTCGCCAGAAGTCGGCGAGGCCCGCATAGGGCTGGCCGGCCACGATGCGGGCCACCTCGGCGGCGCTGATGCCCTTGACGTCCGACAGGGACAGGCGGATGCCGTGGGCACTGCCGTCCGGCAGGTCGGGGTGCTGGCCGACGTGACCCGACGGCGTGCCGGAGAGACCGGACGGGGCATCGGGTGCGGTGCCGGGAGTGGCGCTGCCGTCGCCGTGAGGTCCGTGGTCGACCCGCTCGACGACGTAGGCACCGGTCGAGGCGTTGACGTCGAGACCGAGGACCGCGATCCCGAGGCTGCGGGCGTCATCGAGGATGAGCCTCTTGGGATACATCCCCGGGTCGTGGGTGAGCACCCCGGAGAGGAAGGCCGCCGGGTGATGGGTCTTCAGCCACGCCGACTGGTAGGTCGGGAGCGCGAACGCCGCCGCGTGCGCCTTGCAGAACCCGAACGACGCGAAGGCCTTGAGGACCTCCCAGATGCGGTCGCAGTCGGCGGGGTCGTACCCCCGGGCCAGGGCGGCCGGGCGCCACCAGGCCTCGAGCTGCTGCTGCCCCGCGGGGGACCCCATCCCCCGGCGCACCTCGTCGGCCTGGGCGAGGGTGACGCCCGTCGTCTCGGCGACGATGAGCAGCACCTGCTCGTGGAAGACGACGACACCCTCGGTCTCGCGCAGCGCCGGGATGAGCGTCGGATGGAGGAACTGCGGCTCGGCCCAGCCCTGCCGGGCGTTGAGGAACGGGACGATCATGTCGGACTTCACCGGCCCGGGACGGAAGAGGGAGATGTCGGTGATGAGGTCCTCGAAGGTCCGGGGGCCGAACTTGCCGATGAGCTCCCGCTGGCCGGGGCTCTCGATCTGGAAGCAGCCCAGGGTGTGGGCCGTGCGGATGAGTCGGAAGGTCGCCTCGTCGTCGAGAGCCACCTGGGTGCGGTCGTCGAGGTCGACCTCCACCTGCTCGACGAGGCGGACCTGCTCGACGGCGTGAGCCATCGCCGACTGCATCCGGATGCCGAGGATGTCGAGCTTGAGCAGCCCGAGGGCCTCGACGTCGTCCTTGTCGAACTGGCTCATGGGGAAGCCGGCATAGCTGGCCTCGATCGGGGTGCGGTCGAGCAGCCCGGAGTTGGACAGGACCACCCCGCACGGGTGGAGGGCGATGTGCCGGGGCAGACCGTCGAGACGCTCGACGAGGTCGAGCATCAGGTCGAGACGCGGGGCGTTCAGGCCGCTCGCACGCAGCTCGGGCAGGTCGGCGATGGCGTGGCGGACGTTGCGGGCCGAGATGTGGGGAAACGCCTTGGCCATCGCGTCGACCTCGGTGGGAGGCAGGCCCAGCGCGGCCCCGACGTCGCGGATCGCGTGACGCACCCGGTAGCTGTCCATCATCGAGACGCAGGTGACCCGCTCACCACCGAAGTGCTCGAGGACCCGCTCGTAGATCTCGGTGCGCCGGGCCGCCTCGACGTCGATGTCGATGTCGGGCAGCTGCGCCCGCAGGGGGGAGCAGAAGCGCTCCATGAGCAGTCCGTAGCGCAGCGGGTCGACCCCCGAGATGCCGAGGAGGTAGTTGACGAGCGACCCCGCGCCCGAACCCCGGGCGGCGACCCGGACCCCCATCTCGCGGATGAGGTCGACGACGATGGCGACGGTGAGGAAGTAGGTGGGATACCCCAACCCACCGATCACCTCGAGCTCGTCGGCGAGCCGGGCCTCGACACCGGCGAGCTCGGACGGGCTGCTCGTGGGGTAGCACTGACCGACGGCGGCGCGGCACCGCTGGGTGAGGACGTCCTGCGGGTCGTCAGAGGGGGCGATGCCGAGGACCGACTGCTCGGGCAGGTGCACGCTGCCGATGCCGAGGTCGAGGGCGGGGTCGAGAGCGCACTCCTGCGCCAGCTCGACCGTCGACGCGAGCAGCGCCGACGCGCCCTCCCTGGCGACCACCCCTCCGCCGCTGATGCCGGGCCCCGAGGCCTGGAGGATGTCGCAGGCCACGGCATACATCGCCGGGGTGGGACCGAGGTGGCCGGCCGTGGTCACCCGGTCGAGGTGCCGCACGTCGAGGGCGACGAGCCGACGGGCCGCGTCGAGGACGTCGACCGTCGCGGCCTCGCTGGGGTCGGCGTGCCGCACGGCGGCGGTGAGGACGACGCGGATGCCGTGCTCACGGGCCAGGGCGTAGAGACGGGCCGCGTGACCGAGGCTGGCCGGGGTGCCCTCCGGCCCGCCGTGGCACACGACCTCGATGGCCAGGGCGTCGTGCGGCAGGAGCGCCTGCCACCGAGCCAGGGCGGCCCGGGCCAGGTCGCGTCGCCGGGCCAGTGCTGCCCGGCCGACGTCGGAGTCGGGCCCGAGCAGGACGACGAGCGGGCTCGGACCTGCACCGGAGGGACCCGGGGAGCGGGCGTGCTCGGCGAGCAGGTCGGGACTCGTCACCGGCTCCCCCCGCCCACCGGCGAGGTGGGTGCGGGTGACGAGGCGGCACAGTCGCCCCCAGCCTGCTCCGGGGTCGAGACCGAGACGACGTCCGCGGGCGAGCACGGTCACCCGCGGCAGCCGGGCGTCCACGGCGGCCCCACCCCGGGTCGGGGTGCGCCCGGTCTCGCGCACCCTGGAGCCGGCCGGCGTCCGCGCAGCCGGGGGTGGCACCGCGCCTCCGGCCCGTCGTCCCCATCCCGACCCCCCAGCCCCGGTCAGGCCGGTCGTGCCGGTCAGGCCGGTCAGGCCGGCGGACCCGTCCCACATCCCTGGCCCGCCCCGGTCACGGCCTCCCGACCGGCGAGCGGGGGCCGTCACGTGCACGGCGAGGTCGACACCGAGGATCGGGGCGACTCCTGCCGCCTCGCAGGCCTGGACGAACCGCACCGCGCCGTAGAGCCCGTCACGGTCGGTGAGGGCGAGCGCCGGCTGACCCCAGGCGGCGGCCCGCTCGACGAGGGCGGCGGGGGTCGACGCGCCGTACTGCAAGGAGTAGCCCGAGGCGACGTGGAGGTGGACGAAGGTGTCGTGCACAGGGTCATCAGCCGTCCTGGCCCCGGGCAGAGGACTGCCCGAGGGAGACGGGTGCGAGGTAGTCGGGCAGCCGATCGGCCCGGAGCACCCCGAGGCTGTCCTGGACGATCTCGAGGAAGACCTCCGCCTGACGCAGCAGGTCGTCGGCCTCCCGGGCGCTGGGGGCTCCCCCGCGCTCGACGACGACCCGGCGCCGGGCCGACCCGGCGAAGAAGGTGGCCCACTCGGTCAGCTCCGGCGCGACGACCGGCAGGACCTCCCACACGCTGCGCGGACGAGAGCGACCGGTGGCCGCACTGCGGGCCGAGAGCAGAGCCGCAGCTGCCCGCAGCGCTCCGAGGTGGGCCTCGAGGTAGCGCTCGGCGCCGTCGCCGGTGCGGCACGCGAGCAGCAGGCTGCCGCGGGCTCGGTCGAGCAGCTCCAGGGTCGTCGCGGCCACGGGAGGGCGACGACCGACGTCAGCGGTCAACGTCGTCCGACCCCGCCGGGCCGCGGCGGCCCTCGGGCTCGTGTGGTGGGTGCTCATACCTGGTCCTCTTCCTCGGGGCGGTCGTTCGGGCCCGCGGCGGCTGGTGCCGGGGGGTGCCCTCACGGGCGGTGCTCGGGCGCGTCGCTCCCGGCCCTCAGTCGGCGACCCCCACGAGGCGCCAGTCACTCTCGCCGGCCCGCGACACCGCGTCGTGGACCAGGTCGAAGACCCCCGCACCCGCCGCTCGGCCGGCACTGGCCTCCACCCGCCACACCTGCTGCTCCAGGCAGGCGACGGCGATACCGGTCTCCTGACCGGGCTGGGGGTCGAGCGCGTCACGCCACCAGGCGCGTCGTTCCCGCCACCGCGAGAGGACCCGGCGCACGACGTAGAGGCGGCCGTGCCAGATGAAGGCCTGGGGAGCGAAGAGCGGCTCCTCCTCGGAGCCGGTGGGCGTGCCGGGAGGGGCACCGACCAGCTCGGCTCCCCCCGGCACCACGGTGGGCAGGATCGTCGTGGCGGACGTGCCACCGGTGGTGGTGACCACGGTGGAGCGGACCTCGATCGGGTCGTCGTACCGACGCATGGCGACATGGCCCCTTCCCGGGCTCGGTTGGGCAGCAGTAGATGGAGCCGCCGGCCCGGCCGGAGCGGGGTCGAGGCGCACCGACCGGGACCGGTCGACCGGTCACCGGCAGGTGGTCATCCGGTGACCCGGAGTCGAACACCTGTTCGATGGCCCCACGGTACATCCCCCCTCGGACAGCCTGTCAAGACGCGCTCAGAAACCTCGCGAACCACCCACCGCGACCAGCCCCCACCCGCTACCGTCGGCTCCATGACGTCACCCGAGGGCCTGGTCTCGACTGCTGCCGGCGCGCGACCCGACGTCCTCGACCACCCCGCGGTCGTCAGGGTCCGTGCGGCCATCGCCGCGCACCTGGTGACGACCACGATCGTGGTCCTCGGCGACGCCGCCCGCACGGCGCAGCAGGCGGCCGACCAGCTCGGCGTCCCGGTCGCCCAGATCGCGAACAGCCTCGTCTTCGCGGCCCGCACCGCCCCCGGGGCCTCCCCCACCCCCCTGCTCGTGCTCACCTCGGGCGCACACCGCGTCGACACCGCCAAGGTCGCCGCCGCCCTCGGCCTGGCGGAGGTCAGCCGCGCCGACGCCGAGTTCGTCTGGGCGAGCACCGGATTCGTCATCGGTGGCGTCGCCCCGGTCGGCCACCTCCATCCGGTGCGCACGGCCATCGACGTCAGTCTCTCGCGCTACGACACCATCTGGGCCGCCGCAGGTCACCCTCACGCCGTCTTCCGCACGACCTACGACGAGCTCATCCGGATGAGCGGCGGGCTCCCCACCGAGGTGGTCTGACCGGGTGGGCCGGACCGTCAGTGCGCCGCCGTGACCCCGAGGTTCTCCCACACCTGCAGCGTGGCGGGCGAGCGGTTCATGGTGATGAAGTGGATGCCCGGGGCGCCCTCGGCGAGCAGCCGCTGGGCCAGCTCGGTCGTGATCTCGACGCCCACCTGGCGCACGGCCTCGGGGTCGCCGTCGACCGCCTGCAGCCGCGCCGCCACGGCGTCGGGCACCGGCTGGCCCGACAGCTGAGTCATCCGCGCGAGCTGCTTGACGTTGGTCACCGGCATCAGCCCGGGGATGATCGGGATCTCCCGACCGCGGGCCGCCACCCGGTCGCGCAGCGCGAGGTAGGCGTCGACGGTGAAGAAGAACTGAGTGATGGCGTAGGACGCCCCGGCGTCGGCCTTGCGCACCAGCACGTCCGCGTCGTGGTCGAGGTCGAGGCTCTCGGGATGCTGGTCAGGAAAGGCCGCCACCCCCACGGTGAACGACCCGAGCGAGCGGGTGAGGGCGACCAGCTCCTCGGCGTGGTCGAGGCCGTCGGCATGACGCTCCCAGGGCTCTCCCGGGCCGCTCAGCGGGTCACCGCGCAGGGCGAGGATGTTGGAGATGCCGGCGTCCGAGAACGACCCCACGACCCCCCGCAGCTCAGAGACCGAGTGCCCGACGCAGGTGAGGTGGGCGAGCGGCAGCAGGCTGGTCTCGCGCGCGATCCGCTCGGTCACCCGCACGGTCCGGTCGCGCGTCGAGCCACCCGCGCCGTACGTCACGGAGACGAAGGAGGGACGGGTCTTCTCCAGCCGCCGGATGGTCTCCCACAGCTGGGTCTCGGCCTCGTCGGTCTTCGGGGGGAAGAACTCGAAGCTGATGCTCGGGTCGGGGCTCGCGAGCGCCACGGGGATGGATCCCCGGGTGGTCGCCGGGCGCGTGGATCCGGGCGGCGAGGTGACCGACATGGTCTCGAGCGTAGTGCCCGACGAGACGGCAGGCCGGGGTGACCGATCGGTGGCCGACCACCTCGGACGCCCGTGAGCGAGGCACCGTAGGCTGGAGGCTCGTCTCGCCGCCCTCCCGGAGGACCCCGTGATCCCGCCCGACCCGCTCGACCGGCTCGCGCTCCGCGCCCGCGTGCAGTCGTGCGTCGACATCCAGATCGCCCACCAGCGCACCGTGCTCGCCCCGGTCGGCGCCGACCTCGAGGTCCTCGTCGACGCGGTGGCGCGGCTGCTCTCCGGTGGCAAGCGCCTACGGGCCGCCTTCCTCTACTGGGGCTACCGGCTGTCCGGTGCCCCCGACTCCGACGCCCTGGTGCGGCTCGCGACCGCGATGGAGGTCTTCCAGGCGGCGGCGCTGCTGCACGACGACGTGATGGACGGCAGTGACACCCGCCGCGGTATGCCGTCGGCGCACCGCGTCTTCGCCGCGTTCCACGCCGAGCGCGGCTGGGCCGGGGCCGGTGACCGGTTCGGTGAGGCCGCAGCCATCCTCGCGGGCGACCTGTGCCTGCAGTGGACCGACGAGCTGTTCGCCACCTCGGGGCTGCCCACCGAGCACCTGACCCGGGCCCGGCCCGTCTTCGACACGATGCGCACCCAGCTGATGGGTGGGCAGTACCTCGACCTGCTGGAGTCGGCCCGCGGCTGGGACGGGCTCGACAGCGCCGGCCGGTTCGAGTCCGTGCGCACCGTGATCCGGTACAAGAGCGCGAAGTACACCATCGAGCACCCCTTGCTCATCGGCGCCACCGCGGGTGGCGTCGATGACGACACCCTCGCCGACCTCTCGCGATACGGCCTCGCGGCCGGCGAGGCGTTCCAGCTGCGCGACGACCTGCTCGGTGTCTTCGGTGACCCCGAGCGCACCGGCAAGCCCGCCGGCGACGACCTGCGCGAGGGCAAGCGCACGCTGCTGGTCGCCCATGCCCTCGAGCAGGCCGACGCCGACCAGACGGCGATCGTCGACAAGCTGCTCGGGCAGCCCGACCTCGACGCCCACGGGGTCGAGGACCTGCGCGAGGTGCTGCACGCGACCGGTGCCGTCGACGCCGTGGAGGAGACCATCACCCGCCTCACCGACGAGGCCCGCAGCGTGCTGACCAGCCTGGCCGGCCGGTCGGGCCTGGACACCGAGGCCCTGATGGTCCTCGACGACCTCGTCACGGTGAGCACCGCCCGCGAGACCTGACGTCGACCTGAGCGCTCGGCGGGTCAGCGCTGGCGCCGACCCCTTCCGCCCAGACGCACCCAGAGCACGCAGGTCGCGAGCACCAGGGCGAAGCCGAAGGCGAGGTCCTCGACCGGGGCGAAGACCAGCCGGCCGTCTCCGACGAGCGGGACGCTGCCGTTGCCGATGATGGCTGCCGGGTCGTAGGTGACGATCCTGCGCCCGGTCAGCCAGCCGTTGGTGACCAGCTGGAAGAAGACGATGATCGCGTAGGCGAACCACCACTGCCTCGTGACCACGAGCCGGGTGCGCACCACCACGAGGTCGAGGGCCAGGGCGACGACGACCCCCAGGGCGGCCGCGGCCGTGTAGGTCACCGACCCGCCTGCCCGTCGTGGCCCGACCGACGGTCGTCTCGCGTGCCCCGTCGGACGGCGCTCCCCACGCCTCCTGCCCGGAGCACGGCACCGACCGCCTCATAGGTCAGCAGACCGGCGAGGGGCACGACGACGAAGAAGGAGAGCTCCTCGAGCGGCAGCCCGAGGACCCTGAGCGGGAGCACCTGGGCGGGGTCGAAGGACCAGTGCCCCGCGGCGGTCGCCGCGACGTCCCACCCGACGAAGACCACGGCGACCGGCAGCACCGACAGCGCCACCCGCCGCACCTGGTGGGCGAGGTCGAGGTCGAAGACCCGGTGCAGCGGCAGGGTGCCGACGAGGACGAACGCGAGCATCGCGGCATACGCGAGGTGACGCATGGGGCTCTTCTTCCGCTCTGGGGCGTCAGTCGGCGATCAGAACGCGAGAAGCATCGCTCGGCGCCGCACCTCGGTCTTGTGACCGGCGACGATCGAGTCGATCGGGGCCCCGGGCACCGGCAGGGAGTCGTCGGGGGTGAAGAGCCAGCGCAGGATGTCGGCGTCGTCCATGCCTCCGTCGCCCAGCACGGTGAAGGTGCCCTTGAGCTCGGGGCGGGGGCCCTCCTCGCCGAAGAACTTGGCGGGCAGGCTCACCACCCTCCGCTCGCCCGTGCGCAGGGCGAGCACCTCACGGTCGTCCACCCACTGACGGACGCGGGCCAGGGACACGCCGTAGCGCTCGGCGACGTCGGGGACCGTGGTCCACTCCCCCACGAGCTCGGCGAGCCCGGTCTCGGGGTCGTCGGGCTGGTCGCTCGCCGAGGGCAGGTCGGAGCCGGGGGTCAGGGGTTCGTGTCTGTTCGGCACCCTCACAGAGTAGAGGCGCCGGGCATGGGACGCGTCGCTCGGGGTGAGTGTCCGACTTGTCAAGCCACCACGCCGTGGTGGGCATGCTGTATCTTCCCTTTTGACCCCAATGGTCACGTCAGCCACGCTGACCCCTCTCGCCACACCCTCCCCACACCACCCAGGAGGCCACGTGCTCCCCGCCGCACTGCCTGCCCAGCCGCCCGTCACGCTCGCTCCCGTCACCTCACCCGCGACCGCGGCCCCCACCGGTTGGCAGCACTACGCCGTGCGTGGTGGTGACACGCTCTGGGACATCGCCCACCGCACCGGCACCACGACCGGTGCGCTCGCCGTCCACAACCGACTGCCGGACGCGGGACGCCACCTGCGGGTCGGCCAGGTGCTGCTCGTGCCCGGCAGCCCGGTCGCCCGGCCCGCGACGACGACGACCGCACGGCCCGCGCCGAGCGCGCCGACCGCGACCTCGACCTACACCGTCCGTGCGGGCGACACGGTCGAGGGCATCGCCCGACGCTCGGGCGTCACCCAGACCTCGATCATCAAGGCCAACAGCCTGCGCACGCCCTACCTGATCCGCATCGGGCAGACCCTGCGCCTGCTCCGGCCGACCCCGGTGGCGCCTGCTGCCTCGACGTCCGCCAACACCTTCGCCGGGCGCACCTACCCCGCCACGACCGTCGCCGCGGCCTCGGCCGCTCGTGCCCGGCTCGCCGCCGCCGCGCAGCCCAGCCGCACCCAGATGCGCGCGATCATCAGCGCCACCGCCACCCGCTACGGCGTCGACCCCCGGCTCGCGCTCGCCATCGCCTACCAGGAGTCGGGCTGGGACCAGCGACAGGTCTCGGTCGCCAACGCCGTCGGAGCCATGCAGGTCATCCCGGACGCCGGCACCTGGGCCTCCCAGCTGGCCGGACGCCGGCTGAACCTGCTCGACGCCCACGACAACGCGACGGCTGGTGTGGTCATCCTGCGGGCCCTGACGCGGTCGGCCCACTCGCTCAACGAGGCGATCGGGGGCTACTACCAGGGCCTCGGCTCGGTGCAGAGCAGAGGCATGTACGCCGACACCAAGGGCTACGTGGCGACCGTCAAGGCCCTGATGGCGAGGTTCTGACCCCGACCGCCCCACGGGCCAGCCTGCGCGGGATCACGCCCAGACCTCTCTACACTTGCGGACATGTCCACCGGCGTGGGTCCGAGCCTTCGTGAGCCGGTCGTCGGCCGCGTGCTCGACGGCCGGTACCGCGTGCTGGAGCACATCGCCGACGGGGGGATGGCCTCGGTCTACCTCGCCCTCGACGAGCGGCTCGACCGCGAGGTCGCCGTCAAGCTGATGCGCCGCGACCTCGTCGCCGACGAGACCTTCGTGACCCGCTTCCGGCGCGAGGCCCGGTCGGCGGCGCGGCTCAGCCATCCGCACGTCGTCGCCGTGCACGACCAGGGTGAGGACCACGGCGACATGTTCCTCGTCATGGAACACGTCCCGGGCCGCACCTTGCGTGAGGTCGTGCAGACCGAGGGGCCACTCACCCCGCGGGCCGCGCTCGACCTGCTCGACCCGGTGCTGCAGGCCCTCGACGCCGCGCACGCGGCCGGGCTCATCCACCGTGACGTCAAACCCGAGAACGTCATCGTCCGCTCCGACGGCACCGTCAAGGTCGCTGACTTCGGCCTCGCGCGGGCGGTCACCGCCGCCACGACGACCAATGCCTTCGGCACGATGATGGGCACGGTCGCCTACCTCTCGCCGGAGCAGGTCGAGCGCGGCATCGCCGATGCCCGCTCCGACGTGTATGCCGCGGGTCTCGTCCTCTTCGAGGTGCTCACCGGCCGCAAGGCCTTCGACGGTGACTCCCCCATCCACATCGCCTACCAGCACGTGCACGGATCGGTGCCGGCCCCCTCGGACCTGGTCGCCACGGTCCCTCCGCAGCTCGACCAGCTCGTCGCGCTCGGCACGGCACGCGACCCCGACCAGCGACCCGCCACCGCCGGCGACTACCTCACCCAGCTGCGTCGGGCGCGGCGGTCGCTCGGGACCGACGAGCTCGACCTGCGCCCGGCGCCACGCGAGCGTGAGCGGGCAGCCGCGACCCCGACCACCGCGATGCCGGCGATCTCCCACGGAGCCACGTCCGTGCTGCCGACGGTCCCGCCGCCGGGGCGGGCGGGCGGCCGCGTGGCCGGCCCCGAGGACCCGGAGAGCGTCGGCGACCCGGACGACTCCGGCGCAGCCCGTCGTCGGCGCTGGCCCGGCATCCTCGTCGCCGTCCTCGCGGTGGTCGTCCTCGCCGGGGGCGGCGCGGGCTGGTGGTTCACCGCCGGACCGGGCGGCAAGGTCGTCGTACCCACCCTGAGCGGCCTCACCCAGCCCGCCGCCGAGCAGGCCCTGCGCTCTCGCGACCTCTCCGCGACCGTGAGCCAGACCTTCAGCGAGACGGTCGCCGCGGGCACGGTGCTCTCGAGCGACCCCAACAGCGGGACGTCGGTGGCCAAGAGCTCACGGGTGGCTCTCGTCGTCTCGCGCGGCCCCGAGCGCTATGCCGCTCCCACCCTCGTCGGCACCCCGGCGTCCGCCGTGGCCGCGGCCCTCGAGAAGGCCAACCTCAAACCCGGGTCGGCCAACCAGGTCTTCAGCGAGACGGTCGCGGCCGGCACCGTGGTCAGCCAGGACCCCGCCCCGGGCACGACGCTCAAACGGGGCGACCCCGTCACCGTGGTCGTGAGCAAGGGCCGGGAGCCGATCCCCGTCCCCGACTTCAGCGGGAAGCCGGCGGCGCAGGCGAAGGACGGCCTCGCCGCCGCGGGGTTCACCGCCGCCGAGGGCACCCCGGTCAACAGCGACACCGTGCCGTTGGGGGCCGTCGTGAGCCAGACCCCGTCGAACGGCACGCTCTACCGCGGCGACAAGGTCACGCTCGTGGTCTCCAAGGGGCCGGTGCTCATCGCGGTGCCGAAGGTGGTCGGCAAGCAGCGCGGCGCCGCGGCGGCAGAGCTGCGCGCGGCCGGTTTCCAGGTCTCCTTCAACGAGGTGCTCGGCGGGTTCTTCGGCACCGTGCGCGGGTCCGACCCCGCCGCGGGCACGATGGTGCCCAAGGGCACGACGATCACCCTGACGATCGTCTGAGCGTTCGTGCCCCTGCCCGACCGGCGCACCGGACTGCTCGCCACCGGCCTGCTGATCGGGCTCACGGCGGTCTGGGGCTCGACCTTCTTCCTCATCCGCGACCTCGTGCAGACCGTGCCCCCGCTCGACTTCCTCGCGGTGCGCTTCGACCTCGCCGCCGTGCTCATGGTCGTGGTCTTCTGGCGCCCGTTGCGGGCCCTCGGCCGGCGAGAGTGGCTGGCCGGACTCGCCCTCGGCGGTCTCTACGGCGTGGCCCAGGTGCTGCAGACCCTCGGCCTGGCCCGCACCGACGCCTCGGTCTCGGGCTTTCTCACCGGCCTGTACGTCGTGCTCACCCCCCTGCTCGGCGCGCTCCTCCTGCGGGAGCGGGTGGGTCGGGCGACCTGGGCCGCGGTGGCCCTGTCGACCGCCGGTCTCGCCGTGCTGTCGCTGCGGGGCGTGGCGATCGGCACGGGTGAGGCGCTGACCCTGGCCTGCGCCGCGGTCTACGCCCTGCACATCCTCGGGCTCGGGCGGTGGTCGACCACCGAGCACGCGACGGGGATGTCGGCGGTGCAGATGCTGGCGATCGCGCTCATCTCGACGGTCGGAGCCCTGCCCGGGGGGATCACCTGGCCGCAGGGCGCCGGGCAGTGGGGCTCGGTCGTCTACATGGCCACCGCCGCCGGCGCGCTCGCCCTCTGGGTCCAGACCTGGGCACAGGCCCGGCTCAGCGCCACCCGCGCGGCGGTCGTGATGACCCTCGAGCCGGTGTTCGCCGCCGTCTTCGCGGTGCTCCTCGGTGGTGAGTCGCTCACGGGCCGGATGCTCGTCGGAGGTGCGTTGGTCGTGGCGGCGATGTATGTCGTCGAGCTGGGTGGGCGGCATACGGAGGCGCGACCACGGGCGATCGAGGCCGAGGTGCGCCACCACGAGGTCGGCTGAGCCGCTCGCAGGTGGGGCGAGGGGAACCATCTCCCCTCGCCCCACCTGCAGCCCGTCGACCCGGCTCAGTCCTCGTCGTCGTCCTCGACCCAGTCCAGGGTCTTGGTGACGGCCTTCTTCCACATCGCGTAGGCCTTCTCCCGGTCGGCCTGCTCCATCTGGGGCTCCCAGCGCTTGTCCTCGGCCCAGTTGGTGCGGATGTCGTCCTCGCTGTCCCAGAACCCGACGGCCAGCCCGGCGGCATACGCAGCCCCCAGGGCGGTCGTCTCTGCCACGACCGGGCGGATGACCGGCACGCCGAGGATGTCGGCCTGGAACTGCATGAGCGTCTCGTTGACCACCATGCCACCGTCCACCTTGAGCTCGGTCAGGTCGACGCCGGAGTCGGCGTTCATGGCGTCGAGGACCTCTCGCGACTGGAAGGCCGTGGCCTCGAGCACCGCGCGGGCGAGGTGACCCTTGTTGACGTAGCGGGTGAGGCCGACGATGGCCCCCCGGGCGTCCGAGCGCCAGTGCGGCGCGAAAAGACCTGAGAAGGCGGGGACGAAGTAGCAGCCGCCGTTGTCGTCGACGGTCTTGGCGTGGTCCTCGATCTCCGCTGCGTCGGTGATGAGGCCGAGGTTGTCGCGCACCCACTGCACGAGCGAGCCCGAGACCGCGATGGAGCCCTCGAGCGCGTACACGGTGGGCTGGTCCCCGATCTTGTAGCAGACCGTGGTGAGCAGGCCGTTCTTCGACGGGACCTTCTCGGTGCCGGTGTTGAGCAGCATGAAGTTGCCCGTGCCGTAGGTGTTCTTCGCCTGGCCGACCTCGAGGCAGGCCTGACCGAAGGTCGCCGCCTGCTGGTCGCCGAGGATGCCGGCGATCGGCACGCCGGCGAGCACACCCCGCGGCCGCACCTCGGCGTAGACCTCGGACGACGAGCGGATCTCCGGGAGCATCGACATCGGGATGCCCATGTCGGCGGCGATGCCCTCGTCCCACGAGAGGGTGTCGAGATCCATCAGCAGGGTGCGGGAGGCGTTGGTGGGGTCGGTGACGTGCAGGCCGCCCTGCGGGCCACCGGTCATGTTCCACAGCACCCAGGTGTCCATGTTGCCGAAGACGAGGTCGCCGGCCTCGGCCCGCTCCCGCGCTCCGTCGACGTTGTCGAGGATCCAGCGCACCTTGGGCCCGGAGAAGTAGGTGGCCAGGGGAAGTCCGACCTTGTCCTTGTAGCGTTCGGCTCCCCCGCCGAGGGCCCCGAGCCGGTGGCAGATGGAGTCGGTGCGGGTGTCCTGCCAGACAATGGCGTTGTAGACCGGCTCGCCCGTGTGGCGGTCCCACACCATCGCGGTCTCGCGCTGGTTGGTGATGCCGACCGCCGCGATATCGGCGGCCTGGAGGTCGGCGTGGGCGAGGGCGCCGGCGCAGACCGACCGGGTGTTCTCCCAGATCTCGACGGGGTTGTGCTCGACCCACCCCGCCTTGGGGAAGATCTGCTCGTGCTCCTTCTGGTCGACCGCGACCACGCGGCCCTCGTGGTTGAAGATCATGCACCGGGTGGACGTGGTCCCCTGGTCGATGGCGGCGACGAACTTGTCACTCATGGGTTGTTCCCTTTCTTCACGGACGACATTGGCGTGAGGCTCCGACGACGGCCGGGTGGCCGGGTCGGTGGGCTGCTACTTGACGGAGGTGACGGCCTTGATGAGGTCGGCGGCGTCGGTGCTCTTGAACACGAGCGTGGCGATGACGGAGCCCACGATCGGGGCGGCGACAGGGATCCAGGCGTAGCCCCAGTCGGACGAACCCTTGCCCTTGATCGGCAACAGGGCGTGGGCGATGCGGGGGCCGAGGTCACGAGCGGGGTTGATGGCGTAGCCCGTGGGGCCACCGAGGGAGGCACCGATGCCGACGACGACGAGGGCGACGGCGAGCGGGCCGACCTGGGTCGGGGTCCCGCCGGCGACGAGCACCCAGAAGATGAGCACGAAGGTGGCGATGACCTCGGTGACGAAGTTCCAGACCGGATTACGGATGGATGGTGCGGTGGAGAAGACGGCCAGCTTGGTGCCTGCGTCCTCCTCCTCGTCGAAGTGGTTCTTGAAGGCCAGCCAGCACACGGCCGCCCCGATGAACGCCCCCAGGAACTCGGCGGCGAAGTAGACCAGGGCCTGGGTGGCGGAGATCGCGCCCATCATCCACTGGGAGACGGTGACGGCCGGGTTGAGGTGACCGCCGGTCGAGAAGGCGACGTAGACGCCGACGTAGACGCCGAGACCCCAGCCAAAGTTGATGAGCAGCCACCCCCCGCCGTGCCCCTTGCTCCCCTTGAGGATCGCGGTAGCCACGACCCCGCAGCCCAGCAGGAGCAGCATCGCCGTCCCCATTGTCTCGTACAGGAAGATGTGACCCAAACTGACGTCGCTCATCGAATAGTCCTCCATTGGACGGTCGGCACGGCGGCCGATGTGGGAATGTAGCGGTGGTGCGGTGGTGCGGTGGTGCGGTGGTGGTGAGGCTCAGGAGTCGGTCGAGCCCCGCTCGGCCGGGTGGTCCGCACCGACGCGGACCTCGGGTGCGCCCATCCGGGCAGCATCGGCCGTGCGGTCGTCGGGCAGGCGCTGCGACTCCCGCTCGGCCTCGACCCGGGCCCGGTAGTGCTCGACCTCGTTGACGACGGCTGCCTCGTCCCAGCCGAGGAGCGGAGCCACGAGGTCGGCGACCTCGGCAGCCGCAGCCGTCCCCCGGTCCCAGGTGTCGACCGAGATCCGGGTGCGGCGGGCCAGTATGTCGTCGAGGTGCAGCGCCCCCTCGTGGGAGACGGCGTACACCGCCTCGGCCTTGAGGTAGATCGGGGCACTCTCGAGCGGCTCGCCCAGTGTCGGGTCCTGTCGGATCAACGCCACGATCTCCTTGATCAGGCTGCCGTAGCGACCGAGCAGGTGGTTGATCCGGCCACGTGGAAGGCCCGTCTCCTCGGCCAGCCGGTCGCGGTTGTCGGACAGGGCGAGGTAGCCCTCGGCCCCCAGCAAGGGCACCCGCTGCGTGATCGACCGCCGCACCTTTCCGGGCAGCTGCTCCGCTGCAGCGTCGATGGCGTCCTCCGCCATGACGCGGTAGGTCGTGTATTTGCCTCCGGCGACGATGACGAGGCCGGGCACCGGCGCGACGACGGCGTGCTCGCGCGAGAGCTTGCTCGTCTGGTCGGACTCGCCGGCCAGCAGCGGTCGCAGGCCGGCGTAGACGCCCACGACGTCGTCACGGGTCAGCGGCTTCTGCAGCAGGGAGTTGGCGTGGTCGAGGATGTAGTCGATGTCGCTCTGGCTCGCGGCCGGGTGCGCGAGGTCGAGGTCCCACGGGGTGTCGGTGGTGCCGATGACCCAGAAGTCGTCGCTCCACGGGCAGGGGATGATGAAGAGCAGGCTCTTCTCGGTCTCGGTGATCAACCCCGTGTCCGAGTCGATGCGGTCGCGCGGCACCACCACGTGCACGCCCTTGGAGGCCGTGACCCGGAAGCTGCCCCGGCCACCGACCATCGACTGGATCTCGTCGGTCCACACGCCCGCGGCATTGACCGTCACCTTGGCCCGCACCTCCAGCTCGCGACCGCTCTCGAGGTCGACGACCGTTGCACCGACGACGCGCTCGCCCTCGCGCAGGAACCCGGTGACCCTGGTGCTCGTCGTCACCCTGGCGTCGTAGGCCGCAGCGGTGCGGGCGATCATCATCGTGTGGCGAGCGTCGTCGACCTGGCCCTCGTAGAACATGATGCCACCGTGGATGGCGCCCTTCTTGCCTCCCCGGAAGCTGTTGAGCGTCGACTTCTTCGACAGATGCTTGAGGTGGCTCGGCACTCCACGGCCGGCGCCGAGCACGTCATAGACGCCCACCCCGGCACCGACGTAGGCCCGGTCCACGAACGGCCGCTCGAGGGGGTAGATGAACCGCACCGGACGCACGAGGTGGGGGCAGAGGGTCTCGAGCATGAGCTTGCGCTCGCGCAGGGCCTCGAAGACGAGCGAGAAGTTGAGCTGCTTGAGGTAGCGCAGACCGCCGTGGATGAGCTTCGACGATCGGCTCGAGGTGCCCGAGGCGAGGTCGCGCGCCTCGACGAGGGCGACCCGCAGACCCCGGCTTGCGGCGTCGAGGGCAGCACCGGCACCGACGACCCCACCACCGATGACAAGCACGTCGAACTCGGTGCTGGCGAGGTCCACGAGGGCCTCTTGTCGCTCCTGGGGGCTGAGTGCCGTGGAGAGCAGGCTCATGAGGACTCCTCGATCGTCGTCATTGGCAGGGTCGCGAACTGCGACGACCCGAAACTAGCCGTCGACGTCCCACGCCGACAAGACCCGTCGTGCGGCATCGCCGAACGATGGCCGGCGAGACCGGGCCGACGCACTGCCGCCCCACCATGCCGGTGTGCCTGAGTCGCGGTGTAGGTACTCTGTCTGCGTGGCGGCAACGGTGCAGTCGGTGGAGCGGGCCGCGGCCGTCATGCGGTTGCTCGCCGGGGAGGATCAGCCCCTGACGCTCGGCGCGATCGCCGACGCCCTCGGCCTGGCCAAAGGCACGGCGCGCGGTCTGCTCCTCACCCTGCAGGATGTGGGCTTCGTCGAGCAGGACCGGGCGGCCGGTCCCTATCGGATCGCCCCCGGGCTGTTCGACCTCGGACGGACCCGCCTCGACCCCAACGAGCTGCGGTCCCTGGCCCTGAACTGGACCGATGCCCTCGCCGCGCGCTCGGGAGAGTCAGTGAGGCTGGCGACCTGGGAGCGTGACTGCGCGGTCGTGGCGCACCACGTCTTCGGCAACGGGCGCCGCCAGGAGTGCGTGACCACGGGGGCGGTCGTGCCGCTCCATGCCAGCGCCCTCGGCAAGGTGATCCTCGCTTACGACCCAGGGGCAGCGCGTAGCACCGTCGGGGTCGAGCTCGAGCCGCTGACCCATCGGACCATCACCGACCGCCGGGTCCTGATCCGCGAGCTGGCCAGGGTGCGAGACGCCGGGTGGGCCGTCTCGGTCGAGGAGGACGAGGTCGGCACGGCGGCCATCGCGGCACCCGTGCGCGACGCCGGCGGGCACGTCGTCGCGGCCGTCGGGGTGCAGGGTCCGTGCGAGGTGCTGTGCGACATCCGGGGTGTGCCGCGGCCGCGTCTGGTCGAGCTCGTCGTCAGCAGCGGCCGGTCGATCTCGGACGAGCTCGGGCACGGACGCTCGTGACCGAGACCTACGTCGCGGCCATCGACCAAGGCACCACCTCGACGCGCTGCATGCTCTTCGACCGCAGCGGGACGATGGTGTCGGTCAGCCAGCGCCAGCACCACCAGCGCCACCCTCATCCCGGTTGGGTGGAGCACGACGCCGCAGAGATCTGGTCGATCGTGCAGGAGGTCGTGCCGCGTGCTCTTGCTGACGCCGCGGTCCGGCCCGAGCAGGTCGTGTCGATCGGCGTCACCAACCAGCGCGAGACGACGGTCGTCTGGGACCCGGCCACGGGGCGCCCGGTCATGCCGGCGATCGTCTGGCAGGACACCCGCACAGGTGCCGTGCTGGAGGACATCGCCACCCGGATCGCGCCGGACGACGTGCTCGCCCGCACCGGCCTGCCGCTGTCGAGCTACAGCTCCGGGCCCAAGCTGCGGTGGGCCCTCCAGTCGGTGCCGGGGCTGCGGGAACGCGCCGAGGCGGGCAACCTGCTCTTCGGCACGATGGACACCTGGCTGGTGTGGAACCTCACCGGCGGAGTCCGGGGAGGGTTGCACATCACCGACGTCACCAACGCCTCGCGCACCATGCTCATGGACCTGCGGACCCTCGACTGGGACGACGGGCTACTGACGGCGCTCGAGATCCCCCGCTCGATGCTCCCGCGCATCGTCCCCACCGTGGGGGTGGTCGGGCGCACCACGGACCCGGTTCCCGGCATCGCCATCGGGGCGGTCGTCGGCGACCAGCAGGCCTCGCTCTTCGGTCACACCGCCTTCGACGTGGGGGAGGCCAAGTGCACCTTCGGCACCGGGGCCTTCCTGCTGCTCAACACGGGCAGGGACGTCGTCGCCTCCCAGCACGGCCTCATCACGACCGTCGCCTACCAGGTCGGCGACGAGCCCGTGGTCTACGCGCTGGAGGGGTCGATCGCGACGGCCGGCGCCCTTGTGCAGTGGGTGCGCGACCACCTGGGCCTGATCCGCACCGTCTCCGAGATCGAGACCCTGGCCCGCACGGTCTCCGACACCGGGGGCTGCTACCTCGTGCCGGCCTTCTCCGGGCTCTTCGCGCCGCACTGGAACCCCTCGGCACAGGGGCTCGTCGTCGGGCTCACGAGCTATGTCACCAAGGCCCACCTCGCCCGGGCGGTCCTGGAGTCGGTCGCCTGGCAGACCCGCGACATCGTCGAGGCCATGGCCGCGGACCTCGGCCAACCGGTGAGCTCACTCACGGTCGACGGCGGGATGACGACAGACAACCTGCTCATGCAGATGATCGCCGACGCGCTCGGCGTCCCGGTGGTCCGGCCGAAGACGGCCGAGACGGTCGCGCTCGGAGCGGCCTATGCCGCGGGCCTTGCCGTCGGCTACTGGCCGGATCGGCGCGTGCTGCGCAGCACCAAGCACCGGGCCGGCCAGTGGGACCCGGCGGCCGACCCGGCGGTCATCGCCCGGACGTATGCCGCGTGGGGCGACGCCGTCGGCCTCGCCGCCCGATGGGGCGACCTGCGCCGCGACCACTGACCGTCACCGGCTCGACGCGGCGTCAGGCAGGTCAGGCAGCCGGCCCCTGGCGCAGTAGTCGCGAGACCACGGCGACGGCGTGGTCGGTCGCGCTGTCGTCGACGTCGAGGTGCCAGACCAGCCGGACCGCCTTCGGCCCCACGGCGTAGAAGCGCACCCCGTGCTCCAGGGCAGCGGCGACGAGGTCCCCCGAGCCCCATCCCGCCACGGAGACGTCGACGACCAGGATGTTGGTCTCCACCGACGCGGGGTCGACGCTGCCGGGAGCGGCCTCGGCGAAGGCGGCTGCCGCGCGCCGGGCCCGGGCGTGGTCGTCGGTCAGTCGCTCGAGGTGGTGCTCGACGGCATACAGACCGGCGGCCGCGAGGATGCCGACCTGGCGCATGCCACCGCCGTAGCGCTTGCGCCAGATGCGCGCCTCGGCGACGGCGCTCACCGAGCCCACGAGCACCGATCCTGCCGGTGCCCCCAGCCCCTTGCTGAGACAGACCGAGACGGTGTCGAACTCCTGCGCGTAGTCGTCGAGCGGCACGCCGCTGGCGACGTGGGCGTTCCACAGCCGCGCGCCGTCGAGGTGCATCGAGACCCCGACAGCGCGGGTGGCCGCCCGCACCGCCCGGATCTGCTCCAGCGGCTGCACCGTGCCTCCACCGAAGTTGTGCGTGTTCTCCAGCACCACGAGCGAGGTGTCGACCTGGTAGGGACCGGAGCCGGTGATCATCAGGTCGATCGGCTGCTGCGCGTCGAGCAGCCCCCGCCGTGAGACCCAGGTGCGCGAGGTGATGCCCGAGAAGGCGGCAGCTGCCCCCAGCTCGGCGCGCACGACGTGGGCGAGCGAGTCACAGACCATCTCCTGCCCGGGCTTGACGTGCAGGCGCAGACCGAGCTGGTTGGCCATCGAGCCGGTGGGGGTGAAGAGGCCGGCCTCGTGACCGAGCAGCTCGGCGACCCGGTCCTCGAGGGCGTTGACGGTCGGGTCCTCGCCGAAGACGTCGTCGCCGACCTCGGCCTGCGCCATCGCCTGACGCATGGCCTCGGTCGGACGGGTGAGGGTGTCGGAGAGCAGGTCGGCACGCACGGCGGTGGTCACGTCTCGCAACCTACCCACGCGGGCCACCACTGCCACCTGCCGTCCGTATGCCGGGTCGCCTCCGTCCTCGCGCCGGCCCGGCGACGCGGCGGGGCAGAGCCCGGCCACGGAGGCACAAAACGGGAGGCGGGGTGTCGGTGCCACCACGTACCGTGGCCGACGTGCTGACAGTCACCCCGGTCGAGGAGCCGACCTCGCGCGTCCCCGTCCCGGGCCTCCCGACCCCGCGCCCGCTGGACCACCGCCGGCTGCGCAGCGCCGGTGCCGCGGCGGCTCTGGTCGCCGCCGGGGTCGCTGCCCTCGGTCAGGCTCTCGGCACGGCGGTGGTGGGGCGCATCGCAGCGCACCCGACCCTCGCCCTCGTGGCCACCCTGGCCCTGTGCCTTGTGGGCGGGGCGGTGCTCGACACCGTCGGACGCACCCTGTGGGCGGTGCGCGTCGACCGCGCCGAGGGGGTCCTGCGTGCCGACCTGCTCGACGCGGTCATGCGGCAGCCCCTGTCCGTCCTGACCGAGCAGTCCGTCGGTGAGGTGCTCGACCGCATCGACGACGACACCCACGAGCTGGGATCCCTCCTGAGGCAGAACGCGTGGATGGTGATCCGGCTCATGCTCTCCGCGGGCCCGCTCCTCGTCGTCGCCGGCCTGACCTTCTGGCCGGCCTGGGTCTTCCTCCCCGTGGTGACGGTGGCGGTCCTGGCCGTCATCCGACCGCTGATGGGCCCGCTCACCGACGCCAAGGTGGTCGAGGAGATCGCCTGGACCGACCACGCCGCCGTCATGGAGGAAGGGGTGGCGGCTCGCAGCGACCTGCGCACCAGCCTCGGTCAGTCGCACGTGGTGCGCCGCTGCGCCGAGCTGGCCGCCGTCGTCCACGCGCGCTTCCACGACGTCGTCGTGCTGGAGGCCCGGATCACCCGCCGCAGCGGCGGGGTCCTGCACGCGATGCTCGCCGGGGTCGCCGTCGTGGGGGTGGTCCTCGCGGTCGACGGCAAGGAGACGGTCGCCGCGCTCGTCACCCTCTTCCTCGTCACCACCACCATCGTGGGCCAGCTCAGCCAGGTGGCCCACCACCTGCCCGACCTGCAGGCCGGGATGGGGGCGCTGCTGCGGCTGCGCACGCTGCTGGCCTGCGAGACCGAGCCCGTGGGCGGCGACCCGCTCCCGCCCGGCGGGCTCTCCCTCGACCTGCGGCGCCTGCGCTTCGCCTACCCCGAGGGCGGGTTCGCCCTGCAGGACATCGACCTGTACGTGCCGCCCGGCACGACCTGCGCGCTGGTGGGGCGCAGCGGCTCGGGCAAGTCCACGCTCGCCTCGCTGATATCCCGAGCCGTCGACCCTCCGCGCGGTTCGGTGCTGCTCGGCGGGGCCGACACCCTCGACCTCGACCTGCAGCAGCTGCGGGGGGCCGTCGGCGTCGTGACCCAGCGCACCGAGATCCTCGCCGGCACCCTGGAGCAGAACATCACGCTCTTCGCCGACCTCCCCCGCGCCCGGGTCGACGACGCGGTCACCGAGCTGGGCATCGGCGACTGGGTGGCCGGCCTGCCCGACGGCCTCGACACGGTGCTCGGTCCGAGCGGCACGTCCCTCTCCGCCGGCGAGGAGCAGCTCGTCGCCTTCGCCCGGCTCCTGGTGCGCCACGTGCGCGTCGTCGTCCTCGACGAGGCCACGGCGAGGATGGACCCGGTGACCGAGTCACGGGTCGTCGCCGCGTCGCAGCGGCTGCTCTCCGGGCGCACCGGGCTGCTCGTCGCCCACCGCCTCAGCACCACGGAGCGGGCCGACCAGGTCGCCGTCCTCGCCGACGGACGCATCGTCCAGCAGGGTCCGAGGGCCGCTCTGGCAGCATCGGAGGGCCCCTTCCGCGAGCTGCTGGCCGCCTCCGACGAGGTCGCCGCGTCTGCGGCGACGACCCCGACACCCGCCCCCGGCACCAGCGATCCCCCCGGGCCGGTGCGGGTGGGCACCGCCCGTCGCCGGGGAGACCCACCGCCGGCCCTCACCGTGGGCACCGGGCCCGGTCTCGCCCGCGGCACCTGGACGGCACTGAGCATCCACCCCCGATGGGGGTGGGTCAGCGTCGCCCTCTTCAGTGCCTCCGCCCTCCTCGGGGCGTACGGCGCCGTGACCGGCTGGATCTGGGGGCACGTCGTCAGCGAGGTCGGCGCAGGCGGGCGACCGTGGCTGCTGCTGAGCCTGCTCGTGCTCGTGCTCCTCCTCGCCCCCCAGCTGCTGGCGTCGGCCATCAGCCGCTATCCGCGGTGGTGGGTGGCCGTGCTGCTCCGAGCCCGCACCAGCGTGCTCGTGGGGCAGACGGCCCAGCACCGTCTGCCTCCGACCCCGCCGGGTGAGGTCGTGGCCCGGGCCATGGACGCCGACCGCTACGCCCGCTACGCCGACCGCTGGGTCGACCTGTCGACCGGGCTGCTCATTGCCCTCGTCACCGGGATCGCCGGCCAGAGCGTCCTGGCCGGTCTCCTCCTGCTCGCGGTCATGGCCCTCACCGCCGTCGCCAGCGCCTTCGGTGCACCCGTGGCCGGACGGTCCGCAGCGGCGGCCTCGGACGCCCGAGCCCGCTTCGGTCGGTCGCTCGTGTCGGCGCTGGACTGCGTGCGCACGGTCAAGCTGGCCGCCGCCACGCGCGACGTCCACCGCCACCTCCAGCAGGTCGACAGCGGCCGCGTCGGCGCCGCCGTGCGCGAGCACCGGGTGCAGTCCGTGCTCGACGGCGTGCCGGTCGTGCTGGTCCAGGTGGCCGTCGTCGCCGCCTGGGCGGCCCACCTGGCCGGCTGGTGGAGCCTGGCCACCGCGCTGCTGGTCTCGAGCGCCGTCTCGGGCTTCGACTGGTTCGGGCGGGTCGCCGGTGCGGTCGTCACCGAGGCCCCGGGGACGCGCGCGTGGCAGCGGGCGATGACCGCACTCGCGGGCGGCGGCGACCTGATGACGCTGCCGGAGGGGGTCGACCTGGTCACCGGCGCCGCCCCCCGCCCAGCCACGGGCGTGGTCGACCGGCTCCATGACCTCGAGCTGCGGGGGCTCACCGCCATCCACGACGACGGCACGATCGGGGCCAGCGACGTCGACCTGACGCTGCGGCGCGGCGAGCTGGTGCTTCTGCTGGGTCAGATCGGGTCAGGCAAGTCGAGCCTGCTCTCCGCCCTCGCCGGTCTCGTCCCCTATCGCGGGTCACTGCGGTGGAACGGCGCCGAGGTCGACGACCCGCAGACCTTCCTGCGACCCGGGCGGGTGGCCCACGTGGCGCAGGTGCCGCGGGTGCTCTCCGGCAGCTTCGCCGCCAACATCCACCTCGACCACCCCCGTGAGGTCAGCGCGGCGGTGCGTGGAGCCCGCCTGCAGCACGACGTCGCCGAGGCTGGCGGCGTCGACGCCCGGGTCGGACACCGGGGCGTTCGGCTCTCCGGAGGTCAGGTGCAGCGGCTGGCCCTGGCCCGTGCGCTGGCCACCGACGCCGAGCTGCTCGTCGCCGACGACGTGTCGTCGGCGCTCGACGCCGTCACCGAGCTGCAGCTGTGGGACTCGATGCGCGAGCGCGGCAGCACCGTGATCGGGGCCACCACCAAGCGGGCCGCGCTCGGGCGGGCCGACCGCGTCGTCGTCCTCGTGGACGGCCGGGTCGCCGCCCAGGGGCCCTGGCGCGACCTCGAGGCCCGCTGGGGTCACCTCGCCGGCTGACCTGGCCCGGCGTCGGGCTGGACCGGGGGCAGCAGGAGCGCCTTCTGCACCTTGCCCATCGCGTTGCGCGGGAGGGCGTCGGTGAAGCGCACCTCACGGGGACGCTTGTGCGCCGACAGGGAGGCACCGACGTGGGCGACGAGATCGGCGGCCAGCGCCTCGGCGTCTGCGGGCAGCGGGACCGACGCGGCCGGCACGACCCACGCCACGATCCGCTGCCCGAGGTCGGCGTCGGGCTCACCGACGACGGCGCACTCGTGCACCGCGGGGTGGGCCAGCAGGGTGGTCTCGATCTCGCCGGCTCCCACGCGGTAGCCGCCGGTCTTGAGCAGGTCGGTGGAGGCTCGGCCGACGATGCGGTGCCAGCCACCCCCGTCGATCACCGCGACGTCACCGGTGCGGAACCAGCCGTCGGCGGTCGTCGAGGCCGCGGTGGCCTCATCGTTTCCCAGGTAACCATCATAGAGCGTGTCCCCCCGCACCTCGAGAGAACCGACCGACTCCCCGTCGTGGGGCACCTGCTCACCGTGCTCGCCCCGCAGCCGGGTCTCGACCCCGGTGACCGGCACGCCCACCCACCCGGCGCGTGGGATCGCATCCGCTCTGGTCGCGACGGTGATCAGGGTCTCGCTCATGCCGTAGCGCTCCACGACGCGGTGGCCGGTCAGCTCGTCGAGGCGCGCGTAGACCGGGGTCGGCAGGGCGGCGCTGCCCGACACCAGCAGTCGAGCCGACCGCAGGGCGACAGCGTGCTCGGGGGCCTCGGCGACCCGCGACCACACCGTCGGCACACCGAAGAAGAGCGTCGCACCGTCGGAGGCGGCCGCGGCATACGCCTGCGGGGTGGGTCGTCCGACGTGGTGCAGCCCGCCGCCCAGACGCAGGGGGCCGAGCACCCCGAGCGCGAGCCCGTGGACGTGGAAGAGCGGCAGCCCGTGAGCGAGCACGTCGGCCGATGTCCAGGCCCAGGCGTCGGCGAGCGCGTCGAGCGCTGCCGCCACCGCACGGTGCGACAGCAGGACACCCTTCGGCAGACCGGTCGTCCCGGACGTGTAGAGCACGAAGGCGGTGGTCGCCGGGTCGACCCCCACCCCGACGTGCGACCCGCGGGCGTCGAGGTCCACGGGCACCGCGGGCAGCCCACCGTCGTCGGTCGGTGCCGGGCCCAGCCACAGCTGCGCACCGGAGTCGTGCACGAGGTGCGCCCGCTCCTGCAGACCGCTGTCGGGAGGCACCGGCACCACCGTCACCCCCGCTCTCACGGCCCCAGCGACCGCGGCGACCGTCGTCATCGTCGGCTCGGCGAGCACGGCCACCCGGGTGCACCCCGACACGCTGTCGGCCACCGCGGCCGCGGCTCCGCGCAGGTCGTCGTACGACGCGACGGTGTCACCCACACGCACGCGCGTCCCACCGCCCCGCGTCAGGCCGGGCAGCAGGTCGAGGGTCACGGCACTCACCCCCGCAACCTACCCGCGCGGTCCGTGACGGTGCGGCGGAGGACGACCGAGCCCACGATCGCCCCGACGACGCTGACCACCACGGCCACCATGCCGGCAACCACCGCGAGGCCCCCCGAGGTGGCGACGCCGCCGACGAGCCGCAGGACGGGTCTGCTGCTCACCGGGCAAGGCTGTTCGGCCCGGCTGCTGCCCCGCGCGCGTCGGCTACACCTGCTCCTGCGGGCACCACCAGGTGGTGCGCCCGCCGACGGTGGCCCGCACCATCTCGGCGCCGCAGCGCGGGCAGTGCCCGTCGTGGCGGCGGTGGCGCACGATCTCGCCGGTGTGCACCCCGCCCTTGCGGATGGCGGTCCGCGTCGAGGCGCGCAGGTGCCTCCTCAGGTCGTCGAGCTCGTCGGTGGTGAGCTCGCCGCAGGGTCGCTGGGGTGACAGGTGCGACTGCCACAGCACCTCGTCGGCCAGCAGGTTGCCGATGCCGGCGATCTTGCTCTGGTCGAGCAGCCGAGCCTTGAGCGGAGCCCTCCCCTTGCCGATGCTCGCCCGGAACTGCGCGCGCGTGATCTCGGCGGCGTCGGGACCGAGCGCGTCGATGTCCGGCTCCAGGCGTACCCGCCCCAGCCGCCTGGTGTCGAGCAGCCGCATCGAGCCGCCGTCCTCGAACCACAGCGTGAAGCGGAACCACACATCCTTGGGCGGCCTGCCTCCCCGGCGCGGCCGCGACCCGACGTAGTCGCCGCCTTCCCGCACCGGCCCGCTGCGGGAGGAGTCCCCGTCGGCGTCGACGGGTGGCGCCACGAGGATCCGGCCACTCATCCCCAGGTGCACGCCCAGGCGAGGCCCCGGCCCGTCGTCGTCGGTCAGCCCCGACGTCTCGCACCACATGCTCTTGCCCCGCCGGAGGGCGGCGGTCAGCTCGCGACCCACGAGGGCGTCACGGATCTCCCCCGGGTGGTGCGGGCGGCACTCGAAGGTGTCGGTGTCGTCGACGTCGGCGATGGTGCGCTGAAGCGCCGCCTTCTCGATGACCTTGCGGGCGGACTCGACCTCGGGCAGCTCTGGCACCTCGCCATCCTCACCCGGCACGCCGGACGGCGCCGCCCTCGGGGCGGGTGAGCTGGGGGCGGGCTCAGTCGCGCCCGAGCATCTCGGCGACGAGGAAGGCCAGCTCGAGACTCTGCTGGTGGTTCAGCCGCGGGTCGCAGACCGTCTCGTAGCGGTTGGCGAGGTCGGCGTCGAGGATCTTCTCGGCTCCACCGAGGCACTCGGTGACGTCGTTGCCGGTCAGCTCGACGTGGATCCCGCCGGGAACGGTGCCCAGGGCCTGGTGCACGTCGAAGAAGCCGCGCACCTCGTCGACGACGTCGTCGAAGTTGCGCGTCTTGTAGCCGCTCACCGACTCGAACGTGTTGCCGTGCATGGGGTCGCAGATCCACGTCACCTCCGCGCCGGAGGCGGTGACGGCCTCGACGATCGGGGGGAGGGCGTCGCGCACGTTCTGGCAGCCCATCCGGGTGATGAGCGTGAGGCGCCCGGGCTCGCGGTGCGGGTCGACCTTGTCGATGATCTTGAGCAGGTCGGTCGGGTCGGCCTTGTTGGAGACCTTGATGCCGATCGGGTTGTGGATGCGCGAGACGAAGTCGATGTGCGCGCCGTCGAGGTCGCGGGTGCGCTCCCCCACCCAGACGAAGTGCGCCGACGTGTCGTAGGCGAGCCCGCTCCGCGAGTCGATGCGCGTCATCGGCCGCTCGTAGTCGAGCAAGAGCGCCTCGTGCGCGGAGAAGAACTCCGTCGTGCGCAGCTTGTCGAAGTCGGCGCCGCACGCCGCCATGAAGCGCATGGCCTTGTCGATGTCGTGGGCGAGCCGCTCGTAGCGGGAGTTCGCGGCGTTGGCGACGAAGCCCTTGTTCCAGTCGTGCACGTGCCGCAGGTCGGCGAAGCCGCCCATCGTGAACGCGCGCACGAGGTTCAGCGTCGAGCTGGCGGCGTGGTAGGCCTGCACGAGCCGCTGCGGGTCGGGTCGGCGCGCCTCCGGCGTGAAGGCGAAGTCGTTGACCATGTCACCGCGGTAGGCCGGCAGCGTGACGCCCTCACGGGTCTCGTTCCCCGAGCTGCGCGGCTTGGCGAACTGCCCGGCCATGCGCCCGATCTTGACGACCGGCACCGACGCGCCGTAGGTCAGGACGGCCGCCATCTGGAGCAGCGTCTTGATGCGGTCGCGGATGTTGTCGGCCGTGGCGTCGGCGAACGTCTCGGCGCAGTCGCCACCCTGGAGCACGAAGGCCTCTCCCCGGGCGGCCGAGGCCATCCGGGCGCGCAGCACGTCGCACTCACCGGCGAAGACCAGCGGTGGGCAGCTCGCGAGGGTGTCGACGGCCGCCCGCACGGCGTCGGCGTCGGGCCACTGCGGCTGCTGCGCCGCGACGAGCCTGCGGCCCGCCTCCTCGAGCTCGGTCCGGAAGAGCGCACTGTCCTGCTGGTTCACGAGGTGAAGTCTAGGAGCGCCGGCGAGACGGCTCCGCCGAGGTCCGTATGCCGGTCGCGCCGACGCGGCGCTAGGGTCCGACGATGACCTTCTCCATCGTGGCCCGACAGGGCTCGTCCTACGGCGTCGCCGTCGCCAGCAAGTTCCTCGCCGTCGGGTCCGTGGTGCCCCAGGTGCGCCTCGAGGTCGGGGGCGTCGCGACGCAGGCCTTCGCCAAGGTGTCCTACCGGGCGGACGTGCTGCGGCTGCTCGAGCTGGGCGTCTCCGCCACCGAGGCGGTCGAGCGGGTGACCGCTGCCGACGAGGGGCGGGCCGAGCGGCAGCTAGGCGTGGTCTCGGCGAGCGGCCAGGCCACCTTCACCGGGGCGGAATGCAACGACTGGGCCGGTGGGGTCGCCGGCGAGGTCGGCGAGGACGGCACGACCACCCGGTATGCCATCCAGGGCAACATCCTCGTGGGTGAGCAGGTCGTCACGGCGATGCAGGACGCCTTCCTCGAGGCGGCAGGCCAGCCACTGGCCCGACGGCTGGTCGCGGCCCTGCTGGCGGGCGATGCCGCGGGCGGCGACGCGAGGGGTCGGCAGTCGGCGGCGCTCGTGGTCGCCAGTCCGGGAGCGGGCTACGACCAGTCGGGTGTCGCGGTCGACCTGCGCGTCGACGACGACCCTGCGGCCCCGTCCAGGCTGGTGGAGCTGCTCGACCTCAGCGACCTCTACTTCGGGAAGCCGCAGGACCTGTGCCCGCTGGACCCCGAGCTGGCAGCCGAGGTCACGGCACGGCTCTCCGCTCTCGGCCACACGGGGGCCGGCGTCGACGAGGCCCTCGCGTCGTGGGCGGGAGTCGAGAACTACGAGCTGCTGCTCGTCCCCGGGCAGATCGACGGGCGGGTCCTGCAGAAGCTGCGCGACGCCGGGTCGGGCACCGACGTCGGCTGAGCCCCCTGGCTCAGCTCGCGGCTCGGTGGTGGGCCGGGCTCTTGCCCTCATCACCTGGGCCAGCTGGAGCACCTGGGCCACCTGAGCCACCTGGGCCACCAACGGCCTTCGCCGTGGCGAGAGGGACAGACTCGTCGGCCTCCTCGAGCGCCTCCTCGAGCTCGCGGGCCGCAGCGCCCGGCTTGGCCGCCTCCTGCAGCTCACGCGCCTTGATCCGGGCCGCCTTGAGCAGCCGGTCCTTGGCCGACGTCGCATACTCGTCGACGTACTCCTGCCCTGACAGCAGCATGAGCTCGTACATGATCTCGTCGGTGATCGAGCGCAGCACGAAGCGGTCGTTCTCCATGCCCTCGTAGCGGGAGAAGTCGAGAGGCGCGCCGATGCGGATGCCGATCCTCATGATCTTGGGCACCATCTTGCCCGTGGGCTGGGCCTTGTCGGTGCCGATCATCGCGACCGGCAGCACGGGTGCGCCGCTCTCGAGCGCCATGCGGGCGATGCCCGTGCGGCCGCGGTAGAGACGGCCGTCGGGCGAGCGGGTGCCCTCGGGGTAGATGCCGAGCAGGTCGCCGCGGCGCAGCACCTTCAGCCCGGAGCGCAGGGCGGCCTCGCTCGCCGAGCCGCCCGAGCGGTCGACCGGGACCTGCCCGACGCCCCGGAAGAAGCCAGCAGTGAGCCGGCCCTTGAGCCCGCTGCCGGTGAAGTAGTCGGACTTGGCGAGGAAGGTCATCCGCCGCGACACGTTGAGCGGCAGGAAGAAGGAGTCGGAGAAGGAGAGGTGGTTGCTCGCGAAGATCGCGGCCCCCGACTCGGGGACGTGCTCGGCACCCTCGACCCACGGTCTGAACAGGACCCGCAGGATCGGCCCGAGGATGATCCTCTTCAGCACCCAGTAGAACACTGCAGGTCCTCCGTCACTCCTGTTGGGACGAGCCGCACTCTACGGCACGGTGGGGCACTATCGGGCGCCCAGCCGCTCGTGCGACGATGTGGCTCGTGCGAGGGGCTTCGTCGTCTCGCGCGGTCCAGCGACGACTCCCCGGGAAGGCTCCTTCGTGTCCGTGATGCCCGGTGCTGAGCCGTTCAGCCACGACGGCAGCGACATCGGCGTGATCGTCAGCCACGGCTACACCGGGTCCCCCCAAGGGGTGCGCCCGTGGGCTCAGCACCTGGCCGACGCCGGCTACAGCGTGCGGCTGCCCCGCCTGCCCGGTCACGGCACGACGTGGAAGGAGCTCGCCACTACCCGCTGGCCTGACTGGTACGCCGCCCTCGACAGCGAGTTCCGTGAGCTGCACGAGACCTGCCGACACGTCTTCGTGGCCGGTCTGTCGATGGGTGGGCTGCTCGCGGCCAAGCTCGCCATCGAGCACGGGCCCCGAGTCAGTGGTCTGCTGCTGGTCAACCCCGTCTTCAAGCACGACAACAAGGCCCTGCCCCTGCTGCCGGTGCTGCGGCACCTGGTCCCCTCGCTGCCGGGCGTGGTGGGCGACATCAAGAAGACCGGCGGAGAGCCCGAGCTCGGCTACGACCGCAACCCGCTCCAGGCGATGCACTCGCAACGGCAGGCGTGGGCCGAGGTCTCGCGCGACCTGCCCGAGGTGACCCAGCCCGTGCTGCTCATGCACTCGCGGGTCGACCACGTCGTGCCGCCGCTGAGCTCTGCGTGGTTCCTGTCGAGGATCTCGAGCACCGACGTGCGGGAGGTCTGGCTCGAGGACTCCTACCACGTGGCGACCCTCGACAACGATGCCCCGCTCATCCACGAGGAGTCGGTGCGGTTCATCGAGCGTCTGAGCGCACAGGAGGGCTGACCGGTGGCTGACAAGGACGTCGACGAGCAGTTCGCCGCGATCATGGCCCACTGGCACGAGGATGCCCGCGGCCTCGACCCCTTCGGTGACCCGACCGAGGCCGCCAGCACGTCAGACGATGCGGACGACCACGCCGCCGAGCCTCCCGGAGCCGACGCCGGAGCCGAGACCGTCGAGACCGTCCAGACCACCGGCACCACCGGCACCACCGGCACCACCGGCACTGCCAACACCGTCGGCGACGTGGACGACGACAGGCCCGACCCGCTCCCCGACGCGCTGGTGACCCGCGCCTCGCCTGCGCCGGCGTCCGGGCTGGCCTGGCGACAGCACGTGCCCGAGTCCGACCAGCACGACCACTTCGTGCCCCCGCCACCGGCCCCGCTGCCCTCGTCCGACGACAAGCACTTCTGGCTGATGCTCGCGGGTCTCGTCGGTGGGCCCCTGCTGTTCCTCTACCTCATCCTGTTCAACCGTGACGGCAACGGGTGGTGGATGGTCGGCGGCATCCTCATGACCGTCGCCGGCTTCGTCCTGCTCGTCCTGCGGCAGCCTTTCGAGCGCGACCAGGACGACGACGGCGTCAGGCTCTGACCCGCGGCCTCCAGCATCGGCAGGCTGCGTACCCGCGTGCCCGTCGGCCGCGCCCAGGCGTTGGCCACCGCCGGGGCGATGGGCGGCACACCCGGCTCTCCCACCCCTCCGGGAGCAGCCGTGCTCGCCATCACCTGCACGGCGATCACCGGCATGTCGCGCATCCGCATCATGCGGTAGCGGTCGAAGTTGTCGGGTGAGGCCTGCCCCTGGGTGAAGGACATCCTCCCCCAGAGCGTGGCCGTCAGACCGTGCACGATCCCCCTGCATCTGGGCCTGCACCGTGTCGGGGTTGACCACCCCACCGCAGTCCACCGCGCACCACACCCGCTCGACCTTGACCGCACCGGCCACCGAGCTGACCTCGGCCACCTGGGCGGCGTAGGAGCCGAACGACGAGGTGATGGCGAGGCCTCTGGCCCGCCCGGCTGCGGGTGGGGTCGACCGGGCCGACATCGTCGCGACCGCCTGCAGCGCCGCAGCAGCCCGCGGCTGCGCCGCCAGCGCCCCGAGGCGGTAGGCCAGGGGGTCGATGTCCGCGGCGAGGGCGAGCTCGTCGACGGCCGACTCGACCGCGAAGCAGTTGAGCGAGTTGCCCACCGACCGCCAGAAGCCGACGGGGACCGCGGCGGGATGCCGCACGTACTCCACCAGGCGGTCGGGCAGCGTGTAGGGCAGCTCCCACCACCCGCTCGGCGACCCGGCCGCGTCGACCCCGGCGCGGATGCGGATGCTGGCCATCGGCCGGTACTGGTCGTGGGTGAAGTCCTCCTCGCGGGACCACGTCACCTTGACCGGCGCGCCCACCGCCTTCGACGCGTGGACGGCGAGCGCCACGAAGTCGGTCTCGAGCTTGCGTCCGAGCCCACCCCCGAGCAGCGTCGTGTGCACCGTCACCGCGGCGGGGGAGGGCGCAGGTGGCTGCTGCTGTCGCGGCCGCGAGGCCGGGGGCCTGGGTCGGTGCCCAGACCTCACAGCCGGTCGACGTGACGCTGGCGGTGCACACCAGCCGCTCCATCGCCGCGTGCGCCAGGTAGGGCAGGTCGTAGGTGGCATCGATCCGTCTGGTGGCGCGACCGATCGCCTTCACCGCGGCGCCGGCCGTGTCCGCGACCGCCGGTGCCCCACTGGTCATCAGGGTGGCCGCCTGCGCCGAGATGGTCTTCGAGCTGAGTGAGGCCGCACCCGCAGGAGGGTTCCACGACACCTGGAGGGCCCGCGCTGCACGCATCGCGTCCCAGGTGGTGGCGGCGACGACGACGACCGCGGCATTCGAGGGGCACGTCAGGAGACCGGTCCCCACGCCAGGTCCTTCGTTCGAGAAGGTAGGGCATTTCGACCACCGAAAACCTGGTCGGCCCGAGGTCGTGAGAAGGGGAACCCCAAGATGACGTCCGCTTGGGGTGTGCTTGAAGGTGTCCGATTCAAGCCTTCGCTTAACCGGGTGTTGACGAGTCGGTGAGGGCGCCCGAGAGTGACCACGACACCGTCGTCGAGGAGGACTCACGCATGCAGGTCCCAGCACCGTTCGAGTACGAACGAGCCACGAGCGTCGATCACGCGATCGGTCTGCTCGAGAGGCTCGGCGACGAGGCCCGGCTCGTGGCCGGCGGCCACAGTCTCATCCCGATGATGAAGCTGCGGCTCACCGACCTCGAGTACCTCATCGACATCAACGACCTGCACACCGAGCTCGGCTACGTGCGCATCAGCGCCGACGAGGTGCGGATCGGTGCGATGACCCGTCACCGCGAGCTGCTGGAGTCGGCCGAGCTGCTGGCCCTGCTGCCGATCTTCGCCGACGCCGAGAACGTCATCGCCGACCCCGTGGTCCGCAACCGCGGCACCATCGGTGGCTCGCTCTGCCAGGCCGACCCGTCCGAGGACCTCTCGGCGGTCTGCACGACGCTCGACGCCTCCTGCGTCATCCGCGGCTCGAGCGGCGAGCGGGTGGTGACGATGGAGGACTTCCACCGCGGGCCCTACGAGACCGCCGTGGGGCACGACGAGATGCTCACCGAGATCCGGATCCCGTTGCGCCCCGGCGGATCCAGCGCCTACGCCAAGGTCGAGCGGCGGGCCGGTGACTGGGCGGTCACCTCGGTCGGCAGCGCGGTCTGGATGGACGGCGACGTCATCGCCGACGCGCGCGTGGGTCTGGCGGCCGTCGGCCCCAACACCACGGGCATCCCGTCCATCTCCGAGGCGCTGCGTGGCCACACACCCTCCGAGGAGCTGTATGCGCAGGCGGGCGCCCTTGCGGCACAGGCCTGCTCACCCACCACCGACGGTCGCGGCACGGCCGACTACAAGCGCCACCTGGCCGACGAGCTCACCCGCCGCACCCTGCGGCGAGCCGTCGAGCGGATCCGCGCAGGCGCCCCGGGCGTCAACGGCAACAGCGACAGGAGCGAGTGACCATGCAGGTGTCGATGACGGTCAACGGCGAGCAGGTCACGCGCGAGATCGAGGGGCGGATGCTGCTCGTGCACTTCCTGCGCGACGAGCTGCGGCTCACCGGCACCCACTGGGGGTGCGACACCAGCAACTGCGGCACCTGCGTCGCCTGGCTCGACGGCGAGCCGGTGAAGACCTGCACGGTGCTCGCGGCGATGGCCGGCGGCCACGAGGTGCGCACGGTCGAGGGCCTCGAGCAGGACGGGGTGCTCGACCCCGTCCAGGAGGGCTTCATGCAGTGCCACGGCCTGCAGTGCGGCTTCTGCACCCCGGGCATGCTCATGACCTGCCGGGCGCTGCTCGACAAGGACCCCGACCCGAGCGAGCAGACCATCCGCGAGGCGATCTCGGGCCAGATCTGCCGGTGCACCGGCTACACCTCGATCGTGCGGTCGGTGCAGTGGGCGGCCGCCAAGGAGCGCGACAACGCTGCGCTGGCCAGCGCCGAGACCGTCGGGAGCCCGTCATGACCGTCACCGAGGACCGCCCCACCGTCGCCGAGGACCTCGCCGAGCTCGAGCGCTCCGACAACGACCACAAGCCGGTCGGATACGGCCGGATGCTGCGCAAGGAGGACCCGCGCTTCATCCGCGGCCTCGGGCAGTACTGCGACGACGTGCAGCTGCCGGGCATGCTCCACCTCGCCATCCTGCGGGCTCCACTGGCCCACGCCCGCATCCTCTCGATCGACACCAGCGCAGCCGAGGCCCACCCCAAGGTGCGGCTCGTGGTCACCGGGGCGATGCTCGCCGAGAAGGGCCTGGCGTGGATGCCGACCCTGTCCAACGACGTGCAGGCGGTGCTCGCCACCGACAAGGTGCGCTTCCAGGGCCAGGAGGTCGCGTTCGTCGTCGCCGAGGACCGCTACTCCGCCCGCGACGCCCTCGAGCTGATCGACGTGGACTACGAGGCGCTCGACCCCGTGGTCGACGTGCGCACCGCCCTCGCGCCCGAGGCCCCGGTCATCCGGGACGACCTCGAGGGCAAGACCGACAACCACTGCTTCGACTGGGAGACCGGCGACAAGGACGCCACCGAGGCGGTCTTCGCCTCCGCCGACGTCGTGACGGTGCAGGACATGGTCTACCCCCGGGTGCACCCCGCCCCGATGGAGACCTGCGGCTCCGTCGCCGACATGGACCGGGTCAGCGGCAAGCTCACCCTGTGGTCGACGACCCAGGCTCCGCACGCCCACCGCACCCTCTACGCGATCGTGGCCGGCATCCCGGAGCACAAGATCCGGGTCATCTCCCCCGACATCGGCGGCGGCTTCGGCAACAAGGTGCCGATCTACCCGGGCTACGTCTGCTCCATCGTGGCATCGCTGCTGACCGGTAAGCCCGTGAAGTGGATGGAGGACCGCAGCGAGAACCTCGTCAGCACGGGCTTCGCCCGCGACTACATCATGCGCGGCGAGATCGCGGCGACGAAGGAGGGCAAGATCCTCGCGATCCGCACCCACGTGCTGGCGGACCACGGCGCCTTCAACGGGGTGGCGTCCCCGGTGAAGTACCCCGCCGGCTTCTTCGGGGTCTTCACCGGCAGCTACGACATCGACGCGGCCTACTGCCACATGACGGCCGTCTACACCAACAAGGCGCCGGGAGGTGTCGCCTACGCCTGCTCCTTCCGCATCACCGAGGCGGTCTACCTCGTCGAGCGGCTGGTCGACTGCCTGGCCTACGACCTCGAGATGGACCCGGTGGCCCTGCGCCGCAAGAACCTCATCCAGCCCGAGCAGTTCCCCTACACGAGCAAGACCGGGTGGGTCTACGACTCGGGGGAGTACGAGCGGGCGCTCGACCTCACCCTCGAGATCGCCGGCTACGACGAGCTGCGTCGCGAGCAGGCGGAGAAGCGCGAGCGCGGCGAGCTCATGGGCATCGGCCTGTCGTTCTTCACCGAGGCGGTCGGCGCCGGCCCCCGCAAGGACATGGACATCCTCGGGCTCGGCATGGCCGACGGCTGCGAGCTGCGGGTGCACCCCACCGGCAAGGCGGTCGTGCGCCTCTCGGTCCAGAGCCAGGGCCAGGGCCACGAGACGACCTTCGCGCAGATCATCGCCGAGGAGATCGGCATCCCGCCGGAGGACATCGACGTCGTGCACGGCGACACCGACAACACGCCCTTCGGCCTCGGTACCTACGGCAGTCGCTCGACCCCGGTGTCGGGCGCCGCGGCGGCCCTCGTGGCCCGCAAGGTCCGCGACAAGGCGCGGATCATCGCCTCGGGCATGCTCGAGGTCTCGATCGCCGACCTCGACTGGGACAAGGGCTCGTTCCACGTCAAGGGCGACCCCGGCCGGTCGGTGACGATCCAGGACATCGCCATGCGCGCCCACGGCGCCGCCGACCTGCCCGACGGGATCGAAGGGGGTCTCGAGGCCCAGATCTGCTACAACCCCGAGAACCTGACCTACCCCTTCGGCGCCTACCTGTGTGTCGTCGACATCGACCCCGGCACCGCCCAGGTGAAGGTGCGGCGGTTCGTCGCCGTCGACGACTGCGGCACCCGGATCAACCCGATGATCATCGAGGGGCAGGTGCACGGCGGCCTCACCGACGGCGTCGGCATGGCCCTGATGGAGATGATCTCGTTCGACGAGAACGGCACCTGCCTCAGCGGGTCCTTCATGGACTACCTCATCCCCACGGCCCTGGAGGTGCCGCACTGGGAGACGGGCCACACCGTCACGCCGTCCCCGCACCACCCCATCGGCGCCAAGGGCGTGGGCGAGTCGGCCACGGTCGGCTCACCACCTGCGGTGGTCAACGCCGTCATCGACGCCCTCAAGCCGTATGGGGTGCGGCACGCCGACATGCCGCTCACGCCCTCGCGGGTGTGGGACGCCATGCGCGGCCAGGCCACTCCCCCGATCTAGGAGACCCCACCCGTGACCGCCGCCATCAGCGACCGCATGGACCAGCTCACCCGCGAGCGCATCCCCTTCGTGCGGGCCACCGTCGTGCGGGCGCAGGAGCCCACGTCAGCCCACGCGGGCGACCGGGCGATCGTGCTCGCCGACGGCTCGGTCGAGGGCTTCGTCGGGGGCCACTGCGCCACCGGCTCGGTCCGCACGGCCGCGCTCGACGTGCTCGCGTCGGGTGAGGGGCTGCTCCTGCGGGTGCTGCCCGACGGCGCGGCCGGCTTCCCGTCGAGCCCGGGGGCCACCGTCGTCGTCAACCCGTGCCTCTCCGGCGGGGCGCTCGAGATCTACCTCGAGCCGCAGCTGCCGCCGGCCCGGCTCCACGTCGTGGGGTCGTCGCCGGTGGCCGACGCGGTGGCCGTCATGGCGCAGGCCGTCGGGCTCGCCGTCGACCGGGCCGGTGCCGGGACCGGGGTGGCGGGGGCGACGGCGCTCGTCGTCTCGAGCCACGACGGGATGGAGGCCGCGCAGGTGCGGGCCGGCCTCGACGCCGGCGTCGGCTTCGTCGCCCTCGTCTGCAGCCGCACCCGCGGCCGGGTGCTGCTCGAGCAGCTGGGGCTGACGCCCGAGGAGCGCACCCGGGTGCACACCCACGCCGGTGTCGACATCGGGGCCCGCACCGCCCCCGAGATCGCGCTGTCGGTCGTCGCCGGCGTCGTGCGGGCGATCCGCGTCGACGGCCTGACCGCCACCCGCCCGTCGGCGCCCCCGTCGCCGACCACCGCGGTCGACCCGGTCTGCGGCATGACCGTGACCGTCGCGGCCGACACGCCGTCCGCGGTGGTGGACGGGGTGACGCAGTGGTTCTGCCACCCGGGGTGCCGTGAGACCTTCCTCGCGTCGCAGGCCTCGTGACAGACCACGGCCCGGTCCGCGACGCGGCCGACGTGCGGGCGCGGCTCGACGCGCAGGACTACCTGGCCGACGAGGGGCTGTCGACGGCGGTCTTCCTCGCGCTCGAGCTCGGGCTGCCGCTGCTGCTCGAGGGTGAGCCCGGGGTCGGGAAGACCGCGGCCGCCCAGGTGCTCGCCCGCGCCCTCGACGCCCCGCTCGTGCGCCTGCAGTGCTACGAGGGACTGACGGCCGCCGAGGCGCTCTACGACTGGAACCACCAGCGCCAGCTCATGGCCATCCGTCTCGCCGAGGTCAACCACGAGCGGCTCGCCGAGGCCGACCTCTTCGCCGAGGAGTTCCTCCAGGAGCGCCCCATCCTGCGCTGCGTCCGCTACGACGGGCCGCGCCCGCCGGTCCTGCTCATCGACGAGGTCGACCGGGCCGACGACCAGTTCGACGCCCTGCTGCTGGAGTTCCTCGGGGAGGGGTCTGTGACGGTGCCCGAGATCGGCACCTTCCGGGCCGCGCAGCCACCGGTCGTCGTCCTCACCTCCAACCGCAGCCGCGACCTGCACGACGCCCTGCGCCGTCGGTGCCTCTACCACTGGCTGGAGTACCCCGCGCCGGAGCGCGTCGTCGAGATCCTGCGCCGCACCGTGCCCACCGCATCCGGGTCGCTCATCGCGTCGGCGGCCGCCTTCGTCGGCCACGTGCGAAGCCTCGGGGTGGACAAGGCCCCCGGCATCTCCGAGGCGGTCAACTGGGTCGCGGCGCTCTCAGTGCTCGGGGTCTCCGAGCTGGTGCGTGACGACCTGGGCGACCGGGTCGGCCTCACTCTCGGTGCGCTGGCCAAGACCCCCGACGACCGCGAGCTCGTGACCGCGGCGCTGGCCGAGGGCGCCTGGTGACCCACGGCCTGGTGGCCGGTGCGACGTCCGTGCTGCACCCGGTCGACCGGGCGGCCTTCGTCACCGGCCTCGGCGCGACACTGCGCCGACGCGGTCTGCCCGTCAGTCTCGCGGCCCTCGGGACCTTCGCGCGCGCCCTCGAGGCCGCTCCCCCACGTGACGTCGGCACGCTCTACTGGTCGGCCCGCCTCACCCTCGTCACCCGGCACGACGACCTCGCCGCTTTCGACGACGTCTTCGACGCGGTCTTCCGCGACGCGGCGCTGCCCCTCGAGGGCCGCCGTCGGGCGCCGGCCGGTGCGGGCTCGCCGACCGACCGTCTCGCCAGCGTCCGGGGAGTCGACGGGCCGGAGGTCGACGGCGAGGGCCTGCCGTGGCACACGCTGCCCCCCGTGGTCGCCCCGGCCGACACCGCCGACGAGGGCCAGCTCGTGCCCGAGCGGCTGCCGAGCGCTGTCGCCGGCCTGCGCGACACCCCCTTCGACGAGCTCGACGAGGCGCAGCTGGCCCTGGTCGGCGCCTGGCTCGAGGGCGTGCTGCCCCGTTGGCCCACGCGGCCCTCGCGACGGCGTCGACCGCACCCGCGGGGTGACCGGGTGGCCCTGCGCGAGACGCTCGCCGCCTCACGCCGCACGGGGTGGGAGCCGGTCGTCCTCGTGCGCACCCGGCCGGTGCGCCGGCCGCGGCCGGTCGTCGTCATCGCCGACGTCAGCCAGTCGATGCAGCCCTACGCCACGGCCTACCTCCACCTGCTGCGTGCGCTCGCCCTCGGCGGCCGCGCCGAGGCCTTCGTCTTCTCGACCCGGCTCACCCGGGTCACGGCGGCCCTGCGCCACCGCTCCGCCGCCGAGGCCGTGACGGGAGCCACGCGACTCGTCGACGACCGGTACGGCGGCACCCACCTCGCCGCCAGTCTGCGCGCCCTCCTGCGCTCACGGCACGGCCACGCGCTGCGTGGGGCCGTCGTCGTCATCGCCTCGGACGGCTGCGACGCCGACCCCCCGCAGGCGCTGGCGCAGGTGATGCGCAGCGTGCACCGGCGCGCCCACCGCGTGGTGTGGGTCAACCCGCGGGCCGGGGTGCCCGGCTACGAGCCGCTGGTCGGGTCCATGGCCGCCGCGCTGCCCTGGTGTGACACCTTCCTGCCCGGCGACACGCTGTCGGGGCTGCAGGCGGTCATCCACGCCATCGTCACCCCCTGATCCCCCTGATCCCCTGATCCCCTGCTCCCTCGACGACGGGCCGAGCCGCAAGGGCGTCGTGGCGCCCTTCGCTCGTGCTGACGGGAATCCGACACGCAGCATCGTCGGTCGTCATGAGCCCGGAAGGGCCTGCCCGAGGTGCGCGGGACCTGCGTCGATCCCGGCTACTTCAGGATGGCGACGCCGTCGATGATAGCCGGGGCGGAGGAGACTGGGCGCAGGGTCAGGGCTCCGCTGCGGGTGGCGAAGGCTGGTAGCCAGAGGACGCGGCGCAGGCTCGTGGTCGGGGTGGTTGTGGAGAGTCGGCCGACACGGGTGGGGCCGATGTAGACGTCGACGGACCCGCACGTCGGGCAGCCCGTCACGTACAGCCCGATCTGTCGGGTCACGACGGTCGCGGAGACCAGCTGTTGGGCGCTGCCGCGGGCGATGGTCCAGGTGCCGTAGAGGTAGCCGGCGCCGGTGCCGCGGCTGCCCGTGCTGCGAAGGCTGCGGTCGTCCACCACGGAGGACGTGCAGCGCTCTGCGCTGTAGCCGCCGAGGTTGCCCGCTCTGTCACGGGCGCGGACGGAGAGGCATGCGGTCGTCCCGGCGGGGACGATGGTCGACAGGCTGGCGGTGGTGCGTCCCTGCCAGGACGGAGGGGAGACGTACCCGCCGAGGCCGGTACCGAGGGCGGCCGTGCGCACCCGGGCGTCGTAGGAGGCCAGGCCCGCTCCGCCGGCGTCCGCTCCGGTCCAGGAGACGGACAGGGTTGTGCCGAGAAGGACGGGTGGCAGCGCGGTCAGGGTGACCGTGGGTGCGGCGGTGTCGACGACCCACGCCACGGACTGGGTGCTGGTCGCTCCTGCCGGGTCCGTGACCGTGACCGTGACGGTGTGCCGGCCGGTGCCGAGCGCAGGCGTCGACCATGAGCGGCCGCAGGACACCGGCGCGCTGCTGTCGATGCGGCAGGTGGTCGACAACCCGGCAAGGGCATGGTCGGGATCGGCGACGGTGGTGACGATCACGGCTCGCGGGCCGGTCACGGCCGGCACGGCCACGGCAACGGACGGGGACGCGTTGGTGGCGACGACCCACGTGCCGGCAACGGCGAACCATGTGAAGGGATGGGAGCTGGTCGCTGCCCCTGAGGTCGCAGACCGAGGAGACCGACCTCTGGTGCGGCCAGGAGCTCCCGACCGTGGCGGAGACAGTCCCCAGCGTGGCGGGCGCGTCCCCGCCGTTGTGGATCACCCAGGAGGAGCTGGTGCTCGCGCCCAGGTCGATGCCGGGCGTTCGTGCCGGGCCCACCACGGTGACCCGGGGCAGCGGGGCCGGTGAGTTGAAGCGCAACGGGTAGTGCGAGGTCTGGCCCTGGCAGACCACGGTGAAGTCGGCGCCGAGCTGGAGGGGGAGACCGGACGCCCCGCGTCTCGTGGACGAGGCGCCCCAGGCCCGGTCAGCTCCAGAGCGTCACGTGCACCGACGGCCGGAAGCGGCCGGGAGCAGCGCCGGTGCCCTTCAACATGGCCTGGGTCGCGCGGGGAGTGGTGATGAAGCGCAGCAGCTCGGCGGCGGCCGGCAGCTGGGCGTGGGCCGGCAGCGTCTGCGCCGACCAGCGACCCCCACCCCGCAGGCCCTGCCCACCCAGGGCGACGAGTCGGCCGGCGGCGAGGTCGCTGGCCACGGCGAAGCCGAGCGCCAGCCCGACGCCATCGGTCCGCCGCATCTCCTCGAGCGCCTGCGCGTCGCTCTGGAAGATCCGCTGGTGCGCCTCGCCCACCCCGATCCGGCGCAGCAGGTCGGGGATGACCCCCATCGCGCTGGCGGCCGATGGACCCAGCAGCCATGTGAGAGAGCGCAGCTGGGACGGATGAGGGTCCTGGCCGACAAGCGGGTGACCCGGCCCCGTCACCGCGACGATCTCGTACTTGAGGAACGTCGTCACGACGAATCCCTCTGACAGCACTACGGGGTGGGGCCCGATGCCCACGTCGACGGCCCGTGACGCGAGCAGCGCGGGCAGCGCGCCACTGTCGTGCACGCTCAGCTCGAGATCGAGGTCCTTCGCCCGGTTGGCGAAGAGCCCGAGCAGGCCGGGGGCGGCGTGCTCGGCAAAGAGGGCAGTCGCAGCGACCCGCAGCATCCGCCGACCCTGCCCGGCCTGACCGACCTCACGCACGGTGCGGTCCTGCAGGCCGAGGATCTCGACCGCCCGACTGGCCAGCCGCAGACCCCCCGGGGTGAACGCGAGACCGGTTGACGCCCGCACGAAGAGCGGGTCGCCGAGCTCCTTGCGCAGCTGCGCCACGTGCAGCGACACCGCTGCCTCGCTCACCTGGAGCACCTCGGCCGCGGCCTTCACGGACCCGCACTGGACGACCGTGGCGAAGGCCCGCAACTGGGTCGGCGTCACGACTGCACCTCGACCCACACCGGGAGGTGGTCCGTCGCCGCACGCAGGTCGGCCTCGTCGAGCGCCACCGGCGACCCCGGTCGCGCGACGAGGTCGGCCGACGCGAAGACGACGTCGAGCGCCTTGTCGGGGTTGCTGGTGGGGAAGGTGAGGGCGGGCTCGCCCACCGCCACCAGGTGCCTCGCCAGCAGGGCGTATGCCGCCGAGCCCGGCTCCTCATTGAGGTCGCCGGCAACGATGGTGCGCACCGGTGCGGCGTCGGCACCGATCTCGGCGAGCAGCTGGTTCACGTGCTGAACCCGTTGGGCTGCAACAAGACTCAGATGGAGGGACACGACCGTCAGCGGGGGGTGACCGGGCAGCGCGACGGTGGCGACGGCATACCCTCGCCGTCGCACGCCGAGCCGCACAGGGAGGCGGTGGTGCGAGCTCTCGCTCACCTCGACCCGGTCGGAGGTGAAGATGGTCACCCCGCCGCTGCCCCGGTGTGCTCCGGCCCAGCGCAGGCCGCAGGCCGTCGCGAAGCGCGCCACCCGCCTCGCGGCGAGAAGCCGTCGTGGCACCTCCTGCAGGCAGAGCACGTCAGGATCGAGGGCGCGCACCACCCGTGCCGCGGCGGCAGCGTCGTCGAGCAGGTCGCGGGTGTTGTACGACGCGACCCGCAGGGTGGGACGGGCGCCGAGCCCGTCGCTCACGGCAGCTCGTCGCCTGCAGCGTCGAGGCGCGAGAGGTCGGCGGCACCGATCAGGCCGGCCTCGTTGCCCAGCTGGGCCACGACGATGCGCGCCTCGGGTCGGTAGCCGCGGCCGGTCAGCTGGCGCCGGAAGGTGTCACGGGCCGGGTCGAGCAGCAGCGGTCCGGCAGCACTGACGCCGCCACCGATGACGAACGTGCCGGGGTCGAAGGCGGCCGCGAGGTTGGCGATGCCGACACCGAGCCAGTGACCGATGTCGGCCAGCAGCTCGATCGCGGTCGGGTCGCCGGCCTGTGCTGCCGCCGTGATGAGCGGCCCGGTCAGCGCGTTGCCGTCGCCGCCGACGGAGGCCAGGAGGTCGTTGACGACTGGCGAGCGGGCGGCGATGAGACCCCGGGCCTCCCGCACCAGGGCGTTGCCGCTGGCGTACTGCTCCCAGCAGCCGCGGTTGCCGCACTCGCACCGCAGGCCGTTGGGCACCACCTGCATGTGGCCGAACTCTCCGGCGATGCCGTGGCGCCCGCGCTGCACCCGGCCGTCGATGACGATGCCGCCCCCGATACCGGTGCCGAGATTGACGATCATCAGGTGCGACTCGCCCTGGGCCGCACCGAACTTCCACTCGGCCCAGGCCGCCGCGTTGGCGTCGTTGTCGACGGTGATGGGCACGTGGACGCGCCGGTTGAGGTTGTCCTCGAGCGGTTCATGCCGCCACGACAGGTGCGGGGCGAAGACCACGGTCTTGCGGTCGGCGGCCACGAAGCCGGCCGCGCCGATGCCCACCGCCACCACCCGCTCGCGCCCGACGAGGTCGAAGAGCTCCTCGACGACGGCGACGATGGTGTCCTCCACGACATCGGGCGACATCGAGCGGTGGGGGGTGTCGCGGCGAGCCCTCGCCAGCACCGAGCCGTCGGGGGCCACCGCTCCCCCGGCGACCTTGGTGCCGCCGATGTCGATCCCGATGGCGAGGTCGGGCTGGGGGGTGCTGCTGGTCATCGTCTGCTCTCCTCTGCTTGGGTGTCGTCGTCGGGGTCGTCGGGGTCGTCGGGGTCGTCGGGGTCCTCGTGGTCCTCGGGGTCCTCGTCGAGGTCGTCCTCGGTGCCGACGACGATGTCCTCGACCTCGACGCCGTGCGGCCCGTTCGCAGCACTGTCCGCCGATCCGGGGGCAGGATGCTCGGGGCGACGGGCGGACGCGACCTCGCGCAGCATGTCGGTGAACGCTCCCGCGAGGTCGGCGAGACGGTCGACGGTCTCGGGTCGCACTGCCCTGGCGACCTCGAGCAGCTGGCAGACCGGGCACAGGTGGCAGGTGCTGGATGGTGAGGGTGGCGGCGCAGACGGAGGCGGCGACCCCGTACCAGCTGGGTCCGGAGCGCCACAGGTGTGGCAGGCCGCAGGTGTCGACGCGTCGGGTCGAGGCGCGTCGACGCCTCCCCCGAGCAGGGCGTCGAGCAGCCGCGCCGTCTCCTCGGCGACCGACCCGACAGGGGCCGGACCCGGCTCGGCGCGGTCAGCCACGGCCGACCTGAGCCCGGGAGGCCACCGGCCAGACCCGCGCGTCCGGGGTGAAGCGCACCCGCAGCGTGCCGTCCTTGACGGCGGCACTGCGCACGAGGCAGCGCGTGAGCGCCGAGGGCAGGGTGAGCACCCGACGGTGTCCGCCGACGGAGACGAGCAGCTCGCTGTCGCGGCGCTTGAGGTCGACCTCCCCGGCCTCGACCAGCGGCAGGGGCAGCGAGAGCACGAAGTCCTCGCCGACCCGGCGGACGACCATGCCGCGCCGGGAGACCGGGTCGAGCAGCGTCGCCGGCTCGTCCCCCGTGCGGGCGTCGGCCAGGGCCGCGAGCGCGTCGGGCCCCACCGGCTCGTGCGCGAGGTACGGGGTGGTCGTGAGCGGGACCCCGGCGAAGGACTCGGCCACCTGCGACAGCCCGTCGCGCTGAGCGTCGTTCCACGCCATCCGCCAGGGGTCCGGGCGCTCCCCGCCATCGGCGGTCGCATCGGGGAACACCCGGTTGACCACCACCTGGTCGACGACGAAGCCATAGAGGCTGAGCGAGGTCCAGGTGCGCCGTGACTCGGCGATCACCACGCGCTCCGGGGTGAGCACGAGGCGCACCGAGGCCTGGTCACCGGTCAGGAGGCGCTGCACCTCGCGCATCCGGGTGAGCCAGCCCCGCACCGTCTCGACGACCTCGAGGCCGGGCAACGGGATCCCGGAGGCGGCCGCCGCGGCCGGTCGCAGCGAGCGCAGGAGCCCCCGCTGGGCCGGCAGGAGCCGCTCCAGGTGCCAGGCCAGGGCCTCGGGCAGGGCCAGCAGGCGCAGGGTCTCGGCGGTCGGCGCGCAGTCGACGACGACGAGGTCCCACCGCCCTGACTCGGCACGATCACGCAGCTCGAGCAGTGCAGCGACCTCCTCGGCACCCGGGAGCGACGTGAGCTCCTCGGCGACGACGGGGTCGACGCCGACGGTGCTCAGCAGCTGCAGGAGGTAGTCCTGGACCACCCGCCACGACGCGTCGACCGCGTGCGGGGTGCTGACCTGCAGGGCATCGAGGTGCGGCTCGATGCCGACCGGTCGCCCGGCCGACCCGGTGCTGCCCAGGGTCGCCCCGAGCGCGTCGCCCAGGGAGTGGGCGGCGTCGGTCGACATCACGAGCGTCGAGATGCCGTGCCGGGCGGCCGCCACCGCGGTCGCGGCTGCCGTGGTCGTCTTCCCGACGCCACCCTTGCCGGTGTACAGGAGGATGCGCACCTAGTCGTCAGCCCTCGACGTGCTTCTTGAGCTCCTTGAGCGCGGTCTCGACGATGACCTTCTCGGCCCGGCGCTTGAGCATCCCGAGCATCGGGATGTTGAGGTCGACCGTGAGGCGGTAGGTGACCAGCGTGCCCTCCGCGCTCGCCTCGAGGGTGTAGCTGCCGTTCATCGCCTTCAGCACGGTCGCCTTGACCAGCTGCCACGAGACGACCCCGGTGCCGTCTTCCTCGACCTCCCAGGCGTAGTCGAGGACGTAGGTGTCCTTGATCACCCCGGCGTCGAGCACGAACTCGACCCGGTCGGCCCAGCCGTCACCCTCCTCGGAGAGCACCGTGACCTTCTTGACGTCGGTCGCCCATGACGGGTAGAGCGGGAAGTCGGCGATGACGTCGAGCACCTGCCCGGGGGCCGCCCCGACGTGGATCGAGGACTCGGTGCGACTGGGCATGGCGGAAGGCTACCCGCCCGGGTGGGTCGAGTCGGTGGGTGACCTCGTACACGCCGTACGGGGTGACGTCGGCTACCGGCGAGTACAGTGCCGAAGCACCACCCGCCGTCGCCCCCAGGAGAAGCACCGACCGTGCAGGACAACGTCGTCGCCCCGCTCGCCATCACCACCACCGAGGGCAACCTCGCGCTCTCCGTCGTGCGCAACGCCGTCGAGCGGCCCCACAAGGTGGTCTTCGCCCGCCGGGCCGGTGCCGGCTGGGCCGACGTCACGGCCGCGCAGTTCAAGCGCGACGTCGACGCGGTCGCCCGCGGGCTGGTCGCGGCCGGCATCGCGGTCGGAGACCGGGTCGGCCTGACGGCGCGCACCCGCTACGAGTGGACGCTGGTCGACTACGCCCTGTGGACCATCGGTGCGGTCACCGTGCCGATCTACGAGACGTCGTCCCCCGACCAGGTGGCCTGGATCCTGCAGGACTCCGGCGCGTGTGGGGTGGTCGTGGAGACCGCGGCCCATGCCGCGGCCGTCGCCGCGGGGCGCGAGGCGGTCACAGCCCTCAAGCACGTGTGGGTGCTCGACGACGGAGCCGTCGCCGACCTCACCGCCCAGGGGACGTCGGTCTCGACCGACGATCTCGAGGCGCGGCGGGGCAGCACCGACCGCACCTCGCTGGCCACCGTCATCTACACCTCCGGCACCACCGGGCGCCCGAAGGGCTGCGAGCTGACCCACGGCAACTTCAAGGACCTGGCGGAGAACGCGGTCGAGCGGCTCGGCCAGGTCGTCGACGCCGAGGGTGCCTCCACCCTGCTCTTCCTGCCGCTGGCCCACGTGTTCGCGCGCTTCATCCAGGTGCTGTGCGTGGAGTCGGCTGCCCGGATGGGCCACTCGGCCGACATCAAGACGCTGCTGCCCGACCTCGCGACCTTCCAGCCGACCTTCATCCTCGCCGTGCCGCGGGTCTTCGAGAAGGTCTACAACTCGGCGGAGCAGAGGGCCGCGGGTGATGGCAGGGGCGCCGTCTTCGCCCGGGCCACCGAGACCGCCATCGCCTGGAGCCAGGCACAGGACACCGGCGGTCCCTCCCTCGTCCTGCGAGCGACGCACACCGTCTTCGACGCACTGGTCTACCGCAAGCTGCGGGCGGCCCTCGGCGGGCACGTGCAGTACGCCGTGTCGGGCGGCGCGCCGCTCGGCACCCGGCTGGGGCACTTCTTCCGTGGGATCGGGGTCACCGTCCTCGAGGGCTACGGCCTGACCGAGACCACCGCACCGGCCACGGTCAACACCCCAGAGCGGGTCAAGATCGGCACGGTCGGCCAGCCGCTGCCGGGCGTCGGCATCCGGATCGCCGAGGACGGTGAGGTGCTCATCAAGGGCGTGAACGTCTTCACCGGCTACCACGGCAACGCCGCGGCCACGGCGGAGGCGATCCGCGACGGCTGGTTCCACTCCGGCGACCTCGGCGAGCTCGACGACGACGGCTTTCTGCGGATCACCGGTCGCAAGAAGGAGATCATCGTCACCGCCGGCGGCAAGAACGTCGCCCCCGCGGTGCTCGAGGACCGGATCCGCGCCCACCCGCTCGTGTCGCAGTGCATCGTCGTCGGCGACGGCAAGCCGTTCATCGGCGCCCTGGTCACCCTCGACGCCGAGATGCTTCCGACCTGGGCCAAGATCCACGGCAAGCCGGGTCTGACGATGGACGCCGCCCTCAAGGACCCCGAGGTGGCGGCCGAGATCGACGGCGCCGTGGCCGACGCCAACAAAGCCGTCAGCAAGGCCGAGTCGATCCGCAAGTACGTCATCCTGCCCGGCGACTTCACCGAGGAGACCGGCCACCTGACCCCCTCGCTCAAGCTCAAGCGCAACGTCGTGCTGCGCGACTACGAGGACGAGGTCGAGGCGCTCTTCACGGGCGCACGGTCCGACTGACCCCCACCCCCGCGTTCCGAACCAGGGAAACCCGTGGTTCTGGGGCCCCCAGCCTCCGGAACCACGGGTTTCCCTAGTTCGGAACGCGGGGGGTGGGTCGCTCACCGGGCCAGCGCCTGCAGGGAGGCGACCCAGTCGGCGGTGAAGGCCTGCTCCGAGACACCGAGCGCTGCCGGGAAGGCCCGAGCCGTCCGGGTGGCGGCATCGGCCGGGGCCGTGTTGGCCGTGTTGGCCGTGTCGGCCGTGTCGGCCGTGTCGGCCGTGTCGGCGACGGCGCGGTAGAAGGCGACGACCCGCGGCTCGCCGTAGCGGGCGGCCATCCGCTCGACCGCTAGCCAGGACGCCGTGTAGGCCGTGGCGATGGCGCCGGTGGCCGGGTCGAAGTCGGCATCGGAGGACAGCTGGGTCGGACCGTGACCAGCGCGCACCTGCGTCAGCAGCGCGGCGGCGATCGTGCGCGGCGGCAGGGCGACGGTGGCGTAGCCGACGTGGTCGGCGAAGCCCTCCGAGAGCCACAGCGGGACGGCCTGCGTGGTCGTCGCCCGCACGGTGACGTGGGTGAGCTCGTGGGTCACCACCTCGCGCCGACCTGCGTCGCTCAGACCGGCGAAGGCGGTGGGGTTGACGTAGACGCGGTCACCGGCGGCGACGTGGCCCGGCTCGAGCGGGCCGTCGGTCACGGCGGCCACCTGGTCGAGCCCGGCGTCGGCACTGCGGTGCAGCTGCTCGACGAGGTCGCGCGCGTCCTTCGGGGCCACCACGACGGATGGCACCGCCGTCCCCCAGACTGCGGCGATCCGCGCGTGGGCGGCGTCGGCCATCGTGAGGTAGCTGCGCAGGGTGGACTCGGGTGCGTTGCCCACGACGAGGGTCGAGGGCGACCGCAGCACCGTGAGCGGGCTGAGGTCCCAGGGCTGGGCGTCGCCCGGACCGGTGATGCCAGCCAGGCGCCACCCGACCGGGGTCCGGGTCACGACGTAGGAGGTGTCGACCGTGCGCAGGCCGTGGTCGAAGCCCGTCAGCTGGTAGGCGATCCTCACCGAGGCGACCCACGCGGTGGCGCCGTAGCGCTGACGCTGCGCCGCGTCGAGGGGTGGACCCGCCTGCAGGCTCTGCTCGCCGTACCGACCGACGGGCAGTCGGGCCATCCGGTCGAACACCGAGGACTGGTCGCTGGCGAAGGCGCTCGCCGGGTCGGCAACGGTCGCCAGCCAGGCCCGCTTGTCGTGGGTGCCCACGGCGGCGGCCCGCTGGGCCATCAGGGCCGAGGCGGCAGCCGTTCGCTCGGCCGTGTCGACGGGCTGGGACGTCTCACGACCGGCCGGTGCCGTGGCGGAGGGCTCGCCGCCCACCGAGTCGGCCGTGCCGACCGAGCCGACCGAGCCGACCGAGCCCACCGAGCCCACCGAGCACCCGGTCGCGGCACCGCTCGAGAGCAGGAGCAGCACCACCGCGACCACCAACCGGGAGGGGATCGGGCGGTGCGGGCGGAGGCACCGACCACCGGGCACGACCCCATCCCGCCCCGCTCGCCCGTGCCTCATCCGTCGATCGTAGGTCGCCGCCCCACCCGGGCTGCGCCGGACGAGGCTCAGCCGACCGCTCGCACCCCGAGGTGCCGCTCGCGCCGCGCGGTGAGCGTGGCGGCGTGCCCGGGGTCGACGAGCCCGGCGCGCACGAACATGCCGACCGCACGCCGCTCGGCGGCGTCGAGGGGCAGCTCGTCGTCGTCCCCCAGGCGACGGTCCACGACCTCGACCAGGGGTCGGGCCGGTGCCGGGCCGAGCGCCGTGACGATGCAGCCGTCACACCGGACGTAACGGACCGGGCAGGTCTGGCAGTCGATGACCATCGGGATATCGGTGCGCATGTCGCCTCCTCGTGAGGGTGGGCTCCCGGGTCGTGCCGGGGAGTCGGAGCGGTGGGGTTCCACCTGACGAGGACGCTAGGGGCGACCACCGACAGGGGTCCTGAGAGACTGCCGGTATGGAGCTCACACACACCGAGACCGTCCGCGTCGCCGCCTCTCCCGAGCAGGTGTACGCCCTTGTCACCGACATCGCCCGCACCGGCGAGTGGAGCCCGATCTGTCAGAGCTGCTGGTGGGACGAGGGTGCTCTCGTCGACGGCGCTCCCCGGGTCGGCTCGGGGTTCACCGGGCGCAACGTCACCCCCGACCGCACCTGGGAGACCCACTCGACCGTGATCGCCGCCGACCCCGGGAAGGCGTTCGCGTGGGAGGTCGGCGAGGGGCTGGTGAGCTGGGCCTACACGATGGCTCCGGTCGAGGACGCCAGCGAGCTCACCGAGCTGACCGAGTCGTGGGCGTTCCTGCCTGCCGGGCTCGAGCTGTTCCGCACGCGGTTCGGTGAGCGCGCTGAGCACGAGATCACCGTCCGGGCCGAGGCTGCTCACGCCGGGATCCCCGTCACCCTCGCGGCGATCCGGGCGGTGGCCGAGCGCGAGACCGCCTGACCCGCGGCCCGAGAGGGTCGTTCCAGGCGCGCCTGACGAGGCCTGTCGGTGGCCCGGCATACGGTCTCGGACATGAAGGCGGTCCAAGGCACGCTCGACGAGCTGGGCACGGCGTTGGCCGGTGTCACGTTCGTCGTCGTCGACCTCGAGACCACCGGCGGCAGCGCCTCCGCCTCCGCGATCACCGAGGTCGGTGCGGTCAAGGTGCGCGGTGGGCAGGTGCTCGGTGAGTTCCAGACGCTGGTCCGTCCGAGTGCGCCCATCCCGGCCTTCATCCAGGTGCTGACCGGCATCACCGACGCGATGGTCGCCGGCGCTCCCCGCATCGAGTCGGTCCTCCCGGCCTTCCTCGAGTTCGCCCGCGACACCGTGCTCGTGGCCCACAACGCGGGGTTCGACATCTCGTTCCTCAAGGCGGCCGCGGCGGGCACCGGCCACCCGTGGCCGGGGTTCCGCGTGGTCGACACGGTGCACCTGGCCCGCCAGCTGGTCAGCCGTGACGAGTGCCGTAACCACAAGCTGTCGTCGCTCGCCGTCCTGTTCGGCGCCACGACCACCCCCGACCACCGCGCCCTGCACGACGCCCGAGCGACTGTCGACGTGCTCCACGGGCTGCTGGAGCGGGTGGGCAACCTCGGGGTGCACACCCTCGAGGAGCTCTCGAGCTACACCTCCCGGGTGACGCCGGCCCAGCGTCGCAAGCGCTTCCTCGCCGACGACCTGCCCACGGCCCCGGGGGTCTACGTCTTCAAGGACGCCACCGGTCGCCCGCTCTACGTCGGCACCTCGCGCAACATCCGGGTGCGGGCCCGCACCTACTTCACCGCGTCGGAGCAGCGCACCCGCATGGCCGAGATGGTGGGGCTGGCCACCAGCATCCAACCCATCGTCTGTCCCACGACCCTCGAGGCCCAGGTGCGCGAGCTGCGCCTGATCGCCGCCCACAAGCCGCGCTACAACCGCCGCTCCACGCACCCCGAGCGCGCGGTGTGGGTCAAGCTGACCGTCGAGGTCTTCCCCCGGCTCTCCGTCGTGCGGCAGGTGCGCAACGACGGCGCCCAGTACGTCGGCCCGTTCCGCACCCGTGCCTCGGCGCAGGAGGCCGTCGCGGCCGTGCACGAGGTCATCCCCCTGCGCCAGTGCACCTCGCGCCTCAGCGCGCGCGGCGGTGGGTCGGAGTGCGTCCTGGTCGAGATGGGGCGCTGCGGGGCGCCCTGCTCGGGTCGTCAGACCGTGCAGGAGTATGCCGAGGTGGTCGCCGAGGCGGTCACGCTGCTCGCCGGCGACGCGCGACCCGCGACCTCGGCCCTGCACCAGCGGATGGCGCAGCTGTCGGAGCAGGAGCGGTTCGAGGACGCCGGAGCGGTGCGTGACCGGCTCCTGCACCTCGTGCGCGGCATGGCTCGCGCCCAGCGCATCGCACCGCTCGCCACGAGCCCCGAGCTCGTGGCCGCCCGGCGTGCCGAGCACGGCGGGTGGGAGCTGGCCTGTGTGCGGCACGGTCGGCTTGCCGGCACGGGGGTCAGCCCCCGGGGCGCCGACCCGCTGCCGTACGTCGCCAGCCTGCGCGCGACCGCCGAGGTCGTGGCGGCCCCCACCGGCCCCGTTCCCGCCGCCACGGCCGACGAGACCGAGCTGGTCCTGCGCTGGCTGGAGCAGCCCGGCACCCGCATCGTCGACATCGAGGGCACGTGGTCGTGCCCGGTCGGAGGCGCGGCAGGGATCCGGGCCCTCATGGAGCCATCGGCGCGCGGCGACCTCGTGCCCTTCGACCGCGACCCGGCACCCGTGACGCCGGCGCCGGCGCCGGCTGACCAGCCCTGGCACGCCGTAGGCTGACGACGTGATCACCGCCATCGTCCTCATCCGCTGTGACGTCGACCGCATCCCCGAGGTCGCCCAGGGCATCGCCGACCTCGACGGCGTCACCGAGGTCTACTCCGTGACCGGTGGCGCCGACCTGATCGCCATGATCCGCGTCCGCCAGCACGACGACCTGGCCGACGTCATCGCCGACCGGCTGAACAAGGTCGACGGGGTGGTGGGCACAGAGACCCACATCGCGTTCCGCACCTACTCGCAGCACGACCTGGAGGCTGCGTTCAGCCTCGGTCTCGACTGACCCGACGGTCCCGAGCGACCCGGGGGGGCCGGCGACCCCTCAGGCCCGGGTAGTGGCCACCCAGCGGTCGACGAGGCCGGCGGCGGCGCCGGAGTCGATGGCCTGCTCGGCCCGATCCATCCCCGCCCGCACGTCGGCGTGCAGGTCGTCGTCGGTGGGACCGCGGTCCGTGGCCGTCAGCGCGAGCGCTATGCCCGCGTTGAGCACCACGGCGTCACGCACGGGGCCGGTCGCCCCGGCGAACACGTCCCGCACGACCTGGGCGTTGTGAGCGGCGTCGCCACCGCGCAGGCTCTCGGTCGGGCTCGTCGCGAGACCCAGCCTCGTCGGGTCGAGGGTCACCGCACGCACCGACCCGGCGCGCACCCACCACACCGACGACGTCGTGGACAGGGTCAGCTCGTCGAGCCCGTCGTCCCCGCGGAAGACGGCTGCGTCGCGCCCGCGCTCAGCGAAGACACCGGCCACGATGGGTGCCATCCGGGGGTCGGCGACCCCGACCGCGGCATACGTCGGCTGGGCCGGGTTCGTGAGGGGTCCGAGGAAGTTGAAGGCCGTCCCGATGCCCAGGGCGCCCCGCGCCTCCGCGGCGTGCCGGAACGACGGGTGGAACACCTGCGCGAAGCAGAAGGTGATGCCGGCCTCCCCCGCCACCTGCGCGACGCGCTCGACCGGCAGCCGCAGGTCGATGCCGAGGGCCTCGAGGACGTCGGCCGAGCCCGAGGACGACGAGGCAGCCCGGTTGCCGTGCTTGACGACCGTGACCCCCGCCGCCGCCGCGACCATGGCGGCAGTGGTCGAGATGTTGACCGTGTGGCGCCGGTCTCCGCCGGTGCCCACGATGTCGAGGCTGGGGCCGGTGACCTCGATGCGGTGGGCGTGGGCCAGCATCCGGTCGGCCAGGGCGCGCATCTCCGCCACCGACTCACCCTTGACGCGCAGGGCCATCAGGAAGCCGGCAACCTGAGCCGAGCTCGCCTCGCCTCCCATGATCGTGTCCATGACCCAGGAGACGTGACGCGCGTCGAGGTCCTCGCGGGCGACCAGCGCCGTGAAGACGTCAGGCCAGGTGACGGCCTCGGCGGGCGGGGGGGTGGCCGGCGCGGGCGTCGTCATGGGGCTCAGGTGGCGCTCGGGGCCCGGCGCCCGAGCTCGGCCACGGCCCGCGACAGGGCCACAGGGTCGAGCGGGTGCGGGACGGCGAGGTCGGCCTGCGACCACGCGGCGAGCCAGCCGTCCTGGGGCCGACCGAGCAGGACGAGCACGGGTGGGCAGTCGAAGACCTCGTTTTTCAGCTGCTTGCACAGACCCAGGCCTCCGATGGGCGACGACTCACCGTCGAGCACGAGCACGTCGAGGCCACCGGCCTCGACGGCGGCCACCGCCGCGGCAGGGGTCGCGACCTCGCGCCACGACGAGATCTCGACGTCCTTCGACGGGCGCTTACCCACCCCGAGACGCACGGCGTCTCGGGTGGCCACGTCGTTGCTGAAGAGCAGGACGCGGACCTGCCGCGGGGCCGACGGACCACCTGCACCCCCGCCGGACGGGGTGGCGAGACGGGTCGAGACATCGGTCGAGGGCGTCGGTGAGACCTGCGCAGCAGCCATGCGCGCGAGCCTACCGGCCCGCGAGCGCAGGCCGGTCACCCGCCACCTCCACACGTCGCGACCCGCCGGTCCCGACCGGCCCTCCGCTCGCTGCCGATGATGTGGCGCGCCTCGCCGGGGGGCCGCGTATCGAACGGCCGGTCGACCGGGCATACTCGTCATTGTGGCGACAGCAACGGCAGCAACTTCAACCCACTCCGCCCCCGGTGGTCAGGGCGCGGTCACGAGGCCGGACATGGTCGCGGTGGGCACGATCGTGTGGCTCTCCAGCGAGCTCATGTTCTTCGCTGGTCTCTTCGCGATGTACTTCCAGATCCGCTCCCTCTCCCCCGAGCTCTGGGCGCAGCAGACCGAGAAACTGAACGTGCCCTTCGCGTCGGCCAACTGCGCCGTCCTCGTGATCTCGTCGCTCTGGTGCCAGCTCGGCGTCTGGAAGGCCGAGGCCGGCCAGGCCGCACGCACCGGCAAGCTGTGGCAGACCGGATTCATCGACGGTCTGCGCCGCGGCGGCAGCAACCGCCCCTCGTGGGGCATGCGTGAGTGGTACGTCGTCACCTACGTCTTCGGAGCCATCTTCGTCTCCGGTCAGGTCTTCGAGTACGCCGAGCTCACCAGCGAGGGCGTCACGCTCGCCTCCGACCGCTACGGCTCGGTGTTCTACATGACGACCGGGTTCCACGGCATCCACGTCACCGGTGGGCTCATCGCCTTCCTGCTGATCATCGCCCGCACCTTCACCACGAAGCGCTACAGCCACACGCAGGCCCTCGGGGCCGTCGTGACGTCTTACTACTGGCACTTCGTGGACGTGGTGTGGGTGGCCCTCTTCGCGACGATCTACCTCCTCAAGTGAGTCGCGCCACCGTGCCGTCTGCCACCGTGTCCGTCTCGACCGAACCCTCGACCACCCCTCACGTGAGGACAGCCCGTTGAACGCCATGGCCGCACGCCGCCGTCACCCCGCCGCGATCGCGATCCTCCTGCTCCTCGGTCTCCTGGCCGTCGGGGCGGCATACTCGCTCCTCGCCCCCAAGCCGGCCGAGGCGTCCGTCGCCGCCGCCGGCAACATGGCCGCGGGCAAGTCGCTCTTCCTCGCGAACTGTGCGACCTGCCACGGCATGAACGCCCAGGGCTCAGCCGCGGGACCGACCCTCGTGGGTGTCGGCGCCGCCTCGGTCGACTTCCAGGTCGGCACGGGCCGGATGCCGCTCGCCGCCCCGGGCGTGCAGGCGCAACGCAACGACGACGTCAAGTACACCCAGCAGCAGATCTCGGACATGGCGGCCTGGGTGGCCTCGCTGGGCCCCGGCCCCGCCGTCCCCGGCACGCAGTACACGAGCGGCAACGGTGCCGACGTCGCCAAGGGCGGCGAGCTGTTCCGCGTCAACTGCGCCATGTGCCACAACTACGCCGGCTCGGGCGGCGCGCTGACCCGCGGCAAGTACGCACCCTCCCTGACCAACGTCGAGGGCAGGTACGTCTACGAGGCCATGGTCAGCGGGCCGCAGTCGATGCCCGTCTTCAATGACGCGAACATCAGCCCCGAGAGCAAGAACGCGATCATCGCCTACCTCAACACGACGCAGAACGAGCAGAACGTCGGCGGGCTGACCCTCGGCAACCTCGGCCCGGTCTCCGAGGGCCTGTTCATCTGGGTCTTCGGTCTCGGTCTGATGCTCGCCTGTGCGGTGTGGCTCGGCCAGAAGGCGGCATGAGCGCCCTCACCTCACCGGCCGCAGGAGCACCCATGCGCTCCGCGTCGGCCTTTGGCACACTTGTTGGTATCCACTCGACAGGATCGACAACGGCATGAGCGACAAAGAGATCACCAGCACGACAGGCACCGAGATGGTGCGCCTCGACGACGGACACCACCTCGGGACCGGCGGCCTCCCCGAGCGCTTCGACGACCCGGGCCTGCCTCCCCACGTGCACCGCATGGCCGACGAGGACCCCAAGGCCGCTGACCGGGCCGAGCGCCAGGTCGCCACGCTCTTCGGGATCTCCATGCTGGCGACGCTGGCCTTCGTCGTGGCCTACTTCGCCATCGACAACCGCGCCTCGGTCTTCATCCCCGGGATCGGTCAGGGCAACGCGCTCAACATCGCTCTCGGCGTGACCATGGCGATCTCGCTCTTCGGCATCGGCGTCGGCGCGGTCCACTGGGCCAAGACGCTGATGCCCGACGACGAGGTCGTCGAGGAGCGCCACGCGCAGGTGTCCGACGACGCGACGCGCCAGAAGGCCGTGGGCATCATCCTCGAGGGTGGTGAGAAGGCCCAGCTCGGACGTCGTCCGCTGATCAAGGCCTCGCTCGGCGGCGCGCTGGGGCTGTTCGCCCTCCCGTTCGTCCTCCAGGTCGCCGGCTCGCTCGGCAACCCGACGAAGGCCCTCGAGGGCCTGCGCTCGACGCTGTGGGACATCCCTACGGGGGGCGAGCCCATCCGGCTCATGCGTGACCCGGAGGGCACTCCCATCAAGGCGAGCGACGTCACCATCGGCTCGGTCTTCCACGTCATGCCCGAGACCCTCAAGGACTCCGAGCACGTGCTCGAGGACAAGGGCAAGGCGGCTGTCCTGCTCATGCGGCTCGACCCCTCGCAGTTCATGCCAGGGGCAGCCGGTGAGAAGTCACAGGCTTGGGGATATCAGGGCATCATCGCCTACTCCAAGATCTGCACCCACGTCGGATGCCCGGTCGGTCTCTACGAGCAGCAGACTCACCACCTGCTCTGCCCGTGCCACCAGTCGACCTTCGATGCGACCAACGACATGAACGTCATCTTCGGTCCGGCGAAGCGTCCGCTTCCGCAGCTGAAGATCCAGGTTGACGACGCGGGATACCTCGTCGCCCCCGAAGGGTTCAAAGAGCCCGTCGGCCCGAGCTTCTGGGAGCGCTGATGACCACCACAGCTGACCGCACCTCCGCCTCCTCGCTGCGTGAGGGCGATCCTGTCCCCGCCAGCGGAGTGATGAGCGACGGTGCCCGCAAGGCCGGCGGCGTCGCCGGCTGGGTCGACGACCGCACTGGCGCCGCCAAGCTCGGCGCGTTCCTGCTGAAGAAGGTCTTCCCGGACCACTGGACCTTCATGCTCGGCGAGATCGCCATGTACTCCATGATCATCTGCCTGCTCTCGGGCACCTTCCTCACCTTCTGGTACATCCCGAGCGCCACCCTGGTCCCCTATGACGGCTCGTACCTCCCGCTCCAGGGCGTCATGGTCTCGGACGCCTACCGGTCCTCGCTCGACATCTCGTTCGACATCCGCGGTGGCCTGCTGATCCGGCAGATCCACCACTGGGCCGCGCTGATGTTCATCGTCTCGGTGACCGTCCACATGTTCCGGGTCTTCTTCACCGGCGCCTTCCGCAAGCCCCGTGAGATCAACTGGGTCATCGGCACGATCCTGTCGATGATGTCCATCGTCGAGGGCTTCGCCGGCTACTCGCTGCCCGACGACCTCCTGTCCGGCACCGGCCTTCGCGCCGCCGAGGGCTTCATGCAGTCGATCCCGATCGTCGGCAGCTACGTCGCATGGATGGTGTTCGACGGTCCCTTCCCGGGCGAGGCGATCATCCCGCGCCTCTACTCGGTCCACATCCTGCTCATCCCGGCGATCCTCGTGGGTCTCTTCACCGCCCACATCCTGCTGGTGCTGATCCACAAGCACACCCAGTACCCCGGCCCGGGTCGCACCGAGAACAACGTCGTCGGCTACCCCCTGATGCCGGTCTACATGGCCAAGGCTGGTGGCTTCTTCTTCATGGTCTTCGGCGTCATCGCCCTCATCTCGGCGCTCGTGACGATCAACCCGATCTGGGCCTACGGCCCCTACGACCCGTCCCCGGTCACCGCTGGGGCTCAGCCCGACTGGTACATGGGCTTCGCCGACGGCGCCCTGCGCCTCGTCCCGGGCTGGTTCGAGTTCGTGGCCTTCGACCGCACCTGGACCATGAACGTCTTCGTGGGCGCCATCCTGCTCATCCCCGTGCTCTACGGCATCGCCGGGGCGTACCCCTTCATCGAGTCGTGGGTCACGGGTGACAAGCGCGAGCACCACCTGCTCGACCGCCCCCGCAACGCACCGACCCGCACCGGCCTCGGCGTCATGGCGATCTCGTTCTACCTCATCCTCTTCTTCGCCAGCGGCAACGACCTCATGGCCATCAAGCTGCACATGTCGATCAACGACCTGACCCAGACCTTCCGGGTCGCCCTGCTCGTGGTGCCCCCGCTGGCCTTCTGGGTGACCAAGCGGATCTGCCTGAGCCTGCAGCGCCACGACCGCGAGACGGTCCTGCACGGTCGGGAGAGCGGCACCATCATCCGCACCCCCGAGGGCAAGTTCTTCGAGAAGCACGAGGAGCTGGATGCCTTCGAGCGCTACGTCTACGTGCAGCACGAGGCGCTCGAGCCCTACGTGCTGGAGTCGAGCGTCGACGCCAACGGCGTCGCCAGCCCGGCGGCGCGCAAGGACAGGCTGCGGGCCAAGCTGGCTCACTTCTACTACACGGACGTCGTCAACCCGGTCACCCCGACCGAGCTGGCTGCGGCGGCTCACCACGGTGACCACGAGGCCCTGCCGGCGGCTCCCGAGAAGGAGTCCACCGCTCTGCCGGCCTCGGAGTACGAGTCGGTCAAGCGTCAGCGCGAGGAGAACCTCTGATCGACGCCTGAGCCCAAATTCGCCGCTGGGGCGGTCACTCCGAAGGATGGAGTGACCGCCCCAGCGGCGTCGAGGTCGGGTGCCCGGCGTGTCTGTGGCTCCTCCCCGGTCAGGTGGACTGCAGGGCTGTCACGATCTGCGCGACCGCCCGGGGGCTGCCGGCGACGTGCCAGACCAGCCCCCGGTGGGCGATCTCGCGCGTGACGCCACCGGCGCCGAGCACGAGAGCCTGACCCGGGTGCCAGTCCCAGGGAAGGACCGAGTGCTGGGCCCAGAGCCCGATCTGCCCGGTCGACAACGTGGCCAGGTCGCAGGAGGAGGAGCCCAGCATCCTGATGGTGGCGACCGAGCGGGCCGCAGCCATCCACGGCTCGAGGATGTCGGGCTGGCTCATGGTGGTCGGGTGCAGGTACGTCGCCAGGCCACAGTCTTCGGCGTCGACGTCCGGAAGGGGCCCGACCGGTGCCCCGTCGAGGGTGGTGGGACGAGCAGGGCCGCCCACCCAGGTATGGCCGGGCACCGGCTGGTGCACAGCTCCCAGGACCACCTCCTGCCCGGCGCACAGGGCGAGGGCGCTGCACCAGTAGTCGGAGCCCGTGAAGAAGTTGTAGGTGCCGTCGACCGGGTCGATGAACCAGGTGCGCCCGGAGCGGCTCTGCCGCCGCGCGCCCTCCTCCCCCACGATGCCGTCGTCGGGCCTGGCGCGCTCCAGGGCCCGGGTCACGAAGGCCTCGGCCGCGCGATCGGCGGCCGTCACGAGGTCAGAGACGGAGGTCTTTTGCTCCGCCTGCAGGCCCTCGTCCCGCAGCCGGGCGGCGAGCCCGCCTGCGCGCGTCACCAGGATGGCGGCCAGCTCGTCGTCGGGGAGCGCAGGGTCGACGGCCTCCACCTCGGCATCGAGGTCCGGCAGGTCGTCGGCGGGTCGCGGGGCAGGAGGGGCGGCAGTGTCGTGGAGCGTCACCCCTTGAGCGTAGGCGGCTCCGCACCGCGGGCGATGCCATGGGGGCCGACGGGCGTGGCACGCTGGGCCGGTGACGGAGCCCAGTGGTCTGACGATGAGCGACGACGACTTCGAGGCGGCCGTCTCCGATGCCCTGCGCCTGATCCCCGACGAGCTGGCCGCCTTCATGACCAACGTCGCCGTCATCGTGCAGGGCGAGCCCCCGCACGAGGAGCCCGACCTGCTCGGTCTGTATGAAGGCGTTCCCCTCACCGAGCGCGACGGCTGGTGGGACGCCGGCTCGCTGCCTGATCGCATCACCATCTACCAGGGCCCGCTGCAACGCCTCTGCCGAGACCGGGAGGAGCTGCTCGACGAGATCGCCGTGACCGTGGTGCACGAGGTGGCCCACCACTTCGGCGTCGACGACGAGCGTCTGCACGAGCTCGGCTGGGGCTGAGCCTGTGTCCTCGCAGACGGAGCTGACCGAGCGTCCCTGGAGGACCCGACGCAGAACCCGGACGCCCGCCGCCTGGTGACCAGGGGCGGGCGTCTCGGGTTCGACGAGGTCGAGGTCGGATCAGTTGGCGTACTCACCCTTGAAGTGCTCGAAGGTCCACCCGCAGATGGCCACGACACCGAAGGAGACGCCGATGATGAACAGCCACCACCCGATGGCGAGACCGGCGAAGACGATGGCTGCCGAGGCCCCCAGCCACAGCGGCCACCACGAGTACGGGGTGAAGAACCCGTAGTCACCCTCCTGCTCCGAGATCAGGGCCCTGGGGTTGTCTTCCGGACGGTCGGTGAACTGGCGCGCCGTCACCCGCAGGTAGAAGGCCACGAGCAGCGCCAGCAGCGCGGTGAGCATCAGCGCGATGAACCCGACCAGGTCGTCACCGCCGTAGGACTTCTCCCACAGGTAGTAGATCGGACCGAGGGGGGCGAAGAAGATGCCGAGGTAGAGGAAGAGCTTGTATTCGACCTTCATCGGTTTACCCGCTCCTCGCCGAGGTCAGCCGACCCCATCACCCCGACCAGGGTTCCCGCGTCGGGCGCCGGACCGTCCGGGGGCGCGGCGTCCGGGTGGTGCAGGTCGAAGGCGGGACGCTCCGAGCGGATCCGCGGGATCGAGTCGAAGTTGTGCCGCGGCGGCGGGCAGGACGTCGCCCACTCGAGCGAGCCGCCGTAGCCCCACGGGTCGTCGGTCTCGACGAGGGGCGCGTAGCGCCACGTCTTCCAGACGTTGTAGAGGAACGGGAGCGTGGACGCGCCAAGGAGGAAGGCACCGACGGTGGAGATGATGTTCGCCGTCTGGAAGCCCTCGGCCGGCATGTAGTCGGCATACCGACGGGTCATGCCCTGGATCCCCAGCAGGTGCTGAATCAGGAAGGTGGTGTGGAAGCCGACGAACAGCATCCAGAAGTGGAGCTTGCCGAGCTTCTCGTCGAGCATCCGCCCGGTGAGCTTGGGCCACCAGAAGTAGAAGCCCGAGAACATCGCGAAGACGACGGTGCCGAACACGGTGTAGTGGAAGTGCGCGACCACGAAGTAGGTGTCGGACAGGTGGAAGTCAAGGGCCGGGCTCGAGAGGATGACACCGGTCAGGCCGCCGAAGAGGAAGGTGACGATGAAGCCGATCGCCCAGATCATCGGGGTCTCGAAGGTCAGGGACCCGCCCCACATGGTGCCGATCCAGTTGAAGAACTTCACGCCGGTAGGCACCGCGATCAACATCGTCATGATCGCGAAGAAGGGCAGCAGCACCTGCCCCGTCGCATACATGTGGTGGGCCCAGACCGAGATCGAGAGGGCGGCGATGGCGATGGTCGCGAAGACCAGCGTCTTGTAGCCGAAGATCGGCTTACGCGAGAAGACGGGCAGGACCTCGGAGATGATGCCGAAGAACGGCAGCGCGATGATGTAGACCTCTGGGTGGCCGAAGAACCAGAAGAGGTGCTGCCACAGCATCGCTCCCCCGGACTCGGCGTCGAAGATGTGGGCTCCGAAGCGTCGGTCGGCACCGAGGCCGAAGAGCGCGGCGGCCAGCACGGGGAAGGCGATCAGCACGAGGATCGAGGTCACGAGGACCGTCCAGGTGAAGATCGGCATCCGGAACATCGTCATCCCGGGGGCCCGCATGCAGATGATGGTCGTGATGAAGTTGACCGCGCCGAGGATCGTGCCGAAGCCACCGAGGGCCAGGCCGAAGACCCACAGGTCGCCACCGACACCGGGGCTGTAGGTGTTGTCCGAGAGCGGCGCGTAGGCGAACCAGCCGAAGGATGCCGCCCCCTGCGGGGTGAGGAAGCCGGCGCCGGCGATGAGGCCACCGAACGCATACAGCCAGAAGGCGAACATGTTCAGCCGCGGGAACGCGACGTCGGGCGCACCGATCTGCAGCGGCATGAACGCGTTGGCGAACCCGGCGAAGAGAGGCGTCGCGAAGAGCAGCAGCATGATCGTGCCGTGCATCGTGAACAGCTGGTTGTACTGCTCGGGGTTGTCGACGACCTGCAGGCCGGGGGCTGCGAGCTCGGTGCGGATGAGCAGCGCGAGCACACCGCCGATGAGGAACCAGATGAACGACGCGATGAAGTAGAGGTTGCCGATGATCTTGTGGTCGGTCGTCGTGATCCACTTGACGACCGTCTGACCCGGCAGCAGTCGCGGGCGGGCCGCGACCCGCTCACCGGTGGAGTACTCGAGCGTGGGGATCGTGGTCGTCGCCATCAGTTGCTCCCGTTGGGGCTGGGCACGAGCTGCTGGTCCTTCGGCAGGACCGGCTCGCGGTTGAGGGTGTTGGGCAGCTGACCGCTCTGCCCGGCGTCGCGCAGCTTCTGCATCTGGGTGTCGTACTCCGCAGGGGACACGACCTTGACCACGAAGAGCATCTGCGAGTGGTAGGCGCCGCAGAGCTCGGCGCACTTGCCCTGGAAGGTGCCCTGCTGGGTGGGCACGATCTGGAACCGGTTGGTCTTGCCGGGGAGCATGTCCATCTTCTGCAGGAACGCCGGCACCCAGAAGTCGTGGATGACGTCACGCGCGTTGAGCACGAACTCCACCCGCTTGCCCTCCGGGAGGAACAGCACGGGCATGGCGTTCTCAGGGACACCCGTCTTGTTGTTGAGCTGGGTCTGCACGCCCGACTCGTAGGTGTTGGCGGTGACGTAGTTGAAGTCCCAGCTCCACTGCTTGGCCACGACGTTGACGGTGACGTCGGGACGCTTCGAGACGTCGATCAACGCCGACTCGTCGCGGGCGGTGTAGTAGAAGAGCACCGCGACCATGAAGACGGGGACGACCGTGTAGAGCATCTCGATCGGCACGTTGTAGCGCAGCTGCGGCGGCAGGCCGGTGTCCTCCTTGCGGCGGCGGTAGCGCACCATCACGTAGACCGTCAGACCCCACACGAGGGCACCGACCGCGAGGGCGGCGATCCAGGTGTAGTTCCACAAGGTGGTGACCCGGGCTGTGTTGGCGGTGACCTCGCCGCCGTTCTGCCCCTGGGGCAGGTAACCGCTGGTGAAGGTGCCGTTGCCGGCGCACCCGCTCAGGAACAGCGCGCAGGCGATGGCCAGGCCCGCAAGGGTGGCTCCGCGCCTACGGCGAGAAGTTCGTTCGTCGTGCTTCCGCACCGGTGTGCACCTTCCGACTGTCACGACCTCTGTCACGCACCAGACTACCGCCCGACGGGCTTCGTGACACGGCAGGGTGGGGTTACCGTGCTCAGGTGCCGATTCCCTTCTGCCGGGACGCGATCCGGCTGGCCCGGTCGGGTCGCCCGTGACCCCGGACCACCGCGCTCGGGCGCTGCTCGACGCCACCCCCGGGCCGATGCACCCGGCCGCCCTCGAGACGCTGATGGCCGCCCTCGACTCGGGCTGGGCCGACCCGCGCAGGCTGCACCGCGAGGGACGCGCGGCCCGGCGTCTGCTCGACACCGCCCGCGAGTCGGTGGCCGCGCAGCTAGGGGTGCGTCCCCCCGAGCTCAGCTTCCTCCCCGGTGGAGCCGCAGCGCTGACGACGGGCCTCGCCGGCCTCCTGCACGCGGGTCGACGACGAGGCGCCCGGGTGGTCGCCTCGGCCGTCGAGCACTCGGCCCTCCTGGTGCCCGCGCGGGCCCTCGCGGCCGCCGCGCAGGACCCCGGACTCCTGGCCGAGGTGCCGGTCGACGCCCGCGGCTGCGTCGACCTCCCAGCCTGGGGTCGGGCCCTGAGCGAGCCCGGCACCACGGTGGCGGCGCTGCAGGTGGCCAACCAGGAGGTCGGTGCCCGCCAGCCGCTGGCGGCGGCGCGCGAGGCGGCGCGGGCACACGGCATACCGCTGCTCGTGGACGCCACCGCGGCGCTGGGTCGTGAGGCGGCACCCAGCGCCTACGACGTGCTGGTGGGAGACGCCCGCTCCTGGGGCGGTCCCGCGGGCGTGGGGGTGCTCGTCGTGCCCGAGCGCACCAGGTGGCGCCGACCTGGAGCGCCGAGCGAGCTGGAGCACGGCCGCACCGACGTCGAGCCGTTCATCCCGCTGGTGCTCGCGGCGGCCGAGGCCTGGCGGCAGTCCGCAGTCGACCTCGACGAGGAGCCGACGGCCCGCGTGCTCGTCGACCGGATCCGCAGCGCCGCCGCGGCGGTGCCCGACACCGAGGTGGTGGGCGACCCGGTCGACCGGCTCCCGCACATCACGACGTTCTCCGCCCTCTTCGTCGACGGCGAGGCCCTCGTCGACGAGCTCGACCGACGCGGCATCGCCGTGGCCTCCGGGTCGGCCTGCACCGCGAGCACCCTCGAGCCGAGCCACGTGCTGCGCGCGATGGGCGTGCTCACCCACGGCAACGTCCGCGTCACCCTCCCCCTCGCGAGCACCCTGCCGGGTGGGCACGGCGAGCGCGAGGCGGCGGTGGACAGGCTGTGTCGCGAGCTGCCCGGAGTGGTCGCCGACGTGCGCGGCCGGCTCGGCGCGGCCGGGCTGTGAGCACCACCGACCCCGACGGCGTCGTGCAGCTCGATGCCCGCGGCGAGCGCTGCCCCCTGCCGGTCATCCGGCTCGGACGACTGGCCCTCGAGCTCGGGCCGGGGGCGCTGGTGCGGCTGCTGGCGGACGACCAGGCGGCGCTCAGTGACGTGCCCGCCTTCTGCCGGATGCGGGGTCACGACCTGCTCGCGACCTCGCTCTGGGCCGGGCCACCGGTGTCACCCGACACCAGGCCCGACACCAGGCCGGACGGGCCAGCCACCGCCTACCTCGTGCGCGTCAGCGCCACGGCGCCGGCAGCGGCGCCCGGAGCGCCTCGGCGAGCAGCTCGCGGTAGCGCGACCGGGACACCTGCGTGATGCCGAGGCTCGCGAGGTGGTCGGTCCGCCACTGCACGTCGACCAGCCGTCTCTGGTCGCCGTCGGCGCCGAGCACGTCGACCAGCCCCATCAGCGCGACCTTGGACGCGTCGGTGGCCCGGTGGAACATCGACTCGCCGGCGAAGAGGCCGCCGAGGGCGACCCCGTAGAGGCCGCCGACGAGGGCACCGTCGCGACGCACCTCGATGCTGTGGGCCCACCCGAGGGCGTGCAGCCGCGCGTAGGCCCGGGCCAGGTCGGGGGTGATCCAGCGACCCTCGCGCCCCGGGTCGGCACAGCCGGCCACGACCTCGTCGAAGGCGGAGTCGACGGTGACCGCGAAGCCGCGGGCCGACCGGCGCATCGAGCGGGACACCTGCAGGTCGGGCAGCCTCAGCACCCCGCGGGGGTCCGGCGACCACCAGCCCATCGGCGGACGGCCCTGTCGCCCCAGGCCCATGGGGAACACGCCGGTCGCGTAGGCGGCGAGCAGGGTGCCCGGCTCGAGGTCGGCTCCCCTGCCGATGAGGTCCTCACCGGGCGGTGCACCGTCGAGGTCGAACGACCAGCCGGAGGGCTCGGGGACGACGGGCATCAGAGGTCTGGACGCCGTCGGGTCAGGCAGTGGTCACGGGCGCCGGCAGGACACGGCGGGGGCGATCTCGGCCGCGGCCCGGGCACCGTACGACGCCTCGAGCCGGGTGAGGAAGTCGGCCTGACCGAGGTGGTACTCCTGCGTGCCGATGGTCTCGATGACGTAGGTGGCGAGCATCGAGCCGAGCTGGGCACAGCGCTCGAGCTGCAGGTCACCGGCCAGGCCCACCAGGAAGCCGGCCCGGAAGGCGTCGCCGACCCCGGTGGGGTCGGCCTTGCGGACCTCGCGGGCGACCGGCACGTGGATGGTCTCCTCGCCCCTGCGGTGGATGGTCACGCCCTGCGCGCCGCGCGTGATGACCCGGGTGCCGACCCGGCGCTCGATCTCGGCCGCGTCCCAGCCGGTCTTCTGCTCGGTCAGGCTCGACTCGTACTCGTTGGTGAAGAGGTAGGTCGCGCCGTCGACGAGCGGGCGGATCGTCTCGCCGTCGGCGAACGCCAGCTGCTGCGACGGGTCGGCGATGAACGGGATGCCCCGGGTGCGGCACTCCTGGGTGTGGCGCAGCATGCCCTCGGGGTCGTTGGCGCCGACCAGGACCAGGTCGAGGCCCCCCACCCGGTCGGCGATCGGACCCAGCTCGATCTGCCGGGCCTCCGACATCGCCCCGGCGTAGAACGTCGCGATCTGCGCCATGTCGTTGTCGGTGGTGCACACGAAGCGCGCGGTGTGCCGGCTCTCGGAGACGTGCACCGAGTGGCAGTCGACGCCATGGCGCTCCAGCCAGGAGCGGTAGTCGGCGAAGTCGGCGCCCACCGCCCCGACGAGCACGGGCGACAGGCCGAGGTTGGCCATCCCGAACGCGATGTTCGCGGCGACGCCCCCGCGCCGGATCTCGAGGTCGTCGGCGAGGAACGAGACCGAGATCTTGTCGAGCTGCTCGACGACGAGGGAGTCGGCGAAGCGGCCCTTGAAGGTCATGAGGTGGTCGGTGGCGATGGAACCGGTCACGGCGATCTGCACCCGGCGAACCTACCCCGACCCGGGCCCGGGCACAGACACGGGCCCGGGAGCGCGTGCTCCCGGGCCCGTGCAGGCCTGCCGATCGTGCGTGGTGGTCCCTCTGACCGCGAGGGTCAGCTGAAGCTGTCACCGCAGGCGCACGAGCTGCCGGCGTTGGGGTTGTCGATGGTGAAACCCTGCTTCTCGATGGTGTCGGAGAAGTCGATCGTCGCGCCCTCGAGGTAGGGGGCACTCATCCGGTCGACGACGACCTCGACACCGTCGTAGTCCTTCACGAGGTCACCGTCGAGGCTGCGCTCGTCGAAGTAGAGCTGGTAGATCAGGCCGGAGCAGCCGCCGGGCTGCACGCCGACGCGCAGCCGCAGGTCGTCGCGGCCCTCCTGCTCGAGCAGGCTCTTGACCTTCGCGGCCGCCACATCGGTCACGAGGACCTTGTGGGTCTCCGTCTCGGTGGTCGTGGCCTGCTGGTCCTGAACGCTCATCCGAATCGTCCTTACGTCTGGCTGGTGGAGGCTTTGGGTAGTCAGTGAACCTCTGGGGCCCGGGATGTGTTCCCCCGTGCCCTGCGCCAAGGATACGTCGCCGCGGCTGGCCACCGAGCCGGTGTCGGCCGGTGTCGGCCGGAGTCGGCCGGAGTCGGCCGGAGTCGGCCGGTGTCGACTCAGCCCGGCGACCACGTCGTGGCCACGCGCGCCGACCGCGCCGACAGGGTCCCGGCCGGGTCGGCGAGCGCGGCCGGCACGTCGCGCGGTCGCTCGACCACCGCGTACGTGCCCGAGAGCCCTGCTGCCATCGCCTCACGACGGCCGACCGTCACCTGGCCGGCGAGCACGACGCAGGGCACGCCCGCCTCGAGGGCGAGCCCCGCCACCTGCGAGACCACCCGCCCCCGCAGGCTGCGCCAGCCGTAGCTGCCCTCCCCCGTCACGACGAGGTCGCAGGCCGCCACCCGGTCCCTCAGGCCGACCGCGTCGGCCACGAGGCTCGCGCCGTCGGCGAACCTGGCGCCCAGCACGTGCAGCGCCCAGCCGAGCCCGCCACCGGCGCCGGCCCCCGGAGCCTTCTCCGGACGGAGCGCGCGACCGCTGAGCAGGTCGGTGCGGGCGGGCCGCACGCGACCGACCACGGCCGCCAGGTGGCCGAACGTCGCCTCGAGCGCCTGCGCCTGCTCGGGGGTGGCCCCACGGCCCTCTGCCTCGACGGCGCTCGCGCCCTGCAGACCGAGCAGGGGCAGCTCGTGGGGGCTGGCGACGACGAGGTCGATGCCGGCGAGCCGCCGGACGACGTCGTCGAGCCCGGCCAGGTCGGCGGGCGCGACGTGCTCGAGGGCGAGACCCCCGCGACCCAGCCGCTCGGGCGCGCCCGCGCCGAGCGCCGCCAGCAGGCCGGCGCCGGCGTCGTGGGTCGCCGTGTCGGCGATGCCGACGACGATGCGCCGGGCCCCCGCCCTCAGGGCGGCGTCGACGAGGTCGCCGACACCCGCCGAGCTGAGGGTGCCGGGAGTGCGGTGGTCGTCACCGACGAGGTGGCGACCGACGGCCTGCGCCGCCTCGATGTAGGCGGTGGGCCCCGGCGCACTCGCGCCCCCTGCCCCGTCCCGTCCGCCCTCGACCAGCAGCACCGCCGCCGGCACCGGGGTGCCGAGCGGGTCACGCACGGTGAGGGCGAGCAGCTCACCACCGAGGGCGGGGCCGAGGACGTCGAGCAGGCCGCTGCCTCCGTCGGACAACGGCTGCACCTCCACGTGGTCGTGTGCGGCGCCTGCGGCCCACCCGACCCGCATCGCCTCGGCGGCTTCGGCGGCGGTCAGGGTGCCGGAGAACCGGTCGGGGGCCAGGAGGACGCGCACACCACCATCGTCCCACCCTCGGCGGTCAGGAGGGCGCGAACCCCCGGGAGGTGGCGGCCAGCCAGCGCAGCGCCTGCGGAAGCACCGACACCCACACCGCGACCCGGTGCCCGGAGTCGACGTCGACGACCGAGGTCACCGAGAGGGGCCCGCGGGCCGCACGCACGAACTGGCGCGACGTGGGATAGGAGAGCCCGTCGGCCTTGCTGGCGAAGTCCCAGATCGCCACCGGGGGTGGCTGCTGCCCGGCCAGGGCGACGAGGTCGTCGCGAGCGGCCTCGAGGCTGCGGGTGGTGAAGGGTTCGTAGCCGGGCTCGAAGCTGGGCTGGAAGTAGCCGGCCAGGACGATGGACGACCCGAAGACGTCGGGGTGGAGCATGGTCGTCAGGGCAGCGCAGTAGCCCCCGGACGAGTAGCCTGCCGTCGCCCACGACGTGCGCGACGAGCGGGCCCGCAGGCGGGTGACCACGAAGTCCGGGACGTCCTGGCCGACCCAGGTCTCCACGGCCGGCAGGCCCCTGCCCCCGTCGACGCACTCGGTGTCGCGCCCGGCGGGGAACTCGATCTGGGGCGACACCACGATCGCGTCGGCCAGCTGGTGCTGCTGGGCCATGGCGTCGAAGGTGGAGGCGAGCCCGGCGGTGTCGAGCCACGACGCCGGGGTCCCCGGATAGCCCTGGAACACCTCGATGACCGGGTAGGTGCGCGTGGCGGCACCCGGGCTGGAGTAGTCGGCCGGCAGCTGCACCAGCACGGTGCCGTGCAGCCCCGACCGGGACCCGTGGACCGTGAAGTGCTGGCGCCGCTGGCCGGGCTCGGGCAGGGGCGGACGCGTCAGGTCGGGTGGCGCGACCGGGGCCAGCCCGGGGCCGGGTGCCGTCTCGGCGAGGGCCCCGGTGGCCGTGGTGCCGCCCCGGGACACGTCCTGGCCACCGCTGTTGCCCAGGAGGTCCCTCCAGCTGGAGAAGAAGCCGTACTGGTCGTTCAGCACCACGCCGGCCAGCAGCAGCACCAGGGCACTCACCCCGATCTGCAGACCGACGCGGGCGAGCAGGCCCCGCAGGGTGCGTGCGGTGCGCGGGGCCACGAGGGCCGCTCCGATCAGCGCAGCGAGCACGAGCACGGACGTGCACACCAGCAGGGCCGGCCCGTCGAGGCTCATCCGCCAAGCGTAGGTCGCGCGCCTGCACGGTGCCTGACGGCAGCATCCGAGCGGCATACGATCGGGAGGTGAGCGCCCAGACGACCCACCCCCGCCCCTCGCTGCTGCCCCTGCTGGTCCTCGGGCAGGGCACCGACCTCGACTCGGAGCGCGGCGTCGAGTGCCCCGGTGACCTGCCACCGGCGTCGGACCCGGCCCTGGTCGAGCGCGCCCGGGCGGCCAAGGCCGCGCTGGGCGGCTCGGTCTTCGTCCTCGGCCACCACTACCAGCGCGACGAGGTCATCGAGTTCGCCGACGTCACCGGCGACAGCTTCAAGCTCGCGCAGCAGGCGGCGGCGCGACCCGACGCGCCCTACATCATCTTCTGCGGGGTGCACTTCATGGCCGAGTCGGCCGACATCCTCACCGGGCCCGGCCAGCAGGTGGTGCTGCCCGACCTGGCGGCGGGCTGCTCGATGGCCGACATGGCCGGTACGGCGCAGGTCGAGGACGCCTGGGACGACCTGGTCGACATGCTCGGCGAGGACGGCGCCGCCGCCGTCACCCCGGTGACCTACATGAACTCCTCGGCCGCGATCAAGGCCTTCACGGGGCGGCACAGTGGCACGATCTGCACCTCGAGCAACGCGGCGACCGCCCTGGCCTGGGCCTTCGACCGCACCGGCGGGAGCGGCGGCGGCGGCAAGGTCCTCTTCCTGCCCGACCAGCACCTCGGGCGCAACACCTGGGTGCGCGACCTCGGCGGCTCGCTCGACGACTGCGTCGTCTGGGACCCGCACCAGCCCCACGGCGGTCTCACCACCGCGCAAGTGCGGGCGGCGCGGATGATCCTGTGGCGCGGTCACTGCTCGGTGCACGGCCGCTTCTCCACCCAGGCCGTCGAGCAGGCGCGGCGCGAGATCCCCGACGTGAGGGTGATCGTGCACCCCGAGTGCCGCTACGAGGTGTGCGAGCTCGCCGACGAGATCGGCTCGACGGAGCGGATCATCTCGACCATCGCCGCCGCACCGGCCGGCACCTCGTGGGTCGTGGGCACCGAGCTCAACCTGGTGAACCGGCTGCGCCAGATGTTCCCCGAACAGCGAATCGCGTTCCTGGAGAAGGATGTCTGCTACTGCTCGACGATGAACCGCATCGACCTGCCGCACCTCGTGTGGGCCCTCGAGTCGCTCGTCGCGGGCCGGGTCGTCAACCGCATCGAGGTCGACCCCGACGTCGCCCACTGGGCGAAGGTCGCCCTCGACCAGATGCTCGCGCTGCCGGGACGCACCCACAGGGACTGACCCCGGGGGCGGCGGACGCGGCGCCGACCCTCGCTACTCCGTGTCGACCGACATCGTGAAGCCGCGCGAGCGCAGGCGGTCGACGAGCGCGCCACCGAGGGCCACGGCCGGGGTGAGCACTCCCCCGCCGGAGGCCCGCGGGTCGAGGGCGAGCGACAGCGTGGACTCGCCGAGCATCACCGCGGTCGCGGCGTAGCCGGGGTCGCCCTGGGCCGCGACCGTGGCGACGTAGCGCCGGCCGGTGTCGGTGGTGGTGCGGGTCTCCGTGCGGAAGCGACCGGTGCGGCGGGCCTCCTCGTCGGGGCCGTCGCCGGGCGCCGGCAGCAGCCGGTCGGCGAGGGAACGGGTCACGCCGTTCGACATCGCCGCCATCCCGAGGCCGAGGCCGGCGGTCAGGCCGTAGGCCGTGGCCCGGGCGCGGGGTCCGGTGCCGAAGGCCATGGCCTCGCGGTAGCGGAACCGCAAACCGTAGGCGTGCCCGAGCAGCGCGTCGCTTCGACGCACGATGCGGGTGTTGTAGGGCGCCATCACGAAGGGTGCCGTCCACTGGCCCGTCCGCTCGTCACGGAAGGGCACCATCAGGTCGCGGTGGGTCACGGTGTCCGGCTTCGAGGGGTCGGCGGCCCGGTCGGGGCTGAGCCCGAAGGGGTCGAGGACGACCGAGCGGCGCGTCGGGTCGGCCGCCACGGCCTCCAGCTGGGCGCGCATCGAGTCGACCGTGCCGCCGCTCACGCCGCCACGCATCCGGGTCACGAGCAGCGTCGTGTCGCCGAGCCCACCGGCGCCGTCGATGCGCGCCCGACGGTGCAGCATCCAGGCCGCCAGGTCGCTGGGCACGGAGTCGAAGCCGCAGGAGGTGACCAGCCGGGCCCCCGACAGGGCCGCGGCCTCGTGGCAGGCTTCGGCGAGGTCGCGCACGTAGAGCACCTCGCCGGTGAGGTCCGCGTAGTCGGTGCCCGCCGCGGCGCAGGCCATCGCCAACGGCAGGCCATAGCGCGCGTAGGGGCCGACCGTCGTCACGACGACGCGGGCGCTGGCCGCGAGTGCCTGCATCTCGTCGGTGCGCGAGGCGTCGGCCACGATCAGGGGCCAGCCCTGGGCGGCGGCGGGCAGCGCGTCCCGGGTGGAGGAGAGGCGCTTGCGCGAGCGGCCGGCCAGGGCGATCCGCGTCCCCGCGGGGGCGTGCTCGGCGAGGTCTGCGGCCAGGAGGCGACCCACGAAGCCCGTGGCTCCGTAGACGACGATGTCGTGCTGGCGGGGCGACGCGGTGCTGCTCATGTCGCGAACCTACCGGCCCCCACGTCAGCCTGGGTACGGAGTCTCGGCGCCCGTCAGCGCGGCATGGCACCGAGGCGGGCGAGCAGCAGCGCCTCGGCCTGGCAGACCCGCTCGAACTCGCCGAGGTGCAGCGACTCGTTGGCGCCGTGCGCACGGGCGTCGGGGTCCTCGACGCCGGTGACGAGGATGGCGGCGTCGGGGAACTTCGCGGCGAAGTGCGCGACGAAGGGGATGGAGCCGCCGACACCGATGTCGACGGGCGCGACCCCCCAGGCGTCGGCGAACGCCGCCCGGGCCTGGTCGTAGACCGGCCCCTGGGCGTCGGCGGCGAAGCCGGGTCCCTCGTCGTCGAGGGTGACCTCGAGCCGGGCCCCCCAGGGCACGTGCCGCTCGAGGTGCGCGAGCACGAGCCGGTAGGCGTCCCTGGGGTCCTCGTCGGGGGCGATGCGCACCGACACCTTCGCCGAGGCCGTCGGCACGAGCGTGTTGGAGGCGGTCTCCACGCTGGGGGCGTTGAGACCGATCGTCGTGGCCGACGGCTTGTTCCACAGCCTGGTCAGGATCGACCCCGAGCCGATCGTCTCCACCCCGTCGAGCAGGCCGCTCTCGCGACGCAGACGCTCCTCGTCGTAGTCGAGGTCGGACGCCTCCCCCGCCTTGAGGCCCTCGACGGCGACGTTGCCGTCCGCGTCGTGCAGGGTCGCGAGCAGCCGGATCAGGGCGGTGATCGCGTCGGGCACGGCCCCGCCGAACATGCCGGAGTGCACCCCGTGGTCGAGGGTGGTGACGCGGACGACGACGCGGATCATGCCGCGCAGCGTGGTGGTGAGGGCCGGCTCGCCGATGTCCCAGTTGCCCGAGTCGGCCAGCACGATGGCGTCGGCGCGCAGCCGCTCGCCGTGGCGCTCGAGGATGGTGAGCAGCGAGTCGCTGCCGACCTCCTCCTCACCCTCGACGAAGACGGTCACCCCGACGGGGAGCGACCCGTTGTGGGCACGCAGCGCGGCGACGTGCGCCATCACCCCGGCCTTGTCGTCGGCCGCGCCCCGGCCATAGAGCCGCCCCTCGCGCTCGGTCGGCTCGAACGGCGCTGTCTCCCAGTCGCGCTCGTGACCGGGAGGTTGCACGTCGTGGTGCGCGTAGAGCATCACGGTCGGCGACCCCGCTGGGCCATCGAGGTGCCCGATCACCGCTGGCGCGCCCCCCTCGCGCACGATCTCGACCTCGAGCCCCTCGGCCCGCAGCAGTTCGGCGACGGCATCGGCGCTGCGGTCGACCTGGGTCTGGTCGAACGAGGCGAGGGAGACGCTCGGGATGCGCACCAGCGCCTCGAGGTCGCCGCGCACCGCGGGCATCAGCGCGGTCACCCGCGCCTTCACGGTCGCGATCTGCTCGGGCATCAGGTGGTCAGGGGTCGTCGAGACGTCGTCACTCACGTGACCCGACACTATCGGCCCCCCGTCGTCGTCCGGCTGGTGGGGGACGGAACGGACAGGCCCGGGGGACGGCATACGCTGGGGAGGTGTTCGGTCGCAAGAAGAGCCTCAAGGAAGAGCTGGCGCAACAGCTCCAGGACGCGCGCCCCGGCGCGAAGAACCGCCCCACGCCCAAGCGGCGGGACCAGGAGGCGGCCAACCGTCGCCCGCTGGTGGTGACCGACCGCAAGGTCGCGAAGGGGGTCGACAAGGAGAAGCGGCGAGCGGCTTACGCCAAGCAGCGTCAGGCCATGGTGACCGGCGACGACTCCGGTCTGCCGGCCCGCGACAAGGGACCGGAGCGTCGCTACATCCGCGACTACATCGATGCCCGGTGGAGCATCGGCGAGATCCTGCTGCCGGTCATGCTCATCGTGCTGCTCCTGTCGCTGGTGCCGTCTGCGCCCGCCCGCTTCGCGGTCTTCGTGCTGGTCTACGGGCTGCTGGCCGCCGCCGTCGTCGACGCCGTCATCATGTGGCGCCGGATCAAGGGCCGCCTCGTCACCAAGTACGGCGCCGACAAGGTGCCGTCCGGCGGAGCCATGTACGCCATCATGCGCACCTTCCAGCTGCGTCCCACGCGGATGCCCAAGCCTCAGGTCAAGCGCGGCAGCTTCCCCTCCTGACCCGTTCACCGCCCGCCTGCGGCGAGGGTGGGCGTGGCCGTCAGCCCGGGCCCAGGTGGGCGAACGCGAGGGGACGGCGGGTCACGGCGTAGGTCGCGAAGTACAGCTTCGCCACCCGGTCGTCGTCGTCGCGCACGATCTCGAGCAGCTCGCCGCGCTCGCGACCCTCCGCCGCCCGGAAGGCGACCTCGGACTCGCGGACGAACCGGGTCTCCCCGAGGGCCCCGGCGCCGACGGAGACCATCCACAGATCACCCTCGCGCACCTCGAGGCGCAGCTCCTCCCCCTCGGACCACCAGGCCCCCAGCAGCTCGTCGAGGTCAGTGTGCCGCTGCTCTGGCACCCATGGTGCGGGGAGCTCGGGGAGGGCATCGAGCACGGCCACCACCAGGTCCCCCGCCAGGGCCAGGGCATCGGCCCGCGACGACGCGTTGGCGCTGACGACCGCCCCCGTCTTCTCCCCCCGGTGCACCCGGAGGCCGGTGAGGAAGCCCGGCATCGCGCCGCCGTGACCGACGAGGACCCGGTCGCCACGCCGTGCCATCCCGAGGCCGAGACCGTAGCCCGCAGTCCACCGGTCGGGGTCGACCATGACGAGGGGACGACACATCTGGCCGAGGGTCTCGGCCGAGAGGACAGCCGGAGCCGGGTCGGCCAGGAACGCGGCGTACCGCGCGAGGTCACCGGTGCTCGACCAGAGGCCCCCCAGGGCCGCGGTGGCCTTTAGGTCGAAGACCTGCTCCTCCTGGGCCGTGCCGGCGAAGGGGTCGACCTGGTAGCCGTAGGCCCGGTCGCGAGCGGGCCGCAGGCCGGTGCGGCCCAGCTTGAGCGGCTGGAGCAACCGCGTGGTGACGGCCTTCTCCCAGCTGGTGCCGTCCACCTGCTCGACCACCTGGCCCAGCAGGGCATAGGCGAGGTTGGAGTAGTGGAAGGCGACGTGCGGGCCGAGCACCCGCTCGGCCTCGTCGAGCTCGGCGAGCAGCCGGCGACCGTCGGGGGCCTCGAGGCTCTCCCAGAGGTAGCCCACCGGCTCGCGCTGGAGGCCCGAGGAGTGGGAGAGCATCTGGCGCACGGTGACGGGCGCGTGCTTCGTGCGCGGCAGCCACGTGCCGAGCGGCGCGTCGAGGTCGAGCTTGCCCTCGTCGCGCAGCTGCAGCACCAGCAGGGCGGTGAACGTCTTGGTGATCGAGCCGATCATGTACTGGGTGTCGTCGTTCGCCGGCCTGCCCGGCCTCCCCGGCTCGAGCCGGGCCGACCCCACGTGCGTCGACCACACGAGCTCCCCGTCGCGCACCACCCCGGCCGACACCCCGGGGGAGCGCCAGTCCCGCTGGGCCGTGCGCACTCGCCGCTCGAGGTCGCGGGTGAGGGACGCCGGAAGCACGGTCGAGGCCATGGCCCGATCGTAGGCCCGTCGTGACGGGCACCGGCCCGTCGCGAGGACCTACTCCGTGCCGTGCAGGCTCATCGGGCCGTAGACGTCGGCGCCGTCCTCGCGCAGGGTCACGGCGTCGACGCCGGAGTCGAGCAGCTGGCGCCACTCCTCACCGATCCACGACTCGGCCTCGCTCTGGGTGGGGAAGACCGCGTCGCCGCCCTCGCGCTGCACCGACAGGCCCTGCGCGTCGGTCATCTGCCAGGTCCAGTCGCTCATCGGGCCAGCGTAGACGTCGGGACGGCCGACGGCGCGGGGGCGGTGTCGGCGGTGACCCAGCCCCAGCGGTCACACGGCCGACGGGTGTCGGTCGCGGCTCGACGGTCAGGTCTGGCGCGTCTGCACCTGGACGAACGGGGGCTTCGTCACGACCGCGACCACGTCGCGACCACGCACGTCGACGACCACCTCGTCACCCACCCCGACCGAGGGCGCGAGCAGCGCCAGGGCGACGCCCTGCTTGAGGGTCGGGGAGAAGGTCCCCGAGGTCACCTCCCCGACAGGCACCCCGTCGACGGACACGCCACAGTGCGCCCGGGGGATGCCGCGGCCCGTGACGAGCAGCCCGCGCGAGACCCGCCGAGGTCCGGTCGTCTTCTCGGCGACCAGGGCGTCCCTCCCCCAGAAGGACTCCTTGGCCCACCCGACCGCCCAGCCCGCCCGGGCCTGCACCGGCGTGATGTCGAGCGAGAGGTCCTGGCCGTGGAGGGGGTAGCCCATCTCGGTCCGCAGCGTGTCGCGGGCCCCCAGCCCGCAGGGCAGCCCGCCGTATGGTGCCGCAGCCTCGAGCAGGGCGTCCCACAGCGCCGTCGCGCCCTCCCACGCCGGCAGCAGCTCGTAGCCCCGCTCCCCCGTGTATCCCGTGCGACAGACGATGAGCGGCGCGCCCTGCCAGTCGACCTCGACGAACGACATGTAGTCGTGACCGGTCGGCAGGCCCAGCGCCTCGAGCACCTCGTCGGACCTCGGCCCCTGCACCGCGATCACCCCGTAGGCGTCGTGCAGGTTGGTGACGGTGACCTCCTCGGGCAGGGCTCGCTCGACGCGTCGGACGACCTCGGCCGTGTTGGCGGCGTTGGGGATCAGGAAGACGTCGTCGTCGGAGAGGAGGTAGGCGATGAGGTCGTCGACGACGCCGCCGGTCTCGTCGCAGCACATGGTGTACTGCGCCTGACCGGGGCCGATGCGCCGCAGGTCGTTGGTGAAGAGGGCGTTCACCGCGTCGACGGCGCCCGGGCCGGAGACCCGCGCCTTGCCCAGGTGGCTGACGTCGAAGACCCCGACGGCGGTGCGCACCGCGGTGTGCTCGGCCACCACGCCACCACCAGGGTACTCGATCGGCATGTCCCACCCTCCGAAGTCGGCCATCCTGGCGCCGAGGGAGAGGTGGCGGGTGTGGAGCGGCGACGTCCGCGCGGGGACGACGGTGAGGGCAGGGGCGGTGTCCGACATGGTCTCCACGCTACTCGCGGCCCGGCGCTGCACCGGGTGGCGTGGCTAGGGTGGCCAGGACCCCTCACCGATCGAAGGACCACCGTGCCGACCCCCACCTCCTCACCGCGCCGCACCCGCCCCACGTCGACGGGCGGTGCGGCCACCGTGGGCGCCCCCGTCGACCTGAGCGTGAGCGACCGCTCCGTCTCCAGTGTCTCGACGCAGGCCCTCGTCATCGGGCTGCGTCGTGGCGAGACGGGGCCGCTCGTCACGAGTGCGGTGGACCTGGCGCCCGAGACGGTCACGCACCTGCAGGACGCTGCGCTAGAGCTCGGTGCGACGGGGCGGCTCGAGGAGCTGACCCGGCTCACCTCGGTGCCGGGCGTCGCGGCCCCCCTGGTGGTGCTCGTCGGCCTCGGCGACGACCCGCACCACGAGCCCGTACGGCGCGCCGTCGGTGCCGCGCTGCGCTCCCTGGCCGGTCGTGCCTCCGCGGCGGTGTGCGTCCCGGCCGTGGAGCTGGTGGCAGCGACCGCCGAGGGAGCCGTCCTCGGCGCCTACGCGGTGCCGCGGGTCACCCGCACCGGGTCGGTGCCCAAGGCGGTGCCGGTGATCGTGGTCCTCGCCCCTGCTGCGCGGTCGCGCGCCGTCCGGACCGCGGTGGCCCGCGCCGCGGCCGTCGGTGAGGGCGTCACCTGGTGCCGGGACCTGGTCAACGCCCCACCCAACCTGCTCTACCCCCAGACCTTCGCCGCCGAGGTGCGCGAGCGCTTCCTCGGCACCGGCGTGCGCGTGCGCGTGCTCGACGAGCGCCAGCTCGAGCGGGGGGGCTACGGCGGGATCGTGGGGGTGGGGCAGGGTTCTGCCCGTCCGCCCCGGCTCGTCGTGCTCACCTGGCGCCCCCGCGGCGCCGCGAAGGACCTCCCCACCGTCGCCCTGATCGGCAAGGGCATCACCTTCGACTCCGGTGGCCTGTCGATCAAGCCCCGCGCGAGCATGCCGGCGATGAAGAGCGACATGTCTGGTGCCGCTGCGGTAGCCGGGACGATGCTCGCGGCCGCCCGTCTGTCGGTGCCGGTCGCGGTGACCGCCTACCTCGCGCTCGCCGAGAACATGCCCGACGCCAACGCCCAACGCGCCGGAGACGTCGTCACCATGCGTGACGGCACGACGGTCGAGGTGCTCGACCCGGATGCCGAGGGACGCATGGTGCTCGCCGACGCGATGGCCCTGGCCAGCGAGAGCCACCCCGACGTCATGCTCGACGTCGCCACCCTGACCGGGGCGCAGGTCCTGGCCCTCGACCGGGTCGGCGCGGCGATGGCCAACGACGACCCCTTCCGGGAGCAGGTCTGCGCGGCGGCCGACCAGGCCGGAGAGGACCTCTGGCCGATGCCGCTGCCGGCCTACCTGCGCGCGCAGCTCGACTCGCCCTTTGCCGACATGGCCCACAAGGGCGACGCGAACGGCGGCATGCTGACCGCCGGGCTGTTCCTGCGCGAGTTCGTCGGCGTCACGAAGGCGGGCGGCCCGATCCCCTGGGCCCACCTCGACATCGCGGGACCCGCATACCACTCGGGCGGTCCCTATGGCTACACGCCCAAGGGAGGCACGGGTTTCGGCGTGCGCACCCTGATCACCCTGCTCGAGACCCTCGACGGGTCTGACGGCTGACCCCCCGGAGGGGCGGAGGCCGGCGTCAGCGGTTCCGGGAGCGGAGGCGGGTCAGCCGCCGGACTTGCGGCGGAACATCTGCTGCGCCTTGGCGGGACCGTGGGCGTCCTGGACCTTGGCCTGGTCGCCGTCGTCGGAGACGTCCTTGCCTGCGTGCGCCTGCTTCTTGTCGAGCGCGGCGCGGAACTTCGCCTTCATCTCCTCGGTGGGACCTGCGGAGGACGTGGGCTTCTTGGCCTTGCCGGACATCGAGGGCTCCTGCTGGTGTCGACGGGTGGAACGGGTCGTGGACGGGCGAGACGGTCAGCCCCGGTCCTTCTTGCGCTGGGCGCTGTTCCACTCTCGCATGCGACGGGGGTATCCGGTGAGGAGCACGTCGTAGACCGGGATGCCCAGTGACGAGGCGACCTCGAAGGCGGCCCGGCGCGAGCCGATCGCCCGTCGCGTCCACTCGCCGTCGGTCGCGATGAGGATCAGGCTCTCGGGGCTGACGTTCGTCGAGGGCTCGACGAAGGCCTCGACCCCGCGCCTGGTCTCGGCGAAGTCCTTGAGGTGGCTCTTCACCGCGGCGCGGTTCACCGCCATGTCGGGGCCGTCGGTGCGGCGAGGGTCGCCGGCCGAACGGCGGCGCAGGCGGTCGAGGAGTCCCATGACGGGAGGATATCGGAGCAGGCCCGGTGACCGCCCCGAGCGCCGCTCGGCGCGCCCCGGTGTCGATCGGTCGGTGCCCGGTGACAGGATGTCGCTCACGCCCCACGGTGCACGCGACCCGTGACCGAGGGGCTCGAGACCGATCCTGCACGAGGGAGCGCCAATGCCGGCTGACACCGAGACGACCTACGACATCGTCGTGCTGGGCGGCGGCAGCGGAGGCTACGCCTGCGCGCTGCGAGCGGTGGAGCTGGGGCTCACGGTGGCCCTCGTCGAGCAGGCCGAGCTGGGCGGGACCTGCCTGCATCGCGGCTGCATCCCGACCAAGGCGCTCCTGCACGCCGCTGAGGTCGCGGACAACGCGCGTGAGGGTGCGAGGTTCGGGGTGCGGTCGAGCGTGGACGGCATCGACATGTCGGGCGTCAACGCCTACAAGGACGGTGTCGTCGCCCGGCTCCACAAGGGACTGCAGGGGCTGGTCGCCGCGGGGGGTGTCGCCCTCGTCACCGGCCGGGGCCGGCTCGAGGCACCGGACACGGTCGCTGTCGGTGACCGGCGCCTGCACGGGCGCCACGTGGTCCTGGCCACCGGTTCCTACGCCCGCACGCTGCCGGGCCTCGAGATCACCGGGCGGGTCATGACCAGCGAGCAGGCGCTGCACCTCGACGCCGTCCCCGACCGTGTGGTCGTGCTGGGCGGTGGGGTGATCGGGGTCGAGTTCGCCTCGGTCTTCCGCTCGTTCGGCTCGGAGGTCACCGTGGTCGAGGCCCTGCCCCGGCTGGTCGCCGCCGAGGACCCTGCGGCCTCGAAGGCGCTCGAGCGGGCGTTCCGCAAGCGCGGCATCACGGTGCGGGCCGGCGTGCGCTTCGCGGGGGCCCGCCAGCACGTCGACAGCACCCACGGCGGCGAGGTGGTGACGGTGTCGCTCGAGGGGTCCGAGCCGATCGAGGCCGACCTGCTGCTCGTCGCCGTCGGGCGTGGACCCGCGACGGCCGACCTCGGCTTCGAGCAGGCGGGGGTGGCGATGGACCGCGGCTTCGTCACCACCGACGCGCGGCTGCGGACCAACGTGACCGGCGTCTACGCGGTCGGAGACATCGTGCCCGGCCTGCAGCTCGCCCACCGGGGGTTCGCCCAGGGCATCTTCGTCGCCGAGGACATCGCGGGCCTCGCGCCCGCGGTCATCGACGAGACCACCATCCCGCGGGTCACCTACAGCGACCCCGAGATCGCGTCGGTCGGGCTCACCGAGGAGGCCGCCCGCACGACCTACGGCGCCGACTGCGTCGAGGTCTACGAGTACAACCTCGGCGGCAACGGCAAGTCTCAGATCCTCGGCACGGCCGGCTTCGTCAAGCTCGTGCGCCGCACCGACGGCCCCGTCGTCGGCGTCCACATGGTCGGTGCGCGGATGGGCGAGCAGGTGGGCGAGGCGCAGCTCATCGTGTCCTGGGAAGCCTTCCCCGAGGACGTCGCTTCGCTCGTGCACGCCCACCCCACCCAGAACGAGGCCCTCGGGGAGGCCCACCTCGCCCTCGCCGGCAAACCCCTGCACGCCCATGGCTGAGCCCGCCGCGTGCGCAGCACGCGCCATGGCCGCCACGCCGCCACTGCACGGACGGTGTGGCCACGCCGACCCCATCCGTGACAGGCTCGACCACAGCATCCCCGGCATCGAGACCGTCCCGCCGGACCCCGCCCCCTGCAGCGCCAGCTGAACCCGAAGGAGACCACCCCTCATGTCTGAACGCGTGACCATGCCGGCTCTCGGTGAGTCCGTCACCGAGGGCACTGTCACCCGCTGGCTGAAGAACGTCGGCGACCAGGTTGCCGTCGACGAGCCACTCCTCGAGGTGTCCACCGACAAGGTCGACACCGAGATCCCTTCACCCGTGGCGGGCACCCTGCAGGAGATCCTCGTCCAGGAGGACGACACCGTGCCCGTCGGGGCCGACCTCGCCGTGATCGGTGACGGTGCCGCTGCGCCCAGCGACGGTGGAGCCTCGGACGCGGCTCCCGCCGCAGCGCCGCAGCAGCCCGCGCAGCCCGAGGAGCCCGAGGAGCCCGCCGCGGCACCGGCCCCCGTCGCCGACGCCCCGTCCACCGAGCAGCCCGTGGCCGCCGAGACCTCCGAGCCCGAGGCCTCGTCCGCAGCTGGCGATGCAGGGTCCGGTGACGACGGCGGTCAGACCGTCACGATGCCGGCCCTCGGCGAGTCCGTGACCGAAGGCACCGTCACCCGCTGGCTCAAGGCCGTGGGCGACGACGTCGCCGTCGACGAGCCGCTGCTCGAGGTCTCGACCGACAAGGTCGACACCGAGATCCCCTCCCCGTATGCCGGCACACTGACCAGGATCCTCGTCGAGGAGGACTCCACGGTGCCGGTCGGCGGCGACCTCGCCGTGATCGGTGGTGGCTCGGCTCCCGCTCCGGCCGCTCCGGCGGCGCAGGCAGCTCCGGCCCCCACCCCGGCCCCCGCCCCGGCCCCCGCGGCTCCCGAGCCGCAGCCCGCCGCCGCCCCGGCGCCCGCGCCCGCGCCGGCGGCGCCCGCTCCGTCGGCTCCCGCAGCACCCTCGCCCGCCGCGGACGCGCCGTCGGCGCCCGCCGAGCCGGCCGCACCCGCTGGCGACGACGCCACCTACGTCACCCCCCTCGTGCGCAAGCTCGCCACGCAGCACGGGGTCGACCTGACGTCGGTGACCGGCACCGGCATCGGGGGCCGCATCCGCAAGCAGGACGTGCTCGACGTCGCGCAGGCCGCTGAGGCCGCTCAGGCTGCCGAGACCGCTCAGGCTGCCGAGGCCGCCCGGGCCGCAGCTGCGGCTCCGGCCGCTTCCCCTGCGCCGGCTGCCGCGGTGTCTGCCCCAGTGGCCGCGGCCCCAGCCAGCGCCCGTCCGGCCTCAGCGGGCACGAGCATCTCGCCCAAGCGCGGCACGACCGAGAAGATGTCGCGGCTGCGCAAGGTCATCGCCCAGCGGATGGTCGAGTCGCTCCAGGTCTCGGCGCAGCTGACGACCGTGGTCGAGGTCGACCTCACCCGGATCGCCCGTCTGCGAGCGAGGGCGAAGGGTGAGTTCGAGGCCCGCGAGGGCGTCAAGCTCAGCTACCTGCCCTTCCTCGCCCTCGCGGCGATCGAGGCCCTCAAGGTCCACCCCGTGGTCAACGCCAGCGTCGACGGCGACGAGATCGTCTACCACGCGGGCGAGCACATCGGCGTGGCCGTCGACACCGAGAAGGGGCTGATCGTGCCCGTGGTGAGGAACGCCGGCGACCTCAACATCGCCGGGCTGGCCCGCGCCATCGCCGACCTCGCCGACCGCACCCGCACCAACCGGGTCATGCCCGACGAGCTGTCCGGTGGCACCTTCACCATCACCAACACCGGCAGCAGGGGCGCGCTGTTCGACACCCCGATCATCAACCAGCCGCAGGTCGCCATCCTCGGCACCGGCGCCCTGGTCAAGCGCCCGGTCGTGGTCACGGACGCTGAGGGTGGCGAGACCATCGCCGTGCGCTCGATGATGTATCTGGCCCTCTCCTACGACCACCGGATCGTCGACGGCGCCGACGCCGCCCGCTTCCTCGACACGATGAAGCGGCGGCTGGAAGAAGGGGACTTCCAGGCGTCGCTGTGACGCTCGGAACCGCGGTGACTCCGCGCGCCACCGCACCCGGCGGCACCCACCACAGGACGGACGAGGAACACCAGGCATGAGCGGGCAGCGCGTTGTCATCACCGGAGCCTCCGGTCTCATCGGCAGCGCGCTGTCGGCGTTCCTCGACGGACGAGGCGACGAGGTCGTGCACCTGGTCCGACGTGACGCCCAGACCGTGGGGGAGGTCTCCTGGGACCCGGCCTCCCGCCACCTCGACCCCACGGCCCTCGACGGGGTCGATGCCGTCGTGCACCTGTCCGGGGCCGGCGTCGGAGACCACCGGTGGACCCCGACCTACCAGCAGGAGATCCTGCGGTCGCGGGTGGACAGCACGACGGCGGTCGCCGAGGCGGTCGCTGCGCGCGGCGGCTCGGTGCGGCTGGTCAGCGGCGCTGCGGTCGGCATCTACGGCTCCGACCGGGGCGACGAGGTGCTCACCGAGCACAGCGAGCCGGGGCAGGGGTTCCTCGCCGACGTCGTCCGGGCGTGGGAGGCGGCCGCACAGCCCGCGGTCGACGCGGGCGCAGCGGTGGCCACCATCCGCACCGGCCTGGTCATGTCGCCGACGTCAGGTGCCTTCCAGCCGCTGGTGCGCCTCGGCAGGCTGGGTCTCGGTGGTCCCCTCGGCTCGGGCCGTCAGTGGTGGCCCTGGATCACCCTCGAGGACGAGGTGCGGGCCATCGCCCACCTGATCGACCACCCCGAGATCGTCGGTCCGGTCAACCTGGTCGGCCCTGCCCCCACCCGCCAGATCGAGATCTCTCGTGAGGTCGGGCGACAGGTCGGCCGACCGGCCGTGCTCCCCGCGCCGACCTTCGCCCTGCGTCTGGTCCTCGGCGGCTTCGCCGACGACGTGGTGGGCAGCCAGCGGGCTCTGCCCGAGGTCCTGCTCGGCAGCGGCTTCACGTTCCGGCACGCGACCCTGAGCGACGCGGTCGCCAGCCTGCTCTGACGACCGACGTCATCCGGTCGAGGCTGCCGGTGCAGGCGACTCAGCGGTGAGGGCACTCAGCCGCCAGCCCGACGCGGTGCGGGTGAGCTGGTAGCGGTAGGTCTCGCCCGTCACCCCCGGCTGGGCGGCCCGGCTCCCCTGGTCTCCCACGAGGGAGTAGCCGTCGCGAGCGACGACGGCGGCGAGCTCCATCCGGGTGTCGCTGCGTGAGCGCACCACGACGTCACGCACGCGGAACCGCAGACCCTCGTAGGACTGCGACGCCTCGACGAGTCGGGTGATCAGCGCTGAGTCGCTGGCAGAGGGAGGCGAGTCGGGGACCTCGGCCCGGTCGAGAGCGGCGGCGTCACGGGTGGAGACCGCCGCGGCCCGCGCGTCGACCAGCCCCTGGAGGAGCTCGGTCGGCGTCGCCGATCCTTGGGCCGTGGGGTCGGCGCCGACCACGCCCGGGGTGCCTGATGACGGCGTCGCCGGCACGCTGGCTTCGCCGGCGGGTGGGCGTCTGGCCAGGACGAAGACGAACCCCCCGACGAAGAGGACGATCGCGAGGACCAGCACCGCGCCCCGCCACCAGGTCGTCACCGACACCGCGCGACGAGGCAGCCCCTCGGTCGGTAGCGCGGCGTGGCGGCCGGTCGGGGGCGGTGCGGCGGGGTCGGGGCCCTGGGCGGCCTCACGACGCCGCAGAGGCGGGGCGTGCTCGAGCGTCGCCTCGCGCGCCCCGGGCAGCTCACCCCATGCTGGCCGCACGACCAGGTGGTCGCCCCACGGGTCGTTGACCGGCTCGTCGCCGGCCACCGGGACGGGCTCGGCCTCGGGAGGGTCGGCGATGACCGCCTCAGGCGAGGACGAGGGCACCACCGGGGGGGCAGGGACCGGCACCAGCTCGAGCGGGAGCGCGGGGGCCGCCCGGTAGATGCGTCCCGCACTGATCCTGGCCCGGGTCCGACGTGAGGGATCGGGCTCGAGCAGGGGCGCCAGCGCGGCACCGAAGTCGGGCCCGAGCACCTCGTCCGCCCGGGCGGCGGCATCGGGCGGGGGCACCTGACCGGTGAGGCAGAACCACCCCAGCGCGCCCAGCGACCAGGCGTCCGACGCCGGTGTCGGCAGCGACCCGAGCCCGATCTCGGGGGCGTCGAACCCGGACGGCTCGCCTCGGGGGTGGCGGTGCTGCTCACCGATCAGTCGCACGGCGTCGAAACCGGTCACGACGGGCTTTCCCTGCTGGGTGATCAGGACCCGCCCCGGGTGCAGCGCACCGTGGACCACCCCGGCGGCGTCGAGCTCGGCCAGCATCGTCGCGAGGGGGGTCAGCACCGTGGTGACCTCACCTCGAGCCAGGGGGCCGCGCTGCTGCACGAGGTCCTCGAGCGACCCGCCACCCGCGGGGTCGCGCACCAGGGCGAGCGCATCGTCGTCCAGCGTGATCACCTCACGCAGGCGCAGCAGGTGCTCACTGGTGACGCGCTGCTGCGCCGCCTCCTCGCGAGCGGCCAGCGCCCGGACGACGACGGAGGGGCGCAGGGCGGGGTCGGTGACCTCGACCGTCTCCTCGTCACCCTCCGGTGACCGGGCGGCATACAGCAGGCCGGTGCGCCCGAGGGGGCGCTCGAGCGTGTGCCCCGGCACCTCCGGTGGCGCGTCGACCATGCCTGTCCCCCTGTGGTGTCTGCCCCGTCTGCCTCGTCCCCCGACCCCGTGCCCCCTCATCCTGCCAGCCTGCCGTCCGGTCCGTGGCCGGTCATCCACAGCTGCCACGACGGCGCTCCGCCCCCCGCCCGTCGGGGGTGAGGCCAGGAGCCTGCGCACCCGGCGTAGCCTTGCCGTATGCGTTTCGAGCACCTGGGCTTCTGCCCGCAGCCGGTGGACTACACCGTGGCCTGGGAGCACCAGCGCGAGGTCCACGCCCAGGTCGCCTCCGGAGCGCTGCCCGACACGACGATCCTGCTGGAGCACCCGGCGGTCTACACCGCGGGCAAGCGCACGCAGGCCCACGAACGACCGCAGGACGGCACACCGGTCATCGACGTCGACCGTGGGGGCAAGATCACCTGGCACGGCCCGGGTCAGGTCGTCGGATACCCGGTCGTGCGGCTGCCCGCCCCCATCGACGTCGTGGCCCACGTGCGCACGCTGGAGGAGGTCATGATCCGGGTGGCCTTCGACCTCGGGGTCGTCGCCGGACGCCGCCCGGGCGACAGCGGCACCTGGGTGATCGCCGACGACCGTGGCCCCGACCGCAAGCTCGGCGCCATCGGCATCCGGGTGAGCCGACAGGTCACGATGCACGGCTTCGCGCTCAACTGCGACCCCGACCTGACGTGGGCCGACGTCATCGTGCCCTGCGGCATCGCCGACGCCGGGGTCACGTCGCTGTCGCGTGAGCTGGGCCGCGACGTCACGGTCGCCGAGGTCCTGCCCCTGCTGACCCGCCACCTCACCGCCCTGCTCGACCCGTATGCCGCCGAGGTCACCCGCCGCCGGCGACTCACCACGGGTGGCACCTCCACCCCCACCCGGACAGGAGTCCCCGCATGACCATCGCCCCCGAAGGCCGCCGTCTGCTGCGCGTCGAGGCCCGCAACAGCGAGACCCCCATCGAGCGCAAGCCCTCGTGGATCCGCACCACCGCCAAGATGGGGCCGGAATACACCGCGCTCCACTCGATGGTCAAGAGCGAGGGTCTGCACACGGTCTGCCAGGAGGCCGCCTGCCCCAACATCTTCGAGTGCTGGGAGGACAAGGAGGCGACCTTCCTCATCGGGGGTGACGTCTGCACGCGCCGGTGCGACTTCTGCGACATCGCCACCGGTCGTCCCACGACGCTCGACCTCGACGAGCCCCGGCGGGTGGCCGAGTCGGTGCGCACGATGGGTCTGCGCTACTCCACGGTGACCGGTGTCGCCCGCGACGACCAGCCCGACGGGGCGGCCGGGCTCTATGCCGAGACGATCCGCCAGATCCACGCCCTCAACCCCGGGACGGGCGTCGAGATCCTGCCGCCCGACTTCGGGGCGGTGCCCGCGCTCGTCGGCCAGGTCTTCGACGCCCGTCCGGAGGTCTTCGCCCACAACCTCGAGACCGTGCCGCGGATCTTCAAGCGGATCCGTCCGGCCTTCACCTACGACAAGTCGCTGCGCGTCCTGAGCATGGCCCGCGCAGCCGAGCTCGTCACCAAGAGCAACCTCATCCTCGGCATGGGTGAGACCGACGACGAGATCGAGGCGGCCATCCGCGACCTGCACGACGCCGGGTGCGACATCCTCACGATCACCCAGTACCTGCGGCCCTCGCCGCTGCACCACCCCATCGACCGGTGGGTCAAGCCGGAGGAGTTCGTGCACTGGTCGACGGTGGCCGACGAGATGGGCTTCAAGGGCGTGATGGCCGGTCCGCTCGTGCGCTCGTCCTACCGGGCCGGCCGCCTGTGGGCGACCGCGATGCGGCGGTGGGGACGAGAGATCCCACCGCAGCTGGCGCACCTCGCCGCCAAGGCCGACGAGCCGGCGCGGCAGGAGGCGGCCACCCTCGTGGCCCGCTCTGCGGCATCCGTCTCGTGAGTGCTCGCCGCTGACCTATCCTGACCTTCATGGCCAAGGACGCGACCCCCAAGGACACCAGCACCCCGAAGAAGCCCGGGCGCTTCGCGCAGCTGCGACAGATCTTCACCGCCGCTCGCGAGGTCGACCCGCAGATCACCTGGTGGATGCTCCTGGCCTTCGCGGTCACCGTGCTCGTCGCCGTCGGCATCGGGCTGCTCGTCGGTCACTGGGTCTACGCCCTGGTGATGGGCATCATCCTCGGCCTGCTCGCGGCCCTGATCACCATGAGCCGCCGCGCCGAGCGGGCGGCATACAAGCAGATCGAGGGCCAGCCCGGGGCGGCCGGGGCCGCCCTGACGTCGCTGCGCCGCGGGTGGTTCTTCGAGCGCGAGCCGGTGGCCGCCGACGCGCAGCGCGCGGGTGACCTCACGTCGGCGGCACTGGTCTACCGGGCGACCGGCCGGCCGGGCATCGTCCTCGTCGGCGAGGGCCCGGGTGCCCGGGTCACGCGCCTGCTCGCCGCCGAGCGCAAGCGGATCGAGCGCGTCGTGCCCGGGGTGCCCGTCACCCTGCTGCGCGTCGGCACCGCCGACGGCGACATCGCGATCACCAAGCTGGCGGGCAAGATCCAGCGCCTCAAGCCCGTGCTCAGCAAGGACGAGGTCTCGGTCGTCAACAAGCGTCTCAAGGCGCTCGGTGGCGTGCGCCCCCCGATCCCCAAGGGTGTCGACCCGCAGCGGGGCGCCCGCATGGACCGCCGGTCCACGCGGGGCCGCTGACCCGAGGTCTCAGCCCAGGAAGGGCTGGTAGGCCGGGTAGGTCGTCGCCGCGACCGGCGTCGCGGTGTGCATCGAGAACGAGCGGTAGGCCGCGGCGGCCGAGATGACGTGCACCTCCACGCGGCCCGAGCCGGTGTTGGCCATGGGCACGAACATCACGTCCGGAGCCGAGCCGGAGCCGGTCGTGGACAGCAGGAAGGTCGCGGCCGCCTGCGTGGTCAGGCCGAGCGGGAGGACCCGGTGGTCGACCCAGGAGTGGTAGCCGCTCGCGGCCGACATCCGGTGCAGCTCGGGGCTGCGTGACCCGGTGGCGGCGAAGGGGATCCAGACGAGGTCACCGGTCGACGGCACGATGAGGAAGCGCGAGGTCGCCGGGGAGGCCGACGCGGGCAGCGCGGTCGCGGCGTGCAGGACCCACGCCGTGTAGCCCGACGACGCCGAGAGGCAGTGCAGCTCGGCCTGTCGCGACCCGGTCGAGCCGGTCACCGCCAGGCAGAGGTCACCAGGGGTGCGTCCCGCGACGGCCTGGACCGTCGTGTCGGGGGCCACGGCCGGGAAGGGGGTGACCGCCCGGGTGAGCGTGCGGTAGGAGGACGACGAGGTCGCCGTGGTGACCTCGACGCGCCCCGAGGCCCCACCGCTCATGCGGACGGCGACGAGGTCGGGTCGGATGCCGTCGGAGCGCCGCCCGGGCAGGAAGCGCCACTGGCTCGCGGAGGCACCGGTGAGCGCGGTCGAGACGGACGCTGCGGCGACCCCGAAGCCGGAGGCGCCGAGCAGCGTCTGCAGCCCCACCGCTCCCCCGGTGCCGGCGGCCACGGCCCCCGTCAGGTCGGGGCGAGTCTGCGCGACGGCGAAGTAGGTCGACCGCAGCCCGAACGCCGACTGCAGGGTCGCCCCGCTGAGGGTCACCGACCCCGCGGTGCCCTGCAGGACCGCGCCGAGGACACGGCCGCCCCAGGTGCCGGCGCCGTCGCGTGAGCTGACGGTGAGCGCCTGGAAGGTGCCGATGGACGGCCAGCGCGCCTGGATGGTGCTCGCCGTCACCGACACGGTCCACGAGTTGCTCGGGTTGGCCGGGTTGACGTCCCAGGGGTCGGCGCCCGCCTGCAGGTAGGGCACGCTGCCGGCCGAGTTCCACCCACCGGTCGAGGCGCCGAACTCGGTGAACGCCGGCTGTCCGTTGTAGCGCAGGGCCTGGCCTGCTGTGGCCGCCACCGCGGCGTCGGTCGAGGCGTAGTAGGCGCGCGCCTGGAAGACCTGGCACGAGGTGGTGTCGCAGATGTCCCAGCTCGACGCCCGCGGGTGAGCCAGCCCGTAGGCCGCGTAGGACCGCGCAGCCACGGCCTGGGCCGCCAGGGCGGCACCCGGCCAGTAGGCGGGCGACTCGTGCGGCACGACCCCCCGCAGGTACTCGTCCATCGCGATGGCCGCCACCGGGACGACGGCGCCGGAGGACATGACGCCCCGGAACTCACCCTTGACCGAGCCGAACCGGTTGGCTGTCTGCGCCCACGCCGTGACCACGCCCGAGGTCGCGTTCGTGACGTTGATCTGGGGCGAGACCGGCCCGACCGTGCCGGAGTGCCCGGCTGCCGTGCTGTAGACCAGGCGCGCGTTCGTCGCGTCGGCGGGCACGACGGAGAAGACCGTGATCGGGCTGCCGTCGCTGCCCATGGTGGGCAGCGTCGCCAGACCGGCGTGCGTGGTGCCGTAGGACGCCCGCAGGCCGCTGGCCGCACCGAAGGCCATCTGACCGAGGTCGCCGCGCACGTCGACCCTGATCGTGGGGTTGCCGATCGCGGTGAGGACCGTGCCGGGGTAGTAGTGACCCACGATGGTCTGCCACGCGATCCCCTGGGACGCGGCGCCGTAGGCACCCCACTGAGACAGGCCGTGGCCGTGGCCGAAGCCCTTGCCCTGGATCGTCACGCCCGGCGACGTGGACGTCGAGACCGCTGAGACCCTCGAGACCGTCGGTGCGAGCGCCGAGGCTGCGGCGACGGCCGAGCCACCCGCCGTCGCGCTCGTGAGCCCAACGGCGGACACGGTGAGCACCAGCCCGAGGGTCCGCGTACGGGAGCGGCGGGGGAGGCGAGGGAAGACTGAATTTCCGGTCATAACACCCCAGACTGCCATATTTCGGTTGATGAGCGTACCGGCCGTATGGTCGTTCTTGCCGGTCAGGACCTCACCAGCACCGTGCTCGCGGCCCGGTCGTGAAGCCCGCGCCCGTCACGGTCCCAGATCAGGGCCGGGATCGCGAGGCAGAGCAGCACCGTGCGCACCAGCACCTGCACGATGGTGGCCCGACCCCCGCCCAGGCGCTCCAGATGGAGGCCGACCAGGCGCTGACCGATCGTGGAGCCGGTGGTGGAGACGAGCAGGAGGTACTCCACGAAAAGCACCGTCAGCGGCTTCCAGCTGCCCGCGCCGCTGGCGTAGGTGAAGCCGAGCAGCAGTCCGGCCACGAGGTTGGCGACCAGCCAGTCCACGAGGATGGCCACCAGACGGCGGCCGAAGCGGGCGATGGAGCCAGGGCCCTCGGGGGGCAGGCCCAGACGTGCGCCCGGGTCCTCGTCGGCCCGGGTACGGGCTCGCGGCCCGTCGAGCCACGACCCCACGTCTTCGCGGTCGACCACCCTCACACCTGCTTCCCGCCACCGTCGTGGTGGCGTCGTTGCTGACCTCGGCGTCTGCTCGTCGACCACGTGGTTGACGGTGGACGTGTTCTCGGTAGGGTCTCACGAGGACCCATGTACGGCCGGTTCGCCCCGTCTCACCGGCTGTCCCACACCTGGAGGTTGGATGTTCAGCAAGCCCGAAGAAGTCCTCGAGTTCATCAAGAACGAGGACGTGAAGTTCGTCGACATCCGCTTCTGTGACCTGCCGGGGGTGATGCAGCACTTCAACGTGCCGGCCAAGACGGTCGACATCGACTTCTTCAGCAACGGTCAGGCCTTCGACGGCTCGTCGATCCGTGGGTTCCAGGCCATCCACGAGTCCGACATGAAGCTCATTCCCGACGTGCGTTCGGCCTACCTCGATCCGTTCCGCGAGAACAAGACGCTCATCATGAACTTCTCGATCGTCGACCCCTTCACCGACGAGCCCTACAGCCGCGACCCCCGCAACGTCGCAGCCAAGGCCGAGGCCTACCTCAAGTCGACCGGCATCGCCGACACCGCGTACTTCGGCGCCGAGGCCGAGTTCTACATCTTCGACGACGTGCGCTTCGAGACCAAGCAGAACGCCGGCTACTACTTCATCGACTCCGTCGAGGCCGCGTGGAACACCGGTCGGGTCGAGGAGGGCGGCAACCTCGGCTACAAGACGCGCTACAAGGGCGGCTACTTCCCCGTGCCGCCGGTGGACCACTTCGCCGACATGCGCGACAAGATCTGCCTCAACCTCGACGAGGTGGGCCTGAAGGTCGAGCGCTCCCACCACGAGGTCGGCACCGCCGGTCAGCAGGAGATCAACTACCAGTTCTCCACGCTGCTGGGCTCCGGCGACGACATGATGAAGTTCAAGTACGTCGTCAAGAACACGGTGTTCGACGCCGGCAAGACCGCGACCTTCATGCCGAAGCCCCTCTTCGGCGACAACGGCTCGGGGATGCACACCCACCAGTCGCTGTGGAAGGACGGCGTGCCGCTCTTCTACTCCGAGTCGGGCTACGGCGGCCTGTCGGACCTCGCCCGGTGGTACGTCGGTGGCCTGCTCAAGCACGCCCCGTCGCTGCTGGCCTTCACCAACCCCACGGTCAACTCCTATCACCGTCTGGTGCCCGGCTACGAGGCCCCGGTCAACCTCGTCTACTCCGCGCGCAACCGCTCGGCCTGCGTCCGCATCCCGATCGCGGGCACCTCGCCCAAGGCCAAGCGCATCGAGTTCCGCATCCCCGACCCGAGCAGCAACCCGTACCTCTCCTTCGCCGCCCAGCTGATGGCCGGTCTCGATGGCATCAAGAACCGCATCGAGCCCCCGGAGCCGGTCGACAAGGACCTCTACGAGCTGCCGCCCGAGGAGCACGAGGCCATCGCGCAGGTGCCCGGCTCGCTCCCGGCCGTGCTCGACGCGCTCGAGGCCGACCACGACTACCTCCTCGAGGGTGGCGTCTTCACCCAGGACCTCATCGAGACCTGGATCGAGTGGAAGCGCCTCAACGAGGTCGACCCCATCCGCTTCCGCCCGCACCCGCACGAGTTCGAGATGTACTACGACATCTGATTTCCGGGTGCTCCCTCACCTGCGATAACCCGTCGGAACGCCGTCTGACCTGCAGTGATGTCTGTCATCACTTTGTAGCGTCAGGCGGTGTTCCGCGTTGAGGTGTGCCATTGATGTGCCATGGCATCCTGGACTGGCACTGCCCACGTCAAAGCTCCGCCACAAACGGGTCTCTGCCGTCTGCGCCGTCGGACAGAGTCAGGAAGGACGTCGTTGGCGCTGTGAGCCACGGCTTCGTGGCCACCGATGCAGCCTGGGCCTTGGTTCAGCCAGCGACTGGCCAAGGCGGCGGCCGGCAAGACCCGCTCGGAAAATGACCCCCGGCATCGACGCATGCGGTGGCTCAGCGCGCACTGTGTCTAACTTCTGCCGGAAACCATGATCGGCGTCGAGTGCGAGTTAGCCGGATCCCAAGCGCCGCTGGTGTCCTGGTTGCAACCAATGCGTGTCGGGTCGCGAAAAGGGGGGGAACCTCAGCCCTGGTGGTGGTCGCGTCCATAGGCTGCAACGATCTCCGCAGGGGTACCAGCGGTCCTGAGGTACTGCCGGTCCAGTAGGGCGGTAAGGTCTTCGACGGCGCTGCGCAGCACTGCCCCCGCCAGTCGTCGTTCATGATCAGTCGCGCCCGCGGCGTCGTCACCGAGAGCCAGCACGGCCGGCAGTGCAACGGCCAGTGAGGTTTCGTGGCCGTCGTGGAAGTAGTAGGTCAGGTTGTACTGCTGCAGGTCGACACGGACCGCCACAAGGTCGGCAGCCAGGCCGTGCAGGACCGACGGCGCCAGGTCGGCTGCCTGCGCCCCCCGCTCGGCCAGCAGGCGCAGCCGGATCGCAAGCGCCCGCCGGGTCGCCAGCGCGGGGTAGATCTGCAGGATCCAGGTCACTGAGGCGGTGAACAGCGCGAAGCCCATCAGCGCCTCGAGCGGGGTGACCAGGCGCAGCCATCCCGACACCGGCACGATGTCGCCGAAACCCAGTGTGGCGCCGACGACGAGCGACAGGTAGAGCGCATCGGCCACGACCGAGCGGCGGGCAGGGTCGAGGCCCGGGCCGTAGGAGAAGGAGCTCGGCAGGTGCGGGAGGTAGATCATCGCCCAGCCAAGAATCGTCAGCACGGCCCACGCCCCGATCACGGCCATCATGGCCAGTGGACCGGCCAGACGCATTCCCGCGGTGCCGCTTCGGCGGGCGAGGAACCATGCGAAGCGGGTAAGGGCCCGAGAGAGCTGGCCGTGGCCCGAAGGGTGAAGCAGTGTGTGGAAGACGTCGCGCAGGACCACCAGGACGACCGCCATTCCCGCCCCACCCACTACCCACGCCGTCACTTCGACGCTCCCTGTCCCCGGACTCCCACGGCCCACCACAACACGTCGCATCTGTCGCTGCCATTCCTGTAGGCGGCACCCGCGAGGCCCCAGCGTGGGCGCGCCGGAGTTGGCCCGATCATCGTCATCGCAGCTTCGACCACGAAGAGCTACGGTACTAGCCCTCCCGTGGTCCACCGAGAGCCGCGCACGGGTGGTTGTCCGCAGTGGGCGTCTTCGCGCCTGCCTGCGGCTTACTGCGCCCGGGTCGCCGCCATGCGACGGGTGTGGCACGTGGCGGCGGCGATGGCCAGGGCCAGGGCCAGGGCGAACGACATCTGCAATCCGGCCCCCACTTGGGGCCCTCATCGCCATGATCGAACTCACCCGCGGCGGACTGTGCCCGCCGCTGCCTCGACGAGCTGCCGCCACCACCGAACGCCCACGGAAGCGTCATAGGAGCCACTTTTTGTACCCATAAGCCTCCCGGATCGTGTTGCCGATATCGACGAACGCCATGCTCCCAGTCCCGGCCGACAGTCGCGGCGCTGCACCGCGAGCCCGACCAGCACTTGGGATGACATCGCGTCGAGCTGCCTCACGTGCTCGAACGTCAAAGGCGGGCGAGAATTTCCCGACCGTCGACGGGTCACTGCTGGGTGGGCTCGACGTGATCGGTCTCAATCCGTCGAACCGGCGTTCCTGACCTGGACGGATCTGTCGCGAGGTCTCCCAGGTCCCGTCATGGTTGCAACCTCTTGCTCCACGCGAGATCACCAATTACTCACCGTGGGAAGGCGGACGATGAAGGTGGCTCCGCAGCCCTTTCCCGCGCTCCGGGCGGTGATAGTCCCGTGGTGAGCTGCGATGAGGGCTCGGGTGATGGTCAGGCCGATCCCGCTGCCGCCCTGGTCGCGGGTGCGGGCGGCGTCGGCTCGATAGAACCGGTCGAAAACGTGGGCGAGAGCCTCCGGACTGATGCCTTCGCCCGTATCTGCGACGGTGATCTCGGCCCATTGTGGGTCTGGGCTCGACGTGGTCACAGTGACGGTGCCACCCGCCGGGGTGTGGCGCCAGGCGTTGTCGAGAAGGTTCCCCAGAACCTGGGCCATCCGCTGGGGGTCGGCGGAAACGAGTGGGGCGTCGACGGCAACGGTGGTGAGACGAATGCCCTTGGTGTCGAACGCGTCCTTGGCGTCGAGGGCAGCCGCCTCGACGAGCACGATCGGGTCGGTGGGGCGCAGCGATGTCTCGAGCTGGCCCTCCTCCGCCCGTGACACGGTTGTGACGTCCTGGGCGAGCCGGCCCAGCCGTCGGGTGCTCCCGCGAAGGACGGCGAAGGTTGGGTCGTCGAGCTCGCACAGCCCGTCCTCGAGGGCCTCTAGATGGGCGTCGATCGTAGCCAGCGGGGTGCGCATCTCGTGGGCCAGGTCGGCGAGCATCCTACGTCTGGTGGTCTCCACCCCTTCGAGCCGTTGCGCGAGCTGGTTGACCGTGACGGCGAGATGATCGAACTCGACGCCGAGGGCGGGGCTCGGGACCCTGGAGCCCGGCCTTCCCTCGGCGATCGCGGAGGCGGCGACGGCAACCGCGACGACCGAGCGCTGCACCCGGCGGGTGAACACCCAGGTGACGGTCAGGGCGATGACCACCGAGACGAGCAGTGCGACGGCGAGCGCGATGATCAGCGCGGAGGCGAACGCCTCCTCGACATGCCTGGCCTCAGTGGATGTGCGCCTGACCCCGGCCTCTTGAAGGTGCTCGTGGAAAATGTTGGGAGCGACGGCCGAGGCGACCAGCCACGTGGTCAAGGCCCCGCCCAGCAGGACCAGGGACTGTGCAGCCAGCAGGCGAGTGGCCAACCCCGGGGAAGGTCGTCGAGCAGCCTGCGCGTAGTCCGGGGTGGTTGGAGTCACTGGCCCGTCCCCATCCGATAGCCGATACCCCGAACGGTGCGGACAAACTTTGAGGTGGTGGCCTCGTCGTTGAGTTTGCGCCGCAGGTGACCGATGTGGACGTCGACGAGGTGCTCGTCCCCTACCCAGCCCGATCCCCATACCTGGTCGATTAGCTGGCGTCGGCTCAAGGCCATCCCGGGGTGCTCGCTCAGCGCGGCGAGCAGGTCGAACTCGGTCCGGGTCAGCGAGACAGGCTCGCCTTCGAGCCACACGTCCCGCCCCAGCAGATCCACAGACAGAGCACCGAAGGTGCGCAGCACCGGCCCGTCGTTGGCGGCGGTCCCCAGTGGCTGGGTGTGGCGCGGACGTCGCAGCAGGGCATGCACCCTGGCGACCAGCTCGCGAGGACTGAAGGGTTTGGTCATGTAGTCGTCTGCGCCCACGGACAGGCCGACCAGCTTGTCGATCTCGTCGTCGCGAGCGGTCAACATCACCACGTACGCGTCGGAGAACGTCCGCAGCTGGCGACACACCTCGATCCCGTCCAGACCCGGCAGACCGAGGTCGAGGATCACGATGTCCGGGTCGACCTCGCGGGCCGACGCGACGGCCGCCTGGCCGTCGTGCCTGAGATACACATCGAACCCCTCACGCTCGAGGTAGCTACCCAACACACCCGCCAAGGCGACCTCGTCTTCCACAACCATCGCCCGGACGCCAGTCGTGCCATTGGGCGGCCGGGCCGTCTGCTTACCGGGGACAGGTGCCATGCCGCCATCGTCGCAGCACGAACCACCCGCACCACCTCTCCCCAGGCATCTTCAGTGAACCTTCACACAAGCACCACCGACACGCCGGTACGGGCCGTGCAGGCTAAGTGAACAAGCCGATAGAAGGAGTTGGACGCCATGTGGTGGAACCACAACGGAATGGACTGGGGCGCGATGAGTGGAGGCGGATGGGTGGTCATGACCCTCCTCATGATCGCCTTCTGGGCGCTGGTCGTGGGCGGCGTGTTCGCCCTTTTCCGCAATGGCCGGCAAGTGACGTCGAAGGGAGAGTCGGACTCGGGCCCGACCGGACCAAGTGCCGAGAACGTTCTCGACGACCGGTTCGCCCGCGGGGAGATCGACGCCGAGGAATACCAAGCACGCCGCGCCCTCCTCAACGCCACCGCAGCGCTAACCACTCCACTACCGTCTCCCCCGCGCCGACTTCGCTGACCCCTGTAGCCCCGTCAGCGAAACTGACCAAGAAGGAAAAGTCTTGACGAACCTCACCCGTCGTTCCCTACTCATCGGATCCTTTGGAGTAGTCGGCACCCTGAGCGTGGCCGGTTTGGCTGGCTGCGGCCGGCCCACTACTGCAGTCGATGCAGGGTCGGCAGCCGTCCGTACCGTGGAAGCCACTCGGCGGCCCACCGGCCAGCGGGTGGTCACTGCCCAGCTCACCCCTAGGGCCACGACCATCGACCTCGGTGGCCTGAGTGTGCCGACGTGGGTCTACGGTGACAGCGTCCCAGGCCCGCTGCTGCGCGCGAATGCCGGTGACCGGTTGCAGGTGGCCGTCAGGAACACCCTTCCGGCACCGACCAGCGTGCATTGGCACGGCATCGCCCTGCGCAACGACATGGACGGCGTCCCCGGGATCACCCAGAAGCCCATCGACCCGGGGGCCGGGTTCACCTATGACTTCACGGCGTCCGACCCGGGCACGTACTTCTACCACCCGCACTCCGGGGTCCAGCTCGACCGCGGACTACACGGGGTCCTGATCATCGACGACCCCCGCGAGCCCGACCACTACGACCAGGAATGGATCGTCGTCCTCGACGACTGGATCGACGGCACCGGCACCACCCCGGACAAGGTCCTGACCAAGCTCAGGGCCACCACCAGCAGCGGTGGCATGGGCGGCATGGGCGGCATGGGCGGCATGGGCGAGACCATGCAGTCGCCGCTGCTGGGCGGGGCGGGTGACATCGCCTACCCGCATTACCTCGTCAACGGCCGGATCCCCACCAACCCGGTCACTCTGGCGGGCAAGCCCGGTCAACGGGTCCGTATCCGCCTCATCAACGCCGGCTCCGACACCGCCTTCCGGGTCGCTCTCGGCGGACACCAGATGACCGTCACCCACACCGACGGCTACCCCGTGCAGCCCGCCGTCGCCGACGCCGTGCTCATCGGCATGGGCGAGCGTTTCGATGTGCTCGTCACCCTCGCTGACGGTGTCTTCCCCCTGGTCGCGTCCGCCGAGGGCAAGACCGGTCAGGGGATGGCCGTCGTTCGCACCAGCCCCGCAGGCGCGGCGCCCGCGGCGACGGCCACCCCGTCGGAGCTCACCCGGCGGGTTCTGCTCGGCACCGATCTCCTCGCCTCAGAGCGGTCCCGACTCCCGGACCGCGCCGTCGACACCAGCCACGACCTCGTCCTGGGCGGGTCCATGACCGGCTACCGGTGGACCCTCAACGGCAAGAGCTTCCCCGACACCGCGCCATTGGAGGTCCGACAGGGAGAACGAGTCAGACTTCGTTTCACGAACCAGACCATGATGTTCCACCCCATGCACGTCCACGGTCACACGTTTGCCCTGACCGCCGGCGGGACGCGCAAGGACACGGTGATCGTCCGACCGATGCAGACGGTGGAGGTCGACCTCCAAGCCGACAACCCCGGTCAGTGGGCCACCCACTGCCACAACATCTACCACGCCGAAGCTGGCATGATGACGACCTTGTCCTACCGGGCCTGAGGCTGTGGGTGAACTGATCGCTTCCCTCATCGTGGGCTGCGTCGACCCGGTGCTTTCGTCTGCCGGAGCAGCATCCATGCCGGCACCTGATGGGGCCGGTCGGGCGCGCCTCGTCGGCTTCGATAGCGCGCCCGGAGGACGTCTGTAGGGGGCCAGGCCAGGCCCTCATCGCCCTCGCCCGCCGCCGGGTCGGCGTCCTGAGGGCCCTCCGGCGCGACAACGGCGTCTTCACCCCAGCCAAACCCGAGCCCCGAGCCGCTTGACAACGTCAGTGTGAATCCACCGACGGTGATTGCGGGGGGTCACGCCGCTGTTCTTGACCGGTGATTCCTCGGTCTTCCGCCGGGTGGCATGGCGTAGCTGCCGGTCTGTCCGGCCCCTTCCACGTCAGGGTCGTTACTCCGGGCCGGTGGGCCGGGGTGGTCAGGGCGTGCGGCGGTGGTGGTGGCCCAGAGGTTGTCCCAGGCGGCTTGCCCAGGGCCAGTTCGCCGGCACGTGCAGGGTGAGCCGGCGGGCCGATGACGTGAAGTGGGCCGGGATCGCAACGAGCTGGGTTTGCAGGGTCGCCCACCGCGCCCTCGCGAGCCGGACCGAGGCGGCCGCGCCGGCGGCGCGCAGGAGGTTGAACTCGAGACAGGCCAAGGCGAGCCAAGCGGGGTCAGCCACGAACCTACCCGACGGGGCGTGGGCCAGGGTGGCCGTTCTTGAGCTCGGCGATGACCTGCTCGACGATGGCGTGGTCGCGGTGGGTCTCGTCCGAAACGGGACTTTGCCGGAGCCCTGGGCCCGGGTGCCCCCCGGGTGCCGGGGCGACCTGGGCGATGGGCCCCTGACCACTCCTTGCCAGAGCACTGCCCTGCCCGTACGGGTGCCTCGAGAAGGTCACGCCTGACTTTGAGAGGGAGGCTCTCGCAACGAGGAGATTCGTTCATTGCGGAGGAGTTCCTCACAGATCAGGAGGCGGCCAGTTCGCAGGGAAACCCGAACAGGGGTCGAAGGTCCCTGTGTCGGCGCTGCGATGGGAGTGAGTCTGGGAGCAGGACAAACCGAGAGAAGGAGACTTGACATGTGGTGGAACGACGGAGTGGGTTGGGGCGGTATGGGCGGGGGGGGATGGGTCGTCATGGCCGTCCTCATGGTGGCCTTCTGGGCGTTGGTCATCGGCGTGATCAACTTGCTTCGCCGGGGCCAGGCGACCAACGTCTCGGACACAGCAAGGGCTACGCCACCGACTGCCGAGAGCGTGTTGGATGAGCGCTTCGCGCGCGGCGAGATCGACGCTGAGGAGTACCAGACGCGTCGAAGCGTCCTGCGCGCCACTGGGCGACGGTAACCACAGGGTGATCAATTCCTGCCCTGTGGTTGCTCCCAAACCATCGTGCGAGCGACGGCGGCAGACCCGGATACCACCCAGCAACAATACGCTTTGACATAAGACCGAGGGAGGTCGAAGCCGGTCGCCTCTCATACGAGCCCACGCGTTCTGAGATATTTCCGACAGCCCTCACGGTTACACCCCCGATTCGAAGCAAGACGTATACGTGCGGCCCTACCCGGTGTGCGCCGTCGGGAGACCACGGGTCGGCGAGGCCCACGATGAATGCGGCCCGGTCTCCGACCATTTCACCATCCGGCAGGTCGTCGCAGTCCGTTAGAGCAACATGCAGCCCGCAGCCCCATCCGCCGAGCGGACATCGGCAAGACGTCACGAACGTTCGACCGTCTTGACGTGCGAGCAGCGTCGGGTGATACACGAACCGGTGCGTGGCTTCCCCGCTGGCTGGGAAGGTGGAAAGAGGCCCGGAGGCCCCGCCGCCATGTTTGAAAGATTCGCGGGGGCATGGCTCGTTGGGTCCGACCTCAAATTTGTAGCGATAACGACGGGATTGGGGCACTGCCTCAGTCGCGAGACCCCCTGTATTCAAAGGAGCAAACAATGTGGCGTCTCATCCAGGAGAACTGGGTCGTGATCACCTTCGTGCTCGCCATGTTGGCCATGCACCTGGGTCACCGCGGTGGGCATGGTGGCGGACAGCATCGTGGTGTTGCCAGCGGATGCGGGGGTCACACCGGGCACCGGGACACACCATCAGCCGAGGAGGCGCAACCCGTCAGCCGCGCCGGCCGCACCCCAAGCCCCAGGACTTGAAACCCCAGGACTCGGGCCACCCCCGCGAAGCGCACGCGGCACTCCCCCCGTCGGCTACCCACCACCGTTGACCGCCTCGGGGTACGGGGTCCACGTCATCACGCCAACCAGACCACACGAAGGGAACACCGTCATGAGCTTGAGCAAACGCCTGGCCCTGATCTTCCGGGCGAAGGCTTCCCGGGCACTGGACCACGCCGAGGACCCGCGGGAAACGCTCGACTACTCGTACCAGAAGCAGATGGAGATGATGCAGAAGGTCCGCCGCGGTCTCGCCGATGTGGCGACCAGCCGCAAGCGGGTTGAGCTGCAGAGCCAGCAGTTGTCCACCCGCACCGACAAGCTGCAGCAGCAGGCGGTCGCCTCACTGGCTGCGGGCCGGGAGGACCTGGCCCGGGAGGCTCTGACGCGCCGGTCAGCCGCGCAGCAGCAGCAAGGCGATCTGGCCCAGCAGCAAGCCGACCTGCAAGTCCAACAGGACAAGCTCACCGCCGCCTTGTCACGGCTCCAGTCCAAGGTTGAGGCCTTCCGGACACGCAAGGAGACGATCAAGGCTAGCTACACCGCCGCCGAGGCGGAAACGCGTGTCGGTGAGGCGGTCTCGGGCATCAGCGAGGAGATGAGCGATGTCGGGCTGGCCATGCAGCGCGCCGAGGACAAGACCGCTCAGATGCAGGCCCGAGCCGGCGCGCTTGACGAGCTCATGGCCTCGGGGGCGTTGGAGGACGCCACCGGGTCGACGAAGGACGACATCCAGGTCGAGCTCGAGCGGATGTCATCGACGTCCGACGTCGAGGCCGAGCTGACACAGCTCAAGACGGCCCTGCCCCCGGGCCGGCCCGGGCCGGACGCGCTGACCCCCGAACCGGCGCAGATACAGAAGGCGACGTCATGATCGTCCGCATCCTCGGTGAGGGACAGCTGGACCTGGGCGAAGAGCACCTGGACGAACTGAACGAGCTGGACGCGGAGCTGTCGGCAGCAGTGACCGCGGGTGACGCGACGCGGTTCGAGCGTGACCTGACGCGGCTGCTGGACCGGGTACAAGCCCTGGGCCGTCCGATGCCCGACAACGACCTCAACGTGTCCGACCTGATCCTCCCCGGCCCCGACAGCAGCCTCGCCGAGGTGACCGCGCTTCTCGGTGAGGACGGGCTGATCCCCGGATGAGTAGGAGCCGGTTCGAGCCCGATCGGGGCCTGACTGCACGGATGCTGGTCACTACGTTCCTCCTCGGCCTGCTGTGGGTGGTCTTCACGGTGGCGCTCATCGTGCTCATCAAGAGCGCGGTGCTCGCCGTCGTGATTGGCGGCGGGCTCCTGTTCGCGCAGTACTGGTTCTCGGACCGGATCGCGCTGTACGCCATGCACGGCCGGATCGTGACCCCTGAGGAGGCACCAGAGCTCCACGGTGTCATCGACCGGCTCTGCGCACTGGCGGACATGCCCAAGCCCGCTGTCGCGATCGCTGACGTCGACGTGCCCAACGCCTTCGCGACGGGACGCAGCCCCGCCCGGGCCGTCGTCTGCGCGACCACCGGCCTCCTGCGCCGCCTCGACACCGAGGAGCTTGAGGGGGTGCTGGCGCACGAGCTGTCCCATGTGGCGCACCGTGACGTCGCCGTCATGACCATCGCGTCCTTCCTCGGCATCCTCGCGGGCCTGATCACCCGTTTCGGCCTGTACGCCGGCCTGTACGGCGGCACGGGCAACCACCGTGGACGCAACTCGAAGCAGGACAACACCGCGTTGGTGCTGATCGCCGTCGTCACGGTCTCGGCCGTGGTCTACGCGCTGTCGTTCCTGCTCACAAGGGCGCTGTCGCGCTACCGGGAGTTGTCCGCGGACCGGTCCGGGGCCCTACTGACCGGTCGCCCCTCTGCGCTCGCCTCGGCGCTGACCAAGGTCAGCGGTGAGATGGCTCGCATCCCCACCCGGGACCTGCGCGAGGCCGAGGCGTTCAACGCCTTCTTCTTCGCTCCGGCGCTCGCCGCAGGATTCAGCCTCACCTCGCTGTTTGCCACCCACCCCCCGCTGGACCGGCGTCTGGACCAGCTAGCCGACCTCTCCCGACAGCTCGGTCAGGTGGTGTAACCCGATGGGCTTCCTGGACTCCCTCCTGGGCCGCTCCACGCCGGCCCCACCCGACCTCGACCAGCTGTTCGCCCTCCCAGCCGCAGCGGTGACCCTCCAGAGCAGCACCCGGTTCCGCCCGACAGGTGTCGGATCGGTGTCCTTCAAGGCCGCCGAAGGCGGCGGCTTCACCGGCCTGCGCGAGCAGGTCGAGCAGCTCCTGGCGCTCGACCAGGGCAAGTACCGCAGCCAGTCCGACCGTTTCGGCTTCACCTGGCTGGTCTGCACCACCGCAGCTGACGACCTCGAGGGTCTGGTCACCGACCTCCACGCGGTCAACAGCAGCCTCGTCGACGCCGGCTTCGGCGCGGCCCTGCTCTGCACGCTCATCGCCTTCACCGACGGCACCCAAACGCTGGGCCTGGTCTACCTGTACAAGCGCGGCACCTGGTATCCCTTTGCGCCCACCGCCACCGACCGCCGCGACACCGGCCTCGAGCTGCAGATCAAGTCCGCGATCGAGCAGGACCTGCGCGTCGAGGCCGACCTCGCGCGCTGGTTCCCCATCGACAACGCCCCCGGCCTGTAAACCACGACTCCCGACCCGCGTGCGCACGGCACGGCGCTCTCATTCCCACTCAGCGAAAGGCTGCACCTCAGCGAGCCGCTGGTCGCTCGCCGTAGCCGACGTCCCACCCTGAAGCTGTTCGGACGCGGGGGAACTGCTCCCCCGCCACCTCCCTCGACGCATGTTCACCGACCTGCCGGTGAACCTGAGCGAGGTAAGATTCCTCACCGCAGTTCGGCCTCACTTAGGCCTCCGTGAGGCCGACCTCGAGGAGCCACCCGGACTGGCCCTGGGGTCACCTTTGGGTGTGGTGGCCTGGTCGATCAGGGAGAGGCACCATTGGGGGTCGGTCAGGGGGAGTAGGTGATCGGCGTGCTGGCAAGTCTCGTGCCGGACATTCGCAAGTCGTCGGGAGAGCGCGCTGGAGCGTCCGGGGACGGGAACGGGATCGCGGGCGCCGTCGGCGATGACGACCGGGGTTCCTCGCTCATCGAGGGCCTGCAGTGCGAGCGCCCATCCGCCGTCGCGGACGAGGCTGGTGAGAGAGCCGGAGAAGCTCGCCCAGGTGTGGTTGACGCCGCTGCGGGCGATCGCGACAGGAAGGTCGGGCCTGGAGACCACTGCCAGCCACGACGCGAGCCCACGGTGGCGGCACGACCAGGCGCAGACTCCCTCAGACACGGCACCCTCGCCCGCAAGGAGAGCCACGAGCGGACCCATAGCCCCCATGCGTGCGTCGGCCTCCGCGCTGGTTCGATACAGCGGCGCTCCGAACGTCACGACTGCGTGTGTCCGATCGGAGTGGGCCGCTGCCCAGCGGATTGCGAGTGCGCCGCCCATCGAGTGGCCGACCACGGTGGTTGGCTGCCGGTCCAGGTCGAGTGCGACGAGGGCGGCGTCGAGGGCGGCCACGTGTGCGGCCGTGTCGTACGGGCCGGCCATGTCCCTCGATCCGCCGAAGCCGAGCAGATCGGGCACGACGACGCGGGCCGATCGTCCCAGGTCGTCGTAAGGGGCGCCGAAGCTGTCGCCGGAGGCGATGAGCCCGTGCAGGAGCAGGATCACGGTCTCCCCCGTGCCGAAGACCCGCACTCGCAGGGGGCCGGCACGCACATCGTCACCGGCCCCGGGTGCCCAACCCCGCACCGCAACTGAGCGGCGGTGACGCACACACCACCAACCGGACAAGGCAAGGGTGACCGCCGTCAGTGACCAGGCGAGCCGGCGCCTGGAACCCAGCCTCAAAGGTCCATCTCCCACGACGGGGTGAACATTCACGATAGTCACCGCGCCTCCTGGATGCGGGTTCCCTGATCCTCGAGAGGAAAGGCGATCGGGGTGGACGAGAGGGCCGGGATCATGGGGGGTCTCCTCGGAGCGTCAGGGCGATCCGATGGGGCCCACCGGGTATGAGCATGCTGGCTTGGGCCTCGACGCACGAGGTAACGAGAGGTTCCGAGCACAGCCGCAACCCGGGCCAGACCCGACCCGACCGCAGCCTCCATTTCGAAGACGACCGCGCGTCGGCCCGGAGGCGCACACCCAGGCCTCCTCGCTGCTCTGGGCCGCTCACGTCGGCTCTGCGCTAGCGGCGGGGTACCGGGCGAGGATGGAACGAAGCTGGGCAGCGAAGCGTAGCGACTCGTCGTGGTCGCGTTGCCAGACATTGCGGCCGTAGATCACCCCGACCGCCCCAGCGTTCATCGCCTCGCGAGTGCGTGACAGCACCGTCTCGTCGTCAACCTTCATCCCGCCGGAGAACACCACGAGGGCGCGTCCGGCTGAGGCGACCACCGCCGCAACAGCCTGTTCGGTGGTGAACAGGCGGTCATAGGGCGCCTTGACGCCCTGCGTGACGGTTGGGTCGGGAAAGTTCACCTTGACGATGTCGGCGCCCAGCTCGGCCGCGGTGCGGGCCGCGTAGTCGATGGCGTAGAAGCTGTCCTGACCTCCCGCGTTGTGCACCGCGCTGCCGCGGGGGTAAGCCCAGACGATGATCGGCATCCCGTACGACTCGGCGTCCTCGCGGACTGTCCGGAACTGGGCGAAGTCCTCCGCCTGCCGGGAGGACCCGACGTAGAGGGTGTACCCGACCGCGTCGGCGCCGAGGCGGACCGCGTCGCGGACCGAGGCGTTGAGGGGCGAGAACGGGGCATCGCTCGGCGGCAGTTCGGTCCGGCCGTTGAGCTTGAGGATGAGCGGCACCTGCCCGGCGTGGTCGCCGTAGAACTTCTCGGCGTTGCCCACCTGAAGCGCGACACCGTTGAAGCGACCCTCCACAGCCAGACGCACGATGTATGCCGGGTCAGCAGCGGGGGGGTTGACGAAGAAGTCCCGAGGCCCGTGCTCCAAGCCCTGGTCGTAGGGCAGGAACATCGCGGTGCCGTTACCGAGGCCATGACCGTACAGGAGACGGTACAACCGGGTCCGCTTCCCGGTGTGTAGCCCCAGCCGCAAAGGCGATCTGAGTTCGCTCATGAGGACGCTCCCTGGTTGGGCCAGGTCCAGTCGTTGATCGCCGGGTGGTCTTCCCCGTGGGCGCGGATGTGGGAGCGGGAGGTCGACCCCGGGACCCGGGTGGCCGGAGGCGAAGTAGTGACCTGAACCGACGATGGTGAACCCCATCAGGTCGATGACGGGCCCGACCCGGGTCGGGCCGGTGGGGTCGTAACGGAACAACCCGTCGTGAGTAGCGAGAAAGAGCTTCCCGTCACCGGGGTCGCGGCCGACGGCGTGCACGTGCTGGCTCGGCAGCGATCCGGCTACGGAACTGGGGGATGTGCCGATGGGTGGAGGGGGCCCGACCGCTGCTTGCTCGGTCGACGCGCACGCCGAGAGCAGAAGGGTGACGAGGCCGCCCGCCGTACCCTGCATGAGGGTACGGCGGGATGACCCCGACGTGCGGGGTGACATGTGGTTCAGCTGCCGAGGGTGGCGAGCAGGGTGGTCATGGTGGTGATCTCCTTGCTCTGGCTGTCGATGATGCTCTGCGCGAGCTGCTTGGCCTCGGTGTTGGCACCGTCGGTGAGCTCGGTCCGGGCCATGGCCACGGCGCCCTGGTGGTGCGCCGTCATCAGCTGCAGCCACAGCTTGTCGAACGCCGCCCCGCTCGTGCCGGACAGCTGCGACATCTGCTGGTCGGACATCATCCCCCCCATCCCCCCAATGCTGCCCATGTCGGAGCCGCCGACCGTCCCGTCGCCCATGGTGCCCGAGGTGGAGGATCCCATCTGGGACATGTCCTGGGTGGGCGCGGGGACGGGCTGGCCCCAGCCGGTGAGCCAGCCTGACATCGTCTCGATCTCGGGGTCCTGGGCTGCCTTGATGGCGGTGGCCAGGTCCTTGATGCCAGGGTTGGTCGCCGTGGTGAGGGCCATCTGCGCCATCGTGACGGCTTGTCGGTGGTGCGGGATCATCCCGGCCGCGAAGGTCACGTCGGCCGGGTTGTGGGGACCGGCCGCCGCGGGTCCGACGGACGCCGAGGTCGTCGCGGGACGGCTGGCGCTGTTCATGCCGGGCATGTCCTGCCCGGGGTTCCCGGCCGAGCTGCCGCCACAGGAGGCGAGGGCGAGCGCGGTGGCCACCGTGACGACGGGCAGGGCGAGAGTGCGCATGGTGAGGTTCATGGGGTGGGTCCTTTGTCGAGTCGCTGAAGGAGGTCATGCAGGACGTGCGCGTATGCCGCCGCGGTAGATCGCCCAGAAGGGCGCGTCGCGGTCGGGCAGCCCGAGGTGGCTCAGGTGCGCAGGATGCAGAGCTTCAGCAAGGACGGACACCGGTACGCCGGCGGAGCCCGATCGCTCCGGACGTTCCCCCACGCGGGGAGGAGCCGTGCCGCGGAACCCAGACCCCGAATTCGGAAGCCCAGCATCCGGGCGATGAGCAGAACGAGGAACGGGAGGACGGCCAGGCACATCGCGGCCATCTGGTGCGACGGATCGACCCCGACCACCGCCCCCACGTCGGCCACCACCGACGTTGTCGCGTGGGCCTCGGAGGACGCGCCCATCCCGGCCATCTGCGTGGTCCCCGCCGACATCGAGTGCCCCGCCGACATCGGCCCGTGTCCGAGGCCGAGGGAGTGCATGGCGACGACCCCCACGATCAGCCCCACCACAGCGAGGAACCGCAGATGTGTCTGGCCCCCCGCAGGCCAGAGGCCGTGCCACGCCAGGCCGGACCGGCGGGTGTGGGCAGGACTCATGGGTCAAGTCTGCCACGGGTCGACGCAGTCGGTTCGCCCCCCCCCGCGGGCCCTGGGGGCAGTCGGAATGGCCCTCTTGGTCTCGGCCAGGGACGTTCGGCCCTGTCCAGGCTGGTCTGACCAGGCGATCGTGGCAGGACCGGAGGACCGTTCACCTCGAATGCTTTACCGGCCAAACCAAACGTGCAACAACGAACAACGAGGAGATCGCCATGATGTGGTGGGGAAACAGTGGTTGGGGTGCCGGCACGTGGACGGTGATGGTCCTGATGATGGTGGTCTTCTGGGGAGCGGCGATCACGGTGGGGGTCTGGGCCATCCGCCGCGCCCGTGCAGGGGTGCGGGAAGGCGGTGCGTCGATGCCGGTCGACCGAGCGGAAAGTGAGCTGGCCGAGCGCTTTGCGCGGGGAGAGATCGACGAGGCACAGTTCACGCGCACCCGGTCCATCCTGCACTCGAGTGACCCGTCGCGCCCCGACTCCGAGGTCTGACCGGCTGCCGGACGCTTGCTTTGATACCCCCAGAGGGTGTGCTTCCGTTATGAGTAGCCGTATTGACGAACCCTCCAGGCCCGGCCAGAGCGACGCGACGTCGGCGGTCGACCCGGTCTGCGGGATGACCGTGGACCCCAGCACGGCCCTGACCGTGGGCCACGACGGCATATCGAGTACTTCTGCTCGGCGGGCTGCAGAGAGAGGTTCGAGACCCCTCCCGGAACCGCTCCTGCGACTGAACCCACGATGGGTGAGGCGGCCGAGGAGGGGATGTACACGTGCCCCATGCACCCGCAGATCCAGCGGCCCGGGCCGGGCGCCTGCCCGATCTGCGGGATGGCCCTCGAGCCGATGACGGTGACCGCGGACCGTGGCCCCAACCAAGAGCTGCTCGACATGACCCGTCGTTTCTGGGTCGGTCTCGCGTTGGCTACCCCGGTGTTCTTGCTCGAGATGGGCAGCCACCTGTTCAGCGCCGTGCAGGACCTGGTCCCGGCGGCGGTCTCGACCTGGGTCCAGTTCGTCCTGGCCACCCCGGTCGTGCTGTGGGCCGGCTGGCCGTTCTTCGTTCGCGGGTGGGCCTCGGTCCGGACCCGCAACCTCAACATGTTCACCCTGATCGCGATGGGCACCGGCGTCGCCTGGGCCTACAGCGTCGTCGCCACCGTCGCGCCGGGGATCTTCCCCCCGTCGTTCCGCACGATGGGTACGGTCGACGTGTACTTCGAGGCGGCGGCGGTGATCACCGTGCTGGTCCTGCTGGGACAGGTGCTCGAGCTCCGGGCCAGAGAACAGACCTCAGGAGCGATCAAGGCCCTGCTCGACCTCACGCCCAAGACGGCTCATCCAGGCTGACCCAGCACCCGTCAAGGAGGAGAGCAGGTGAGTGACACGGTCACGGGAGCCGCTGCCTACGTCCGCAGCCGCCGGGCCGTCGCCCCGTGGTGGTGGCCGGCGCTGGTGCGCTGCCGCCTTGTGGGACCACGTCGTGGGCCTGGCCTCTTTCCCCGGCTTTGCCGAGCTGAAACGCAGCCTGCGTGAACAGCCCCAGCTGGCCGCATTCGGCGTCACCGGCGGCTCCGTCGGCGTCGATGAAGACTGGCACGGCGGCAGCCGCCGACTCAAGAAGTAGCATCACGCGACGCGTCCGCGGCGCCCGGACAGCATGGCTGGGCGCGCGGCACCTGCCGGACCGTGTCCTCTGCACTGCCCCGGGTGAGCGGTGGGTCGGCGGAGGATTGCCGCCTTGTGGTGGGCCTGCCCAGCTAGAGCAGGGAGCCGAGGTCGGATCCGAGGGTGGGGTAGGCGGCGGTGGCTGACCTCAGCCGGCGGGTGGTCAGTCCCAACTTGATGGCCACACCGAGGGTGGTGGCCAGCTCGCCGCACTCGGGTCCGAGCAGGTGGGCGCCGACGACCCGGTCACTCGCCCGGTCGATGAGGATCTTGGCGGCGTCGGTGGACCCCCCGATGCGGTAGCTGGAGTACCAGTTGCTGGTGTCGGAGTAGCGATCTCGACGTCGAGCGCCCGGTCGTTGGCCTCGGCTTCGAACAGGCCGACGCGCACCAGCTCGGGGACGGTGAAGACGGCGGGTCGGGATCCCGGTGTAGTCCGGGGTGGTGGTGCCGTTGAGCATGTTCGACGCGGCGACCTTGGCCTCGGAGACCGCGACCGGGGTCAGCGGCATCCCGGCGGTGTCTGCGGAGTCACCAGCGGCCCAGACGGAGCGGTTCGTGCTGCTCTGCAGGTGGCGTTCGACGTGCACGCCGCGCTCGCCCCACCGCACCCTGGCGGCATCGAGACCCAGGCTGTCGAGGTCGTCGATGCGGCCGGCCCCGTGGACGACGAGGTCGGTCTCGATCGTCTCGCGCCTGCCCGCTCCCTCGAGGGTGACCTGGTACGAGTCGATCCGCGAGGAGTACCTCGGCTACCGCCGGCGCGGTGACGTGCTCGCGGCCGGCTTCCCGCGCGCGTAGGGTCCGCGTCATTCCCTGCCCCCGCGGCGGGCGCTAAGGTGGTGCCCTTGCGGGACCCGACCGCCCGGCCACCACGGTCGAGGCGGGATCCTGGTCCGCACGACGGAGGCTGGCGATGAGCAGTAGCACGGTGCGGTCGGATGCTGCAGTGACGAACGAGCCGGCGTCGACGGCGTTGATGGCCAGGGCGTTCACCGCCCTGCGCATCTTCACCGGGCTGGTCTGGCTAAGCAACGGCCTGGCCAAGCTCATCGGTAAGGCGACCTACGACCTCGGCTTTCTCTCCTTCAACCTCGTCACCCGCGGGGTGGCCGAGAGCATCGCCAAGGATGCGTCGGCCAAGACCTACATCGCGCCGCTCGGGGCCTTCTACCGCGACGTCGTGCTGCCCAACTTCGGCTTCTTCGGCTGGTTCCTCACCGTGGCCGAGCTCGCCGTCGGCCTGGGGCTGGTCCTCGGGGTGCTCCCCCGCGCCGCCGCGCTCGGGGGGCTGCTGCTCATCGGCCCGGTCTACCTCATGCTGCTGCACACCAACCTCTACCTGTGGCAGTACCCCGCGGAAGACCTCTTCCCGCTGGTGCTACTGACGATCGTGCCGACCTGGGGTCGGTGGAGTCTCGCCCAACGGATCCACACCAGCCTGCCGCAACGCTGGCCCTTCTGATCGAGAGCGCCGAAGCGAGGTTGACCCGAGGTGGGGCCCTGATCTGCGGCGACGGTGTCCCGTTGGGTTCCCGATCAGCCAGCACGACCCGCCGCCGGGTTGAAGACCGGGCCCGACGACGCCTTCACAGCCGAGGCTCCGGGCGATCTTGGACCGAAAGCGGGTGCACTATGGGTTGAGGGCAAGGCTGCTTCGCCGAGCTGCCCCAGGGAACAAGTCCGCCGCGGACACTGGTGGCGCATCTGCCATGACGGTCTGGCGTTCAGCTGTGGTGAGGCGGACTCCCTATGCGCGTAGGCAACAACTCGCCGACCGAGTACGCGCACAACTCGTCGTGTGGGTTCCCGAGGTGGTGTCAACCACCCCACACTGCCGTTCCGCCGCCGAACCGTCACCGGACCCCGCCGGGGATGCACGCCACCCAATGTCCCGAGGTGAGTGAGCAGCGCCGTCCTGTCGCCGGGGGTCGATGCCGTCAGCGCACACCCGGTCGAGCGCTTGCTTCTGCTGATCGATGAGCCACCCGTCGTCGAGGAGCGATCCCCGGCCTGCTGGAATCACGGCACGGCCACAACACCCGGGCCGATGCGGCCCAACCGACTCTCGCTGGCGCTCCCGGGCCGTGAAGGTGACGACACTCACCGCGTTCTCAGGGCCCGCCCCCTGGTCGATCCTCCGGCCGTCGGTCAGGCCTCGAGCGCCCGCCGCACCCGCCGTCCGAGGACCTCGCTGAGCAGGCTCACCCCGATCGAGGCCAGCAGCAGGGTGGTCACGACGGGGAAGTCGAAGATCGAGAGGTTCTCGGCGAACAGCTGCCCGAGGCCGGCTGCCCCGACGACGCCCACCACGGCCGTGTCGCGCACGCAGATCTCGAACCGGTAGAGCGAGTAGGTGACGAGGTGCCGGGACGACGGCGGCAGCACCGCCGCGACCGCGGCGGTGGCCGGGCCGATCCCGGCGGCGCGCAGGGCGTCCCGGGGGCGACGGTCGATGCTCTCCCACGCCTCGGCCACCAGCCGGCCGAGGATCCCGCCGGTGTAGAGCCCGAGGGCCAGCGCCCCCGGCAGCACACCCGGAAAGAGCACCAGCAGGGCCAGGGCGGCCCACACCGTCGGCGGGACCGACCGCAGCACCAGCAACGTCATCCGGGCGAGGACGCGGGCCACGGCGACGGGAGCGGCGGCGCCTCGGGAACCGCGCCCCCGGTGGGCGACCGGCCGCACGCGGGTGGCGACGGGACCGACGAGCAGCGACAGGACCACGGCGGCGACCATGGCCAGGACGGCCATCGACAGGGTGTCGAGGACGGCGCCCCCGAGCTCGCCCCACCCGCCACGAGGCAAGGTCGGTGGCAGCATCTCGTGGATGAGACCGGTGGTCAGCGCGTGGGTTCGGTCGGAGAACAGGCCGCCGAGGGAGACGCCCGAGAGGACCCAGGCGGCTACCACCGCCGGCACGATCAGGGCGGCCGACCACCGCGCCCACCGGGTCGGTCCGCCCCTGTCTGCGGCGGCGACCGTGCCGGCCGTCCAGTCGGAGCAGGACGCCACGGACAGGTCGGTCCGCACCCGGGCGCTCCAGACGTCGACGAGGGCCGAGAGCACCACGATCGCGCCGACGAGGGTCCAGACCTCGTCCCAGTTGCGCGACTGCAGGCTGACCACGATCTCGCTGCCGAGCCCGCCGACACCGACGACGCCCAGCACCACGGCCGAGCGGATCGCACACTCGAAGCGGTAGAAGGAGTAGGAGAGCAGCAGCGGCGCCGCGGGCGGCAGCAGCCCGTAGGCGAGGGCCGGAACCGAACCGGCTCCCGCGGCCCGTAGGGCGCGCAGGGCGTGGTGGGGCACGTCGTCGAGGATCTCGGAGAAGACCTTCGCCGTCTGGGCGCCGAAGGGCACCGCGATGGCGAGCACCGCCACCAGGGGGTCGAGGCCGAGGACGCTGACGAACAGCAGCGCCCACACCACCTCGTGCACGGAGCGCATCGCCACGAGCAGACCGCGCACGATCAGCCGCACGGCCCGCACCGCCGGACCCGGCCGGTGGCGCCAGGTCGCGTCGCTGAGCACCAGCGCGCCCGCCGCGCCGAGGACGAGCGCAGCGGCGGTGCCGAGCGCGGCGAAGACGAGCGTCGTGCCCGCCGCGCCCACGACCACGCGCAGGAAGCCGGCGGACAGCGCCGGGTGGGCGACGGCGGACAGCAGGCGCCTCAGCACCGGCAGGCCGCCGGGGTTGACCACGGCCACCCCGGGGGCCAGGGCCCGGACGAGCGCCCAGACGACGGGGACCACGACGAGGGCGGTGCCGGCCAGCCGTCGTAGACCGACCGTGCGCCGCGACGTGCGCGGCCGCGCAGGAGCCGCCGCCTCGGGCGGGCTCCCGCCCGGGCCGGGGGTCTCGTGCAGGGTGAGACTCACCGCAGGGCGTACAGCGCGTCGAGGTCGGACTGCGTCAGCGCATCGACCGGGAGGTCGACGACCACCCGGCCCTGTTGCAGGCCGACGACCCTCGTGCAGTGCCGTCGGGCCAGGTCAGGCTGGTGCAGGCTGACGACGAGTGTGCCGTCGGCCGAGGCGGCCCCCAGCAGCCGGAGCACCTCGGACGCCCGGGAGGGGTCGAGGCTCGAGACGGGCTCGTCGGCCAGCACCACCTCGGGCTCCTGCACGAGCAGGCGGGCGATCGCCACGCGCTGGCGCTCCCCGCCCGACAGTCGTTCGGTGCGCTCGTGCACGGCCCACTCCAGACCGACCCGCTCGAGCGCCGAGTCGACGACCGCGTCGGACCGGGACAGGACCAGGGCGGTGAGCGCCCTGAGGGTGCTCCACCGGCCCAGGCGCCCCGCGTTGACGTTGTGTAGCACGCGCACCTGCTCCACGAGATCGAGGCGCTGGCTGATCGTGCCGATCCGTCGCTGGAGACGGCGCAGGGCGCCCACGGAGAGGAGGGAGAGGTCGCCACCGAGCACCTCCACCGACCCGGAGGTCGGCGACAGCGTCCCGTTGAGCAGGGCCAGCAGGGTGCTCTTGCCGGCCCCGCTCGAACCCAGGAGCGCGACCCGCTCACCCCGCTGCACGGTGAGGTCGACGCCGGTCAGGGCCGCACGGTCACCGAAGCGCCGCTCGACCCCCCGCAGCCGGATGACCGGGTCGCCCTCGCTCACGTGAGTAGTCCCAGCCCCTTCGCGACCGAGGCGAGCTTGTCGTAGTTGGAGTTCTGGGTCGTGATGAACTTCTTGGCTCCGAAGAGGTCGAGGACGACGGCGTCGTCCGGCTTCGTCGGGGTGAGCCCGAGCAGCGCGTCGGTGATCTTCTTCGTGGTGCCCGCGCCGTACTTCTGGTCGACGTCGGGCCGGATCAGCCAGTGGTAGTCGACGAAGCCGGGCGTGCGGAAGAGCGCGGTGACCGCGGACAGGTCGACCTTGCCGGCCTTCTGGGTGGCGGTCCACACCTGCTCATTGACGGCGCCGACCTCGAAGCTGCCCGAGGCCACCGCCTCGATGGTGGCGTCGTGCGACCCAGAGAAGCCCGGCTTGCCCTTGAGGGCAGACAGCTCAAGCCCCGCCTGCTGGATAAAGTACTGCGGCATGAGGCGACCGGAGGTGGAGGTCTCGCTGCCGAAGGTGAGGGAGTGGCCGGCGAGGCTCTTCAGCCCGCTGACGTCAGTGAAGGCCTTCAGTCCCGACGCGGTGTTGGCGATGAACAGGCTGTGGAAGTCGGCGTCGATGTCGCGCTGCGCGATGGCCATCGCGCCCGGCACCCGGGTGCGGGCCTGGACGCCGGTGAGGCCCCCCATCCAGGCCAGCGCGATGTCACCGACGGCGAAGGCGCGCACGACGGCAGGGTAGTCGGTGAGCGGCTCGTACGACATCGGCAGCCCGGTCGCTGCCGTGAGTCGGGAGGCGAGCGCGGGGTAGAGCCGGTTGAGCTTCTCGGGTTTGCTGTCGGGGATGGCCGACAGGGGGAGCCCGGCCCCGGCCCCGGATGCCGATCCGGACGACGTGGTGCTCGAGGTGCCGCAGGCGGCGAGCAGGGAGAGAGAGCCGGCGCCGAGCAGCAGGCTGCGGCGGTCGATGGTGGTCACGAGGTGCTCCTGGGCGGGCAGAGGGGGACGGTCGTGGAGGACGCGGTCGAGGTGGGCTTGGGGGGTGACGATCAGGCGCAGCGGAACACCTCGCGCCCGGAGCGGGTCGCGGCGTCCTGCACCGCCATCGTGTCGTTGACGACCGCGAAGACCTCGTCGATGGGCAGCGGGCTGTCGGCGATCCGCAGGTGCGGGTTGGTCACCGCAACCGGGTGCCACCAGGCCCCGTCGACGGTGATGGTGGGCTCGGGCTCGAGGGTGTCGAGCGAGACGTGCACCCCGGTGTCGGCGAAACCCTCCTGAGCCACCGGGCGGATGACCCGGTCCTCGCGGGCGATGCCCTCGGTGTCGAGGCGGGTGTGGAGCGCCTGCACCGCGCCCGGGTCCTCGTCGTACAGCGTGGCCGCGACCCGCACCCGGAAGCCGAGGGCCCGCGCCTCGCCGATGCCGGTCATCGCCTTGGCCCACGACCCCCTGCCCCGCTGCCGGTCGTGCACCTCTGCGGTGGCCGAGTCGAGGCTGACCTGCAGGGCCACAGTGCGGTCGAGCCCCTCGAGCACCTGGCGGCGGGTGCCCCGAGAGAAGACCATGGCGTTGGTCAGGATCGTGCGGTCGAGGCCCTCGGCAGCCGAAACCAGCTCACCGAGCTCGGGGTGCATGAAGGGCTCACCCCCGGTAAGGAGCAGCTCGCGGCCGCCCATGGCCCGGAACTGCGCGAAGGCCTCGCGGGCGACCTCGGGCGTCAGTCGGCGCGAGGGCGCCTTGGGTGAGGACTGGGCGCAGCAGTAGCCGCAGGCGAGGTTGCAGTCGAAGTTGGTGTAGGCCCACAGCCGCTGGCCGACAGGCGTGCGGTCACCGAGGGTGAACGCGGTGTCGCGCGTAGAGTCGACCACCTTGCGCACGCCGAACCACCAGGGGCCCCCCTCGCTCTCGACGTGCTCCTGCACCACGTCGTGGCCCACCAGCTCGGCCCACACCGGCAGGTCGACGGCGACCGAGCGCTCCTGGCTGCGCACGCCGAGCAGCTGCCCGTGCTCGAGCCGGCGCATCGCGCGGGTGATCAGCAGGAGCAGACCGCTGCCGCAGTCCATGTCGCCGCCGTCGACGAGGCGGGCCACGGGCCCCATGGGCGTGGGGGTGGGAGGGACGACGTCGATGACCATGGGCCCAAACTACGGCCGTCGGCCGGTCCGCGCCCACTCGACGCGGTGGAGAACGGCTTACAGGTTCCTGTCGTTTCGGCCCCTCGACCCCTCCTCCTCTCGCTCCAACGGGGTCCGCGGCCGCTAACGTGGGGGAATGACGAGCAACCAGGGCCCCGACAACGCGCTCTGGCGACCGACCGACGCCGACGGTCGCAAGGACTTCTGGCAGGGCGTGCACGACTCCAAGGACGTCGACGGCGTCTCCTGGTGGCAGTCGGTGCCGGGGCTGTCGCTCGGGCTCGTCAACAAGTCCGGGGTCGTCGCCCACGACCCGATCATCGACGTCGGGGCGGGGTGGTCCACCCTCGTGGACCACCTCGTGGAGAAGGGGTTCTCGGACCTCACCGCCATCGACCTGTCGCAGACAGCCCTGCAGACCGTCCGTGACCGCCTCGGCGAGGCCGGTCGACCGGTGGTCCTGAAGGTTGCCGACGTGCTCGAGCTGCGAATGGGCCGGCTGTACGCCCTCTGGCACGACCGCGCCGTCTACCACTTCCTCACCGAGCCCGACGAGCGCGAGGACTACCTCGCCTCGCTCGAGCGGTCGGTGCGCCCCGGGGGCTGGCTGGTCGTCGCGACCTTCGGGCCCGACGGCCCGACGACCTGCAGCGGGCTGCCGATCGTGCGCTACACCCACGAGGAGCTGGCGGCGCAGTTCCCCGGGTGGGAGCTGGTCGACACCAGCGGCGAGGACCACGAGACCCCGTGGGGCTCGCGGCAGCAGTTCACGGCGGTGCTGATGCGCCGGCGCCCGCCGGCGGCAGGCACCTGAGCGTCGCGGGCACGTCGTACGCTGTCAGGTTGCGCGAGCACGACCGCCGCCCCCGAGCGCACCTTGGCGGCGATGGGGGCGCAGTACGTACACCGAGTGCAGCATCGCCTTGACGGCCGGACCGACCGCGGCGTGACCGACATCAGGTTCGCCGCGTAGTGGGTGCGGGACCGCTGCCCGCTCGCACCGGGCAGCTTCGCGGCCATCGCGTCGACCATCCGGGTGTGCGCGTCGGACCCCACGAGGCGGATCCGGTTCAGGCCGCGGGCGACGAGGTCGGCGAAGAACTCCTGCCACGCCGCCCCGGTCTCGGAGGTCGCGACGCGCAGGCCGAGGACTTCTCGGTGGCCGTCGCCGTTGACGATGGTCGCGACGAGGACGACGGCGTTGACGACGCGTCCCCCCTCGCGGACCTTCATCGTGAGGGTGTCGGCGGCCAGGAACCTGGACGGGCTGGCAGTGTCGAGAGGGCGGTGGCGGAACTGCTCGACGTGCTCGTCCAGGTCGGCCCCATCCGCGAGACCTGCGTCTTGGACAGCGAGTCGATCCCATGGGTCTTGACGAGCTCGTCCATCCGCCGGGTGCTGACCCTGGCGAGGTAGCAGACCGCGACGACGGTGATCAGGGCGGTGTCGGCCCGCTTGCGGTGCTCGAGGAGCCACTCCGGGAAGTACCTCCCCTTCCGCAGCTTGGGGAGCGCGACGGCGACGGTGCCGACGCGGGTGTCGAGCTCGCGGCACCGGTATCCGTCGTTGCAATGGGCAGCGCGGTTCGCTGAGGGTCGGCCGGACTAGGTGTGCTAGCCGAGGACCGCGGAGGACTGTCTCGAGGCCGGGTACGTGGGCTGATGGACCGCTGCTCGATGGCGCAGCCAGTCGTCGAGCTGGGAGGCGGGGACGGGTCGGCAGATGAAGTACCCCTGGGCCTGGTCACAGCCCAGTCGGACCAGCTCGGCGTAGGCGTGGTGGGTCTCGACGCCTTCGGCGACCATGCGCATCCCCAGGCTGTGGGCCAGGGCGATGCTGGAAGACACCAGAGCGGCGGCTCGGACGTCGTCGGTCATCGGGAACACGAAGGACTTGTCGAGCTTGAGCTCGTCCACGGGCAGGTCGCGCAGGTAGCTGAGCGAGCTGTAGCCACTGCCGTAGTCGTCGATCGAGATCTCGACGCCTCCGCCACGCAGCCGGGTCAGGATCCTGCGGGCCCGGTCACGGTCGGCCATCAGGAAGTCCTCGGTGATCTCCAGCTGCAGCGCACTGGGCGGGACGCCTCGGGTGGCCAGCATGCCGAAGACCTCGTCGGGCAGTGCGTCGTCCACCAGGGAGCTGGCCGAGAGGTTGACCGCGATGTTGAGCTGTCGGCCCTGGTCCTGCCAGGTCGCGGCCTGGTCCAGGGCGAGCCCGAGCACGAGCCGGGTCATGGAGCGCATCAGGCCCGAGACCTCCACCAGGCCGACGAAGGCGTCGGGGTAGAGCAGGCCACGAGTGGGGTGCTCCCAGCGGATCAGCGCCTCGACGGCGTGCACTCCACCGGTCGTCAGGTCGACCTTGGGCTGGTAGTGCAAGACGAACTGACCGGTGGTGATGGCGGCCTGCAGGTCGTCGACGGTGCGCAGCCTGGCAGCCCCATCGGCGTTGTCGACGTCGTCGTAGACGTGGGGACCGAGCCCGGAGACCTTGGCCTTGTACATGGCGATGTCGGCCTTGCGCAGCAGAGCGGACAGGTCGAGGCCGTCGTCCGGGAACCGGGCGATGCCGATGCTGACGGTGGAGTGCAGGGTCAGGCTGCCCACGCCCGAGGGTCCCACCGCAGGCGTGAAGGGCTCGGCCAACGTCGCTCTGAGGTCCTCCGCGACTCCATACGCCTCGTCCGCGTCGGCGTCCTCGAGCAGGACCGCGAACTCGTCACCACCCAGCCGCGCCAGCAGGTCGCCGACGCGCAGCCGTGCGCGCAGGCGGGCTCCCACCTCGACCAGTAGCTGGTCCCCGGCGTGGTGGCCGAGGCTGTCGTTGACCTCCTTGAACTTGTCGAGGTCGAGCAGCAACAGTGCCCGGCGCCGGGCGGGCTCGGTGGTCAGCCTCGCCTGTCCGTCGGTGTACAGCCCCCGGCGGTTGCCCAACCCGGTCAAGGCGTCGTGCGTGGCCTCGTAGCCGAGCTTCTGCACCAGGCGGGCGCTCCGCAGAGCCATCGAGAGGTGGCCGGTCAGGGTTTGCAGGAGCGTCAGGTCGTCGTGGGTGAAGGTGGCCGTCTCCCCCAGCCGGTCGGTGACGCGAAGGGTTCCCCGGATGCCGCTCGAGGCCGGAAGGGCCAGCACCATCGCGTCGCGGAACCCGTGCCCGTCGAGCCAGAGCCGCAGCGCGGGATCTTTCGTGGCCCGGGTGGCCAGCAGCGACTCCTGCTCAGTCAGGGTGCGCATGACGACCCAGTCCTCCTGGTCGAACTCCTGGTGGCTGACCTCCAGGACGTCGTCCTCGGCCAGGCCCAGCACCAGCGCCGGGCCGGCGCCCGACACGATCTCGTGGCCCACGTCGGTGTCGTCGATCATCATCTGGATGGCTCCGGCTCGCAGCAGCCGCCGGATCCGGGACAGCAGCTCCTGGGCGAGGCTCTCCAGCGACTGGGCTCCGACGCCACCGGTGACGAACTCGTGGACGAGCGCGAGTGACTGGTGGCGCTGCCGGGCGGCGGCATACGTGCGGTAGCCGGAGGCGAAGACGGTCACGAGCACGGCGGCGACGAACGCCCCGAGAACTCCCTGCTCGACCAGGAGGATCAGGGCGAACGCGAACATCGTCGACGCCACGCTCAGGACCAGCGCAGGCACCATGACCTCGACCGCATCCGCCCGGCTCAGTGGGCCGTTGTGCACCCGGATCATCAGCAGCACCAGAGCGGACATCAGCTGGTCCACGCCCGCGAGGACGGCGATCAGGGTGACGGCGGTCCGTGAGTCGAGTCCCTGGCTGGAGCCGACCAGGAGGTGCGCGAGCAGGGCCCCGGCCGCCGCCTCGAAGGCGTAGGCCGCGGCGTTGTAGGCCATCTTGTCCACCGACGTCCGCTGCCAGACGAACGCCAGCACCGACGCTGCCAGACGGGTCACGACGAAGGCCGTCGGCGACAGGACGAGGACCCCGACGAGCAACGGGACGCCGCCGAGCGTGAACGTGTGCGCCTGACGCCGGAACTCCACATTGAGCTGGAAGTGCTCGGCAGCGAAGAAGCCCGCGCCCAGCGCGACCACGACGACGGCATCCGGCAGGTGGAGGGCCATGATCGGCCCGCCCCCTGACCGAACCGTCAGCATCGTCGCGCCGACAGCCAGGACGGCGCTCATGAGCCACGTGAACTGCGTGGGGCTCAAGGCGCGTTGCATCCGCCTAGGACCCGTCCGACGAAGACCACCGCGACGAGGACCAGCGTGGGGAGGACCAGCGCGACGAGGACCAGCGCGACGAGGACCAGCGCGACGAGTCCCAGTCAGCGGTGCTCCAGCGCGATGAGGACCACCGCGACGAGGACCAGCGCGACGAGGTGAGGCCGTGGGAGTCGGCTTGCCAGTCGTCACCGGTCCAGGTGCTGCCCATCCACTGACCGCCGGACCAGGCCGACGTGCTGGAGGTGGCCGCCCACCAGGCGGCTGCGTCCCAGGGGTTGCCCTGGACGTCGATCTCACCCGACAGGTCGACGCCGTCGACATCGACCAGGACGGATCCGCCTCGAGCGGCGTCGATCGACCCCTGCCCGGTGGAGGCGGGGTAGTCCTGGACGGCCGCCGCCCGCAGGGTCCTGGCCCTCGCATCCGTCCCGCTCAGCCGACCGGCAGTCTCCAGCGCCTGCCTCAGGTCGAGTGCACCGGCTCCGCTCGTGATCTCACTGGCATCCTTGACCGGGTCGGCGGAGGAGGTCAGGGCGTACTTGACCTGGTCCGGTGTCAGGCTCGGGTAGGCCTGCAGCAGCAGCGCGACCGAGCCGGAGACCACGGCGGCCGCCTCGCTGGTGCCACTGCCACGGAACAGCGTGCCGGTGACGTCGCCAGCAGGGCGTCCGGCGGGGTGGTGGACGTCGATGAAGGAGCCGGGAGCCCTGGTGGACACCATCGACGTGCCGGGTGCGACCAGGTCGACGTGCCGGGAGGCCGAGCCCACCTGAGAGAACGACGCCACCGTGGCCTTGTCGGCGCCCCAGCCGTAGAGCGTGTTGTGGTTGTCGGTGGCTCCCACCGCGATGACGTGCGGATCGATCGCCGGGTCGTTGAGCCGACCGTCGTCCGACCCGTCGTTGCCCGCCGAGGTGACGACAACGATCCCGTGCCGCCAGGCGTTCTCCGCCGCCGCCGCCAACGGGTCAGCCAGATAGTCCTGGGTGGAGCTCGTGCCGTAGGAGAGGTTGATGACGCGCACGCGGGTGCCGTCGGGCAGCACCGGGTGCTGGGTGACCCAGTCCAGGGCAGCGATGACCTCTGATACGTCGGTGCTTCCGTCCCTGTTGGCGAGCTTGATGGCCAGGAGCGCCGCGTCCGGGGCCACTCCGAGCTGTGTGCTGGCCGGCGCCTCGGACAGGGACGAGGAGGGGTCCGTCGTCCCCCGGGCGGCGATGATGCCGGCCATGAAGGTGCCGTGGCCGAAGCCGTCGCGCTGGGTCAACGGGCCGTTGGCTTCGATCGACAGGTCAGGGCCGTAGGTGACCTTGCCTGCGCCGGTCAGGCCGGCGACGCGGGCGACTCCGGAGTCGAGTAACGCGACCCCGACGCCCTGCCCGGTCAGCTGACGGCCGGCGTCGTCCTTCTTCGCCCACACCGCGCGGGCACCGATCGCCTTTCCCACCATGAACAGCGAGCCGGGGTCCTTGTCGGACGTGTTCCTCCCGGAGACGTCCTTGCTGACCGCGTCGGCCTTGGCGTCGCCCCACTCGTCACTGTTGAAGCTGCTGGTCGTATGAGCCGCTCGGACCAGCGGCTGCGCCGCCCCCTCGACCGCATCCGGGGAGCCCTGAACCGCCGGAAGACAGGTAGCCAGCCCAGCGACGGCCGCAGCGAGCGCCACCTCCCACCGGGTGGTTCGCGTGGAGTACGTCGAGTGACGTCTCAGGTTCATGACATGCCCCTGGTGGAAAGTGATAAACAGTAAATATCGGTCATAACGATTCTGTCGGGTCCCTGGTCGCTCCCCCATCGCCCGTTCGGCCGGAACGCGACGCAATCGGACAGCCCGGCTCCCGCCCCTCGAGGCCCCTGTCGATTTCGTCGTCAACCACGGTGGACGAGAGCAGCGTCAGGCCCCCAAGATCGTTGTAGACCCGCGTCGGCGGGGTTCGCCCCATGACGTTCGTCGTCGGGTGGGCCCTGGCCCAGGGCTCTCATTCACCCGACCTCGGGCTCGGCAGTGGCAAACCAACGTCACCGTGCGATCCCTCGCGCCCCCATGAGGACTCACATGACCGCCCTGCTCTTCGGCTCCATCGGCACGCTGGCCGATACCTCGGAACTTCAACGCGACGCCTTCAATGCCGCCTTCGTCGAGCACGGCCTCGACTGGCGCTGGGAGCACGACGACTACGTGGAGATGCTGCGCAGCAGCGGCGGCAGCGACCGTGTCGCGGTCTACGCGGCGCAGCGCGGGCAGGACGTCGATGTCGCCGCCGTGCACGCAACGAAGTCTCGCCTCTTCCAGGACCGGCTGGCCAGCGGGGGCGTGTCTCCGCGGGCCGGTGCGGCCGAGGCCATCGACGCCGCCCGGGCGCAGGGCGTGTCGGTCGCTCTGGTCACGACGACCGAGCCGGCCAACGTCGCCGCGCTGCTGGCCGCGCTCAGCCCCCGCATCACGGCCGAGCACTTCGACCTGATCGTCGACACCACGAGCGTGAGCGCTCCCAAGCCCGATCCGGCGGCCTACCTCTACGCCGTGAAGACCCTCGGCCAGGACGCCTCCGCGTGCGTTGCCCTCGAGGACAACGAGGGAGGCCTCGCAGCTGCCGCGGCCGCCGGGGTCACCTGCGTCGCCTTCCCCAACACCAACACCCAGAGCCACGAGTTCGCCGCGGCGGCGACCCGCGTGAGCAGTGTCGACCTCGACCAGCTCACCGCGCTCGTGACCCACGACGGACGGAGCAACTGATGACCACCACCGCGACCCCCACCGCCGGCACCGCCGGCACCGCCGGCACCGCGCCGCTGTCGACCTTCACGGCCTCGGAGCAGGGCTTCCACGTCGAGGCCTACGAGAAGGTGGAGTACAGCCTGCGCTACGTCGACGGCGTCTTCGCCGTCGACAACACCCACCTCGCCGACAGCTACCGCCAGTGGGGTCGCTGCCTCGCCGTGGTCGACGCCACCGTCGAGAGCCTCTACGGCGAGCAGATGCGCGCCTACTTCGCCCACCACGACATCGCCCTCTCGGTCTTCCCGCTCGAGCTCGACGAGCGCACCAAGACCTGGGACACGGTCGAGTCGATCGTCGACGCCTTCGCCGCCTTCGGTCTCGTGCGCAAGGAGCCGGTGCTCGTGGTCGGCGGAGGGCTGACGACCGACGTCGCCGGCTTCGCCTGCGCGTCGTTCCGCCGTTCCACCAACTACATCCGCATCCCGACCACCCTCATCGGGCTCATCGACGCCAGCGTCTCGATCAAGGTCGCCGTCAACCACGGGAAGTACAAGAACCGACTCGGCGCCTACCACGCCTCGCAGCAGGTCATCCTCGACTTCGCCTTCCTGCGCACGCTGCCGGAGGACCAGGTGCGCAACGGCATGGCCGAGCTGATCAAGATCAACACGGTCGCCGACGCGACGACCTTCGACCTCTTGGAGAAGTACGGCGAGGACCTGCTCGCCACCCGCTTCGGGCACCTCGACGGCACGCCAGAGCTGCGGGAGATCGCCCACCGGATCACGTACGACTCCATCGAGAGCATGCTCCGGCTCGAGACGCCCAACCTGCAGGAGCTCGACCTCGACCGGGTCATCGCCTTCGGTCACACCTGGAGCCCGACGCTCGAGCTGGCGCCCGAGGTCCCCTTCTTCCACGGGCACGCCATCAACATCGACATGGCCTTCTCCACGACCATCGCCGAGCAGCGCGGTCTCATCCCCGTCAGTGACCGCGACCGCATCTTCTGGCTGATGTCACGACTCGGTCTGGCTCTCGACAGCTCCTACCTCACGCCCGGGCTCGTCCACCAGGCGACCGACTCGATCCTGCAGACCCGTGACGGGCTCCTGCGCGCCGCTGTGCCGAGCCCGGTGGGCACCTGCGTGTTCCTCAACGACCTCACCCCCGACGAGCTGGAGTCGATCCTGGCCCGGCACCACGAGGTGGTGCGGTCGTATCCGCGCGGCGGCGAGGGTCTCGACATGTTCCTCGACAGCGACCGGTGACCGCCGACACCGAGGCCCCTGCCGCCCCGGCGCTGCGCCCGGTCACGCCCCTGGGGATCCTCGCCGCTCGCCTCGACGTGCTGAGATCGGTTCTCTTGCATAGCCCGTCGGCCGATCCGACCACAGCGGCCCTCCTCGACGAGTGCCGCGCACTGGCCGGTGGTCTCGACCGTTACCTCGAGGAGTGCACGACCCCGGAGTCCCCTGCCCTGGCCCGGCTCGCCCACCTGACGCGGGTGGCCGACTGGAGCGCTCCCGGCGGGGCCGGGGCGGCGCCGCTGGAGGCAGAGATGCTGTCAGGTCACGTGGAGGGCCAGCTGCTGAAGATGCTCGTCCACACCTGCCGCGCCCGTCGGGTGCTCGAGGTCGGCATGTTCACCGGCTACTCCGCGCTGGCGATGGCCGAGGCCCTCCCCCGCGACGGCGAGGTCGTCGCGTGCGAGGTCGACGCCGCCGTCGCCGACTTCGCGCAGCGCGCGTTCGCCGAGTCGAGTGCCGGTCGCAAGGTCACCGTGCGGGTCGGTGCCGCGGCCGACACCCTGCGGGACCTCGCGGCGCGGGGAGAGGTCTTCGACCTCGTCTTCGTCGACGCCGACAAGCCGGGCTACGAGGGCTACGTCGACGCCGTCCTCGACGGTGGCCTGCTCGCCGCTCACGGCCTGGTCTGCGTCGACAACACCCTCATGCAGGGACAGCCGTGGGTGGGGGGAGAGCCGACCCGCAACGGGGACGCCATCGCGCGCTTCAACGCTGCGCTGGCGGCTGACCCCCGGGTCGAGCAGGTGCTGCTCCCCCTGCGGGACGGACTCACCCTCATCCGCCGGGTCGACCGCGACCACGGTGACCGCGCCGACGACCAGGACCCCCGATGACCGAGACCGTGCTGCAGCCCCTCGGGGTGGAGGTCACCGACCTCGACCTCGCCGACCCCGCCCAGGTCACGACGGAGGCGGTGGCCCGTCTGCGCCACCTGCTGGCCGAGCACGGCGTCGTCGTCGTCCCCGGCCAGCAGCACCTCGACGACGCCGCCTTCGTCGCCGTCCTGCACGCCTTCGGCGACCTGATGCCCTCGCCCGGGGAGATCCCCGTCGACGACCTGCACGAGCTCAACGTGATCAGCAACGTCGGCCGCACCACCCCTCCCCGGAGCACGTTCCATGTCGACACCAGCTACGTCAGCCAGCCGCCCGCCTACACGGCGCTGCGCGCGGTCACCATCCCGCACGAGGGTGGTGAGACGCTCTTCAGCAACCAGTACCGCGCCCTCGAGACCCTCGACCCCCAGCTGCGTGCCCGGGTGGACGGGCGCACGATCGAGCACGTCGTCACCGGTGTCGAGCTCGGTCCGGACGACGAGGGGTCGGCTCGTCACCCGGTGGTGCGACCCCATCCGCTGTCGCACCGCGACGCGCTCTACCTCACGACGGCTGCCCGCTGCGCGGACGTGAGCGGGCTGGAGCCCGGCGAGGCACGCGAGCTGGTCGACCTGCTCCTCGAGCACTCGACCCGGCCCGACAACGTCTACCGCCACGTCTGGAGCCCGGGAGACGTCGTCATCTGGGACAACGGCTGCGTCCTGCACCGGGCCGACCACGCGGGGGTCGTGGGAGACCGGGTCATGCACCGCGGCATGGTGGCGGGCTACGGTCCCGCAGCCCCACCCGACGGCTCGTGAGCACCGCACCGCCCCGCGCGGTCGCCCGCGACTGCCTGCGGACCGTCGGGGCGCTCGGACTGCTCGGCCTGGCCCTGCCGGCGAACGTCGCCCTGACCGGTGTGGCGTTGCTGCGCAAGCGGATTCGCACGGGCGGCCAGCAGCAGAGCCCGTCGGGCCACCAGACGCCCCGCAGGACCGTGCTGGTCAGTGGCGGCAAGATGACCAAGGCCCTGCAGCTGTGTCGGTCCTTCGACGCCGCCGGCTACCGCGTCGTGCTCGTCGAGTCCACCAAGTACCGGCTCACCGGGCACCGCTTCTCGACCTCGGTCTCACGCTTTCACACGGTGCCGAGCCCGCAGGACCCGCGCTACCCCCAGGCACTGCTCGACATCGTCGTCTCCGAGCGGGTCGACGTCTACGTCCCAGTGTGCAGCCCCGCGGCCAGCTACTACGACGCCGTGGCCAAGGAGCTGTTGGCCGGACACTGCGAGGTGGTCCACGCCGACCCGGAGACCATCGAGGCACTCGACGACAAGGGCGCGTTCGCCGAGCTGGCGACGCACCTCGACCTGCCGGTGCCGCAGTCGCTCCGGGTCACCGACCCCGAGCAGGTATCGTCCTTCGACTTCGCCTCGAGCGGGCGTGACTTCATCCTCAAGAGCATCCCGTACGACCCGGTGCACCGCCTCGACCTGACCCTCCTTCCGCGCCCGACGCGGGCCTCGACGTCGGCCTTCGCGCACACCAAGCCGATGTCCCCCGAGACCCCGTGGGTCATGCAGGAGTTCGTCTCCGGCCAGGAGTACTGCACCCACGGCACGGCTCGCGCCGGCCGCCTGCAGGTCTACTGCTGCTGCGAGTCGTCGGCCTTCCAGGTCAACTACGCCAGCGTCGACGTGCCCGAGATCGAGCAGTGGGTCACCCGCTTCGTCGAGTCGACCGGCCTGACGGGGCAGTTCTCCTTCGACTTCATGAGGGCAGGCGACGGTCGGGTCTACGCCATCGAGTGCAACCCGCGCACCCACTCGGCCATCACCCTCTTCGACGGCCACCCCGACCTCGCCCCCGCCTACCTCGAGGACGGCCACCCCCTGATCCGCCCGCTGCCGACGAGCCGCCCGACCTACTGGCTCTACCACGAGCTGTGGCGGATGCTCGCGCACCCGTCGACCGCTGCCGCGCGGGCGAGGGTGGTGCGCCACGGCCGCGACGCGATCTTCGACTGGTCAGACCCTCTGCCCTTCCTCCTGGTGCACCACCTGCAGATCCCGTGGCTCCTGCTGCAGAACCTGAGACACGGCAAGGGCTGGATCCGCATCGACTTCAACATCGGCAAGCTCGTCGAGGCAGCAGGAGACTGAGGTGACCCGGCCCCTGCGCGTGCTCCACCTGACCGGCTCCTCGGTCGACGACTTCTTCGGCGACCTCTCCCGGCTCTACGCCGCTGATGCCCTCACGGCGACAGCCGACCCCGAGCGCTACGAGCAGCTGGTCGCCGTCGTCTTCCCCGACGGCCGCTGGAGCTTTCCGTCCGGCCTCGGCGACGACGCCGTCTCGCAGGCCGACCTGCTCTCCCCCGAGGCGGCGATCGCCCACCTGGGCAGCCTCGGTGTCGACGTCATGGTCCCGCAGATGTTCTGCCTGCCCGGCATGACGACCTACCGAGCCCTCTTCGACCTCCTGGGAATTCCTTACGTGGGCAACGCTCCCGACGTCATGGCCCTTGGTGCGCACAAGGCCCGCGCCCGCGCCGTCGTCGCCGCGGCAGGTGTGCCCGTCCCTCGGGGCGAGCTGCTGCGTCCTGGCGACCGGGCGAGCCTGCCTCCGCCCGTGGTCGTCAAACCGGTCGACGCCGACAACTCGCACGGCGTCTCGCTCGTGACGGCAACCGCGGGCTACGAGGCTGCTCTCGCACAGGCCTTCCTCCACTCCGACGAGGTGCTTGTCGAGGAGTTCGTCCCCCTCGGGCGTGAGGTGCGCTGCGGGATCGTCGAGCGCGACGGCGAGCTGGTCGGCCTCCCCCTGGAGGAGTATGCGGTCGACCCCGAGAGCAAGCCGATCCGCGACGCAGCCGACAAGCTGCGCAGGGGCGGTGATGGCGACCTGGAGCTCGTGGCCAAGGACGCCGAGCACGCCTGGGTCGTCGACCCCGGCGACCCCCTCACCGAGAGGGTGTGGGCGGTGGCCCGCGCGGCCCACCGGGCCCTCGGCTGCCGTGACTACAGCCTCTTCGACTTCCGGGTGGACCCCGCCGGGGATCCCTGGTTCCTCGAGGCGAGCCTCTACTGCTCGTTCGCTCGCACCAGCGTGCTGGCGGTGATGGCCCGGGCCGGCGGCACCGAGGTCGGCGAGCTGTTCGAGCACTCGGTGCGCAGCGCCCTCGACCGGTCGGGGACGACCGACATCGCCCCCTGAACAGCCGAACGCCCGGCAAGCCTCGTGGCTGTCCGGGCGACGCAGTCGTTCACGTGCGAGATCGTGGGGGGTGACGAGCGGTCGTGGCCGCTCGCTCGCGGCCCTCAGCCAGCCATCTGCCACAGCATCCGCTGGCGCTCGGCGGCCGTGGTGCCACCCCAGATGCCGTGGTTCTCCGGCACCGCGAGCGCGTGCTCGAGGCACTGGGTGATGACGGGGCAGCCAGAGCACAGCTCCTTCGCGTCACGGGTGCGGCTCACCCGGCGCTTCTGGTTCTGGTCCCGGTCGTCGGTGAAGAACTTCTCCGAGTCCATCCCGCGGCAGCGACCCTGTTCCTGCCACTCGTAGGCCTCGACACGGGCGGGGGGGAGACTGACGCTCGCTCGCATGATCATGGTGTGCACTCCTCGTTGGCGCTCATCCCGAGCGGTGGGACAACCCCCGGTGGATCCCGGGGAAGGCTGTGCCCTCAACTTAGGCAGAAGTTGTGCAAGATACAAGGTCCTTGAACAAGTTTTCGACGTGATCTATCAGTCTTCCCGCGTGAGATTTTCGGTCAAACAGAACTAAGCGCATATAACGACACCCACTTTCGTCCGTAGCGCGAGCATCTCGACCACTGAAGTTGTTCACGCTCCACGATGAGCGGACTGTACCTGCGCAACGGAGAACCCCGCGGCCGCTGATCGTCCGGCACCGGTGAGGACCATGATCATCCCCGGGATGCCGCGGTGCCGGGACCCGCCGGGCCGTCGACCCCGTAGACCCGGGACACCACGGACTCGAGCTGGCGCCGGGGCCACGTCCCACCGACCAGCAGCAGGCCACCCAGGCAGACCACGGCGCAGACGGTCACCGCGGCGGCAGGGGTGGTGTGCTCGGCCAGCCAGCCGGCCACGAGGTAGGCGGCGCCCGACACCCCCACCGACACCGAGGCCGCGAGACCGAGCAGCGTGCCGCGGCGCTCCTGGGGCACCACGAGGGTGAAGGTCGACTGCAGCGGCAACATGAAAGCCTGGAAGACCCCGCTGGCGCACCACAGCAACCAGGTCAGGGCCAGGCTCGGGTGGAACGCCGTCAGGAGCAGGGGCAGGGGCATCAGCACGGCCATCGGCAGCAGCCGCGCGTTGGCCACCCGAGGCGCCCAGCGGCTCACCACCAGGACACCGATCGCGGCCCCGGCGATGGGGGCGCTCATCAGGAGCCCTCCCCACGACCTGTCCTCACCGGCATACGGGATGGCGACGGCCTCGGGGGCGATGACCGCGAGCGTGGAGACCGCGCTCAGGGCGAGGAGCCGCACGAGCACGGGGTCCCTGCCGATGAAGCGCAGACCGGACCTGAGCGAACCCAGCACGCGCAGCCGAGGCGGCGACGACGCCGCGGTCCCGGGTCGCACCACGGCGAGCACGACGACGACCACGACCGCGAAGGTCGCGAGATCCAGGACCAGCCCCGTCGAGACCCCGACGAGACCGATCAACAGACCGCCGAGGGCCAGACCCACCGCCTGGTTGGCCTGGTCAGAGAGGGCCGCGAGGCCCATCGCCCGCACGAAGTGTCGACGATCGGGCAGCAGCTCGGCCCACATCACCTGCGCGGCCGTCGCCGCGGGCGCGCCGAGCAGCTCGAGGAGCACGAGCAGGCACAGCAGCACGAGGAGGGGCAGGCTCAGCTGCACCGCAGTGATCAGGGCGACCACCAGCACGCCACGGGCCGCCGCCGACCCCACGAGGACCGACCGGAAGTGGAAGCGGTCGACCAGGGGGCTCAGCAGGCTCCGGCCGAACACGGCCGGGAGCAGGCTGACGGCCAGGGTGGTGGCCGTCGCGAGCGGCGACTGCGTCCACGCGTAGACCACTGCCGCGACCGCGAGGCGGGCGATGTAGTCACCCCAGGTCGAGAGCGCCTGGACGAGGAACAGCAGGCCCACTCCGGGGACCGCGAAGAGCTCGGTCCACGTCGCGACCTCGGCCGTCTCGGTCCCGGACTCCGTGGAGTCCCCTTGCGTGCCCATCCCTCGTCCTTCGTTGCCTGTCGCCAACCCCCATGACCGGGTCCCGCAGCCACCGCGGCCAGATCCACCGGTGCAGCACCGGCGTGATCAGTCCGCGTAGAAGCTCGACTCCATGGCCGCCCGGCTGCGCCGGCTGATGCGCAGGTAGTCATCCTCCAACGTCGCGCCGCGTCCCGCATCTCGACCGACGATGCGCCCGACACCGTCGGCGTCACGCAGGTCGCTCGGGACGGCATCGACCGCCCGCCCCCGCCACAGCACGGAGGCGCGACGCAGCGAGGTGGCGAAGCCCCACGCCGTGCGCAGGTCGGCGGCAGTCTCGGCCGGGAGCAGACCCGCGGCCTCGGCCGCATCGAGGGCGGCCATGGTCCCCGTGACCCGCAGCGAGGGCACCCGTCCGGCATGCCGCAGCTGCAGCAGCTGCACGGTCCACTCGACGTCGGTGAGGCCGCCGAGACCCAGCTTGAGGTGGGTGCGACGGTCGGCCCCCCGCGGCAGCCGCTCGGCCTCCACTCGGGCCTTCATGAGCCGCACGTCCCGCACCCGGGCTGCGGGCAGCCCCGCCTCGGGATACCTCAGCGGGTCGACCAGGGCCATCATGTCGGCGACGAGCCCGGGGTCCCCGGCCACGGGGAGGGCTCGCAGCAGGGCCTGGAACTCCCAGGTGAGGGCCCACCGGTCGTAGTAGGCGGCATACGAGGCGAGACTGCGCACCAGCGGACCGGCCTTGCCCTCCGGGCGCAGGTCGGCATCGACACCGAGCTGGGGGTCCGGCCCCGGCTCGCCGAGCAGTCGTCGCAGCTCCTGCACCACGGTGAGGGCCCGCTTCTGCGCGACCTCGTCGGGAGTGCCGGGCCGGGGCCGGTGCACGAAGAGGACGTCGGCGTCGGAGGCGTAGCCCATCTCGCGTCCGCCGAGGCTGCCCATGCCGATGACGGCCAGCTCGGTGCCGAGCGGCTCCCCCAACGACTGCTCGACCTGGCGCACGACGGCCTCGAGACAGACCTCGAGGGTCGCCGCGGTGAGGTCGGACAGGGCGTGCCCCACCTCGACGACCCCGATCTGGCCGGTCAGCTGGGCGAAGGCGATGCGCAGCAGCTCGTGCCGGCGGATGGAACGCACGGCCGTCACCCCCACCGCAGGCTCGACCTTGCGCATCGCCGCGCTGCGCATCGTCACCACCAGCTGGTCCTGCGTGCGGGGCAGCAGGCCCCGGTCGTCACCGAGGATCGAGACGCTCTCGGGTGAGCGCACGAGCAGGTCGGCGGCATACCGGCTGCGACCGAGCACGCGGGCGAGCCGCTCGGCCGCTCGGCCCTCGTCCCGCAGCATCTTGAGATACCACGGGATGGTGCCCAGCTCGTCACTGACCCGACGGAAGGCCAGCAGCCCGGCGTCAGGATCGGCCTCGTCGGCCAGCCAGCCCAGCATGACCGGGAGCAGCGTGCGCTGGATCGCCGCGCGGCGCGACACCCCGACGCTGAGGGCCTCGAGATGACGCAGCGCGCCGGCCGGGTCGAGGAAGCCGAGGGCGAGCAGGCGACGGCCGGCCTGCTCCGGGCTGAGTGTCGAGTCGACGGTCCTCATCCGGGCGGCAGCGCCCAGCAGCGGGCGGTAGAAGAGTCGTTCGTGCAGCCGGCGCACCTCTCGGGCGCGTGACTGCCACAGGTCCACCACGGCCTTGGCGGCGTCGATGCGCAGGCCGATCGAGCGCCCCAGCCTCCGCAGGTCGGCGTCACTGGTCGGCATGAGGTGGGTGCGGCGCATGCGGTGCAGCTGGATGCGGTGCTCGAGCGTGCGCAGCAGCCGGTAGGCCTCGTCGAGGGTCGCCGCGTCGTCACGTCCGACGTAGCCGCCCTTCGCCAGCGACGCGAGCGCCTCCAGCGTCGTCGCCGACCTCAGGGTCGGGTCGGAGCGCCCGTGCACCAGCTGGAGCAGCTGCACGGCGAACTCCACGTCGCGCAGGCCGCCCCGGCCGAGCTTGAGCTGTCGACCCGCCTCGGCTGCCGGCACGTGCGCCTCGACCCGACGCCGCATCGCCCGCACGTCCTCGACGAAGTTGTCACGGCCGGACGCCTCCCAGACGAAGGGCCGGATGACCGCGAGGTAGGACTCGCCCACCTCGCGGTCCCCGGCCGACACCCAGGCCTTCAGCAGCGCCTGAAACTCCCAGGTCTTCGCCCAGCGCTCGTAGTAGGCCCGGTGGCCCGCGATGGTGCGCACCAGGGGCCCGTTCTTGCCCTCCGGCCGCAGTGCCGCGTCGACGGGCCACAGGCTCCCCTCGGCCGAGGTGGCCGAGCAGGCCCTCATCAGCGACACCGCCAGCTGGGTGCCCACCTCGATCGCCCGGGCCTCGCTGTGGCCGGCTGCCGGCTCCACGACGAAGATCACGTCGACGTCGGAGACGTAGTTGAGCTCCCCACCACCAGTCTTGCCCATCCCGATCACGGCGAGGCGTGCGGCCTCGTGGCCGGGACCGAGGTCTTCGCGGGCGATGGCCAGCGCCGCCTCGAGCGCCGCCTCGGCGAGCCACGCGAGCTGCTCGGCCACGATGGGCAGGTAGGCGACCGGGTCGCTGGAGGTGAGGTCGAGGGCGGTGATCGAGAGCAGCTGCCGCCGGTAGGCCACCCGCAGGGCGTCGTAGGCCGGCAGCTCGCCCCGGCCCCGTGGGGCCACCGCATCCTGCAGGTCGTTGCGCAGCCCCTCGGCCGTCGGCATCGAGGCCTCGGCGACCGCGCGCCAGTGCTCGGGGTGACGGGCCAGGTGGTCGACCAGCGCGGTCGACCCACCGAGCACCGCCACGAGCCGATCGCGCCCGAGACCGCGGTGACGCAGGGTCGACACCACCTGCAGCCGCTCGACGTCGTCGGCGGCGCCCGCCGGGCTCGGGGTCGCGGCCAGCGACTCGAGCAGGCGCACCAGGCCCAGGAGCGCGAGGTCGGGGTCGGCCGCCCGGCTCAGCGCCTCGACGAGCCCGTCGTCGAAGTGGTCGTCGAGGGGGTCGAGCAGGCCCGCGAGCACCGGGTCGGCCAGCAGGCGGTCAGCCCGCTCCGGCTCCGCGAAACCGAGACGGGCGAGCTGCGCGTGGCTGCTGATCCGGGGAGGCACGAGGCGTCTGGCCGCCGGGGTCAGAGACTCGGCAGGTAGCGGTCGAGCTCGAACTGCGTCACCTGGTGGCGGTAGTCGAGCCACTCCTTGCGCTTGTTGCGCAGGAAGAAGTCGAAGACGTGCTCGCCGAGGGTCTCGGCCACGAGGTCGCTCCTCTCCATGATCTCGAGCGCCCGACCGAGCGAGCTCGGCAGTGGTTGCACCCCCATGGCCAGCCGCTCGCCGTCCGTGAGGCTCCAGACGTCGTCCTCGGTCTCCGGAGGCAGCTCGTACTCGCCCTCGATGCCCTTCAGCCCGGCCGTGAGCAGCACCGCGAAGGCGAGGTAGGGGTTGCAGGCGGCGTCGAGGGAGCGCACCTCGACCCGGCTGGAGTTGCCCTTGTCGGGCTTGTACATCGGGATGCGCACCAGCGCGGAGCGGTTGTTGTGCCCCCAGGTCAGGTGGGCGGGGGCCTCTCCCCCACCCCAGAGTCGCTTGTAGGAGTTGACCCACTGGTTGGTGACGGCGGCGATCTCGGCCCCGTGTCGCAGCAGCCCGGCGATGAACTGCCGGCCCACCCGGCTCAGCTGGTAGGGGGCGCCCGCCTCGTAGAAGGCGTTGGTGTCCCCCTCGAAGAGGCTGAGGTGGGTGTGCATGCCCGAGCCGGGGTGCTCGGCGAACGGCTTCGGCATGAAGGTCGCGTAGATGCCCTGCTCGAGCGCCACCTCCTTGATCACGGTGCGGAAGGTCATGATGTTGTCAGCCGTCGACAGGGCGTCGGCGTAGCGCAGGTCGATCTCGTTCTGCCCCGGCGCGCCCTCGTGGTGGGAGAACTCGACCGAGATCCCCATCGACTCGAGCATCGTGATCGCGGCGCGGCGGAAGTCGTGGCCCATGCCGTGGGGCACGTGGTCGAAGTAACCGGCCTCGTCGACCGGCACCGGGTGACCGCCGGCCGTGTGCGGCTCCTTGAGCAGGAAGAACTCGATCTCGGGGTGGGTGTAGAAGGTGAACCCCATCTCGCCCGCCTTGGTCAGGGCGCGCTGGAGCACGTGGCGCGGGTCGGCCGACGCCGGCGACCCGTCGGGCAGCAGCAGGTCGCAGAACATCCTCGCGGTGCCCGGGTTCTCACCCCGCCACGGCAGCACCTGGAAGGTGCTCGGGTCGGGTCGCACGAGCATGTCGGCCTCGTAGACGCGGGACAGGCCCTCGATCGAGGAGCCGTCGAAGCCGATGCCCTCGGCGAACGCTCCCTCGAGCTCGGCCGGCGCGACGGCGACGGACTTGAGGGTGCCGAGCACATCGGTGAACCACAGCCGCACGAAGCGGATGTCACGCTCCTCGATGGTGCGGAGGACGAACTCTTGCTGACGGTCCATGGTGACATCGTGCCGTATGCCGCGGGCTCGCCGGCGCACAGGCGCGCCCTAGTCGCCCGTCAGCTCCAGGACGGCCCGCGCCGCGTTGTGCCCGGCGATGCCAGAGACCCCGCCGCCACGTCGGGCACCGGCACCCGCCAGGGTGATCCGCGGGTAGCGGGTCTCGCCTCCCCAGCGCCCGACCTCGTCCGGCTGCTCGGCCCACGGCCACTGCAGGGCGCGGTGGAAGATGTTGCCGCCGGGCAGGGCGAGGTCGCCCTCGAGGTCGAGGGGGCTGCGGACCTCGATGGCCGCAAGTCCGTCGGCGTCGCGCAGCAGCAGCGGCTCGAGCGGCTCGCCCAGCACGCCGTCGAGGGCCGTCATGACCGCCCGCAGGGCCTCGTCGCGACGGGTCTCGTGGTCGGGCGCGAAGACCCGGGCGGGGAAGTGGAGACCGAAGAGGGTCAGGGTCTGCGCGTCGGACTCGGCCAGCTCGGGCCCTAGGATCGATCGGTCCGACAGGGTGTGGCAGTAGATCTCGGACGGGCCGCCGGCGGGGACGACGCCCGTGGCTGCCAGGGCATACGCCTCCTGCAGCTGGGTGAAGGTCTCGGCGACGTGGAAGGTGCCGGAGAAGGCGGCCACCGGGTCGATGCGGGGGTCGGCCAGCCGGGGTAGCCGACGAAGCAGCATGTTGACCTTCAGCTGCGACCCCTCGGGCGCCGGCCCGCTCGAGACCGGCCCGGCCCCGGCGGAGGCGAGCAGCCGGTCGAGCACGGCCGGGGCCAGCCCGACCAGGACCTGCCCCCGGGTCGAGCGAGCCCGGCCCTCGTGGGTCCAGGTGACCTCGCCATCGGCCGTCACCGCGGTGACCTCGGCCCCGGTGACGATCGTGGCTCCTGCGTGGGCCGCAGCGCGGGCGAGGGCACCGCTGACGGCCCCCATCCCGCCCACGGGGACGTCCCAGTCGCCTGTGCCACCACCCACCAGGTGGTAGAGGAAGCAGGTGTTCTGGGCCAGGGAGGGGTCGTCGAGGTCGGCAAACGTCCCGATGAGCGCGTCCGAGGCGACGAGTCCCCGCACGAGGTCGTCGTCGAAGGTGGCGCGCAGCAGCTCGCCCAGCGGTCTCGTCGTGAGCGCGTCCCAGAGGTCGTCGTCACCGACGAGGTCACGCAGCTCGGCCGGCGATCGCAGAGGCTGCAGGACCGTGGGCCAGATCTGCCGGGCCAACGCCCCCATCCGAGCGTAGAAGCGTTCCCACGCCTCGAAGTCGCGGTCGTCGCCCGTGACCTCGACGAACGACGCCCTGGTCGAGGCGGGGTCGGCGGTGTCGACCAGGAGGCCGCGACGAGGGTCCGACGGGAGCGGGGTGTAGCTGGAGTAGCGGCGACGGACCAGCCGCAGATCGAGGTCGAGGTCGCGCACCAGCTGCTGCGGGAGGAGCGAGACGAGGTAGGAGTAGCGCGACAGGCGGGCGTCCAGGCCAGCAAAGGCGCGCGCCGAGACCGCAGCCCCGCCGACGTGGTCGAGGCGCTCGAGCACCAGCACGCTGCGACCTGCTCGTGCGAGGTAGGCCGCGGCGGTGAGGCCGTTGTGGCCGGCGCCGATGACGATGTCGTCGTAGGTGGTCACGAGTCACGACCCTACGACCCGGTGACGACCCGCACACCTCTCGAGATCGGTCGTGCCCCGCCAGACCCCTCGTGGCACGAGCCGCTGGTCGACAAAGACCACGAAGGGGTCTCTTTCTCAGGTCAGATCCCGACCTGACCGGAGGATCTCCTGGGCGCCACCGACGCCGGTGACGCGATGCCGGCCGAGGACTTCCACGTCCGTCCCGCGGCCCAGACCCCGCGCACGTCGATCAGCGGCCGGGTCACCGACCCCAGCAGTGGCAACACCCCGCTGGCCGGCGTCGTCGTCCACGTCACGGGCCACGACTCGGGCTACTCGAGCGACTACACCGCCGTCACCAACGGCACGGGCACCTACGTCATCCCGAACGTCTTGCCAGGCACCTACGCCAAGGTCGTCGCGAGCAAGGACGGCTACGAGCTGTCGACCAAGGCGGTCAACACCCGCAAGGCGAGCGACGGCAGCTTCACGCTGCGCCGCGACTGGGCCGCCGCCAGCGGCGGGGCCGATGTGGTCGGCTTCAACGGACCCGACTACTCGAGCTTCTCGTGCGGTCCCCGGGGCGCCATCGACCTGTCCCAGGGCAGCGGCTGGGGCTCGACCACCGGTGACGACAACGGCACCCCGACCAACGTCTTCGTGCCGAAGTACGTCACGGTCGACCTCGGCGCCACGGTCGACGTGTCGTCGTTCGCCGTCGACCCGTCGTCCACCTGTGGCGACCCCGGCAGCTCGGCCACGGGCGCCTACCGCATCGACACGTCGGTCGACGGCACCACCTGGACGACCGCCACCATGGGCACCTTCACGGCCACCGACCGCGGGCGCTACAACCAGGTGCCGGTGGCAGCGAGCGGTGTGCGCTTCGTGAAGCTCTGGATCCTGGGCAGCCAGGTGCCGAGCTTTGCCACCAGCTGTCCCTCGGGGGGCTTCGGTGGCTGCACCTACAGCGACCTCACCGAGCTCCAGGTCTTCGGGTCACCCGCCGCCTGAGGCCTGCTCGGCTCACTCGAGGCCCAGTCTGCGGGCGAGATAGGGAGCCGTCGCCCCGGCTCCGGCGACCGCGACGTCGTACGGCGTGCCGGTGGCGACGACCCTCCCCCCGGCGTCACCGCCCCCGGGGCCGAGGTCGACCACCCAGTCGGCGGTGGCCACGGTGTCGAGGTCGTGCTCGACGAGCACGACGGTGTTGCCCGCGTCGACGAGCCGATGCAGCTGCTCCAGCAGCAGCAGGACGTCGGCCGGGTGCAGTCCGGTCGTCGGCTCGTCGAGCAGGTAGAGGGTGTGCCCGCGTCGAGCCCGCTGCAGCTCCGTGGCCAGCTTGATGCGCTGTGCCTCCCCACCGCTCAGCTCGGTCGCCGGCTGCCCGAGCCGCAGGTAGCCCAACCCCACGTCGCGCAGGGTCTGCAGGCTGCGCAGCACCTGGGGAACACCGGCGAAGAAGAGCGCAGCCTCGTCGACCGACATCGCCAGCACCTCGGCGACGGAGCGCCCGCCGTAGGTCACCTCGAGGGTCTGCGGGTCGTAGCGCGCTCCGTGACAGGTGGGGCAGGGCGCGTAGGTGGCGGGCAGGAACATCAGCTCGACCGAGACGAATCCCTCGCCCTGGCAGGTGCCACACCGTCCCTCGGCGACGTTGAAGGAGAATCGCCCCGCTCCGTATCCCCGACGCCGAGCCTCGTCGGTGCTGGCGAACAGACTACGGACGGCGTCGAAGAGGCCGGTGTAGGTGGCGAGGTTGGACCGGGGGGTGCGCCCGATCGGCCGTTGGTCGACCAGGACGAGTCGCTCGAGCGACTCCATTCCCGAGACACCACCGATGTCGACTGCCGGATCGCTCTCGTCCTGCGGCTCGAGGTCGGATTCCGTTGGCTCAGCGGGATGGCGCGTCAGACCTAGGTGCCGGCGCACGACCTCGGCGAGGACCTGGGTGACCAGCGTCGACTTGCCCGACCCCGAGACGCCGGTGACCGCCGTCATCACCCGGAGGGGCACGTCGAGCGAGACGCCCACGAGGTTGTGCCGTGAGACGTCGTGCATTCGCAGCCATCCGTCGGGTGAGCGCGGGTCGTGCTGGGGGCGCGGCACCCGACCGAAGAGGTGGGCGCTGGTCGGCGACTCGTCCACGTGCTCGAGCCCCGCGACCGGCCCGGAGTAGAGCACCCGGCCCCCGCCCTCACCGGCAGCCGGCCCGATGTCGACCACCCAGTCGGCCCGCCGGACGACGTCCATGTCGTGCTCCACGACGAACAGCGTGTTGCCCGACGCCCTCAGCCGGTCGAGCACCGCGAGCAGCGGCTCCGCATCGGCCGGGTGGAGCCCGGCAGAAGGCTCGTCGAGCACGTAGACCACGCCGAAGAGACCCGAGCGCAGAGCGGTCGCGATCCGCAGTCGCTGGGCCTCGCCGGGTGAGAGCGTGGTCGAGGTGCGGCCCAGCCCGAGATAGCCGAGACCCAGGTCGACCAGCACCTCGAGCCGCGTCACGAGGTCCGAGCTGAGGACGGTGGCCGCCTCGCTCGCCCGGCTGTCTGCCGACCCACCCAGCAGGCTCGCCAGCTCGGTGAAGGGCATCGCGTTGATCTCGTCGATCGCGAGCCCTGCGTAGGTGACCTCGAGGGCCTGCCGCGTCAGCCCGCTGCCGCGGCACGGCCGACAGGGCTCGGTGCGCACGAAGCGCAACGCGCGTGCGCGCATCGTCGGGCTCCCCGAGTCGGCCAGCACGTGGTGCACGTGCTTGCGGGCGCTCCAGAAGGTCCCGTGGTAGTCGCGGCCGGTCGAGTCGTCGCGCTCGCCGCGTCGGGTGACCAGGACCGACGGCTGCTCGTCGGTGTAGAGCACCCAGTCGCGGTCCTCCCGAGAGAGCTCGCGCCACGGACGGTCGACGTCGATGCCGAGGGTGGCGACGATGCGGCGCAGGTTGGCCCCCTGCCAGGCGCCCGGCCAGGCCGCCACCGCTCCGTCACGGATGCTCAACGAGGGGTCTGGGACCAGGAGGTCCTCGGCGACGTCGTGCACGACCCCGAGGCCGTGGCACTCGGGGCAGGCGCCGACCGCCGTGTTGGGCGAGAAGGCCTCGGCCGCGAGGTGCCCCGCGCCCGGCGGGTAGGTGCCGGCCCGTGAGTAGAGCATGCGCATCAGGTTGGACAGCGTCGTGATGGTGCCGACGGTCGAGCGCGAGCTCGGCGCACCACGTCGCTGCTGCAGCGCGACAGCCGGCGGCAGCCCGGTGATCTCCCGCACGTGCGGCGCAGCCACCTGCTGCAGCAGTCGCCGTGCGTACGGGGCGACCGACTCGACGTAGCGACGCTGCGCCTCGGCATACAGCGTGCCGAAGGCCAGCGACGACTTGCCCGAACCGGACACCCCCGTGAAGGCGACGAGCGCGTCGCGCGGCAGGTCGACGTCGATGTCACGCAGGTTGTGCACGCTGGCCCCCCGCACGTGGACGAAGCCGTCGATGTGCGGAGGTGTCGGGGGAGGCATGACGGACATGATGGGCACGCTGTTCACGGGCTATTCCTACCCGTCCGGACACCAGCCCAGCCCGTCCGCACCGGTCGACCGCCCGCCGGGGCCCGCAGATAGGCTCCGGTGCATGGCACAGCTGCGGCTCGCGATGGCCCAGGTCAACCCCACGGTGGGCGACCTCGAGGGCAACGCCGCCATGATCCGCGGGCGGGTGGCCGAGGCAGCCGCAGCGGGCGCGCACCTCGTGGCCTTCCCCGAGATGGTCCTGACCGGCTACCCCGTCGAGGACCTCGCCCTGCGGTCGTCGTTCGTGCGGGCCTCTCAGCAGGCCCTGGGTGCGCTGGCCGTCGCCCTCGCCGGTGACGGCCACGGCGACCTGCCGGTCGTCGTGGGCTATCTCGACACCGCGGTCGACGCCCGCCCCTACGGCGACCGCGACCGCGATCCCAGCCGCACCCTGCCCCAGAACTGCGCCGCCGTGCTCGTGGGCGGCGAAGTCGTGGCCCGCTACGCCAAGCACCACCTGCCCAACTACGGGGTCTTCGACGAGTACCGCATCTTCGCTCCCGGCGAGACGCTCACGGTCGTGCGGGTGCGTGGGGTCGACGTGGCCATCGCGATCTGCGAGGACCTCTGGCAGGAGGGCGGTCCCGTCGCGCAGACCCGCGCGGCAGGCGCCGAGCTGCTCCTGGTGATCAACGGCTCGCCCTACGAGCGGGAGAAGAACGACACCCGGCTTCAGCTGGTGGCCCGCCGTGCGGGTGAGGCCGGCTGCGCGCTGGCCTACCTCAACACGGTCGGGGGGCAGGACGAGCTCGTCTTCGACGGTGACTCGATGGTGGTCGGCCGCGACGGTGAGCTGATCGCCCGTGGCCCGCAGTTCGTCGAGGACCTCGTCGTCGTCGACCTCGACCTCCACTCCTCGACCGTCGACGGCGAGGTGCTGCCCGCCGGCGTCGCCCACGTCGTCGTCAGCGAGGAGGCCCTCGCGCCCTACGAGCCGCTGCCCGCGCGCATCTACCCGAGGCTCGACCCGGTCGAGGAGGTCTGGCGGGCGGTCGGTCTCGGGCTCCACGACTACGTGCGCAAGAACGGCTTCGGCAAGGTGCTGCTCGGGGTCTCCGGCGGGATCGACTCGACCGTCGTGGCCACGCTCGCCGCCGACGTGCTCGGCGGCGAGAACGTCATCGGCATCAGCAACCCGAGCAAGTACTCCTCCCAGGGCAGCAAGGACGACGCACAGCAGCTGTGCGAGAACCTCGGCGCCGACTACCGCGTCGTGCCCATCGAGCCGATGGTCAGCCCCTTCGTCGAGGGCCTGGCCCTGACCGGTGTGGCCGAGGAGAACCTCCAGGCGCGGGTGCGCGGCGTCATCTGGATGGCGATCAGCAACGCCGAGGGACCGCTGGTGCTGGCCAACAGCAACAAGTCCGAGGTCTCGGTGGGCTACTCCACGATCTACGGCGACAGCGTCGGCGGCTACGCGCCGATCAAGGACGTGCCCAAGACCCTGGTCTGGGAGCTGGCGCGGTGGCGCAACCGGTATGCCGTCGAGCACGGTCAGAGCCCCCCGATCCCCGAGTCGACCATCACCAAGCCACCCTCGGCGGAGCTGCGCCCCGACCAGACCGACCAGGACTCCCTACCTCCCTACGAGGTGCTCGACGCGATCCTCGCCGGCTACGTCGGGGTGGCCCACGGCCGCGACCAGCTGATCGCCGACGGCTTCGACCCCGAGACGGTCGACCGCGTCATCCTGCTGGTCGACCGCGCCGAGTGGAAGCGACGGCAGTTCGCCCCCGGCCCCAAGATCTCACCCCTGGCCTTCGGCAAGGACCGACGGCTACCCATCACGAGCCGCTGGCGCGAGCGCGAGGACGACCATCGATGAGCGACGACGAGCAGTCCCCCTATCCCACACCGCCGGCGACCGGACGCGTGCGCCTACCGCTGCTGCAGCGCTGGAAGACCGAGGGTCGGCGGTGGGCGATGCTCACCGCCTACGACCGCTACTCGGCCGAGATCTTCGACGAGGCCGGGATCCCCGTGCTCCTGGTCGGAGACTCGGCGGCCAACACGGTGCTGGGCTACGCGAGCACCGTGCCCGTCACCAGCGACGAGCTGATTCCGCTGGTACGGGCGGTTGCTCGGTCGGCAGCCCGGGCCCTCGTGGTGGCCGACCTCCCCTTCGGGTCCTACGGGTCCACCCCTGAGCAGGGCGCCGCCACCGCCGTGCGCTTCATGAAGGAGGGGCTGGCCCACGCGGTCAAGCTCGAGGGCGGGGTCGACATGGTGCCGACCGTGCAGCTGCTCGTGCGCCTCGGGATCCCCGTCATGGCCCACCTCGGCTTCACCCCGCAGAGCGAGCACACCCTCGGCGGCTACAAGGTGCAGGGTCGCGGCTCCGGTGCCGAGCGGCTGGTCGCCGACGCCCGGGCCCTCGAGGCTGCCGGAGCCTTTGCCGTCGTCCTCGAGATGGTGCCCGCCCCCGCGGCGCAGGAGGTCACCGCCGCGCTGTCCATTCCCACGATCGGGATCGGCGCCGGCAACGGCTGCGACGCCCAGGTGCTGGTGTGGCAGGACATGGCCGGCCTCACCGGTCCTGGTGGCCCACGTTTCGTCAAGCGCTACGCCGACCTGCGGTCGACACTGCGCGACGCTGCCAGTGCGTATGCCGCCGACGTGGCGACAGGCTCCTTCCCCGGCCCCGAGCACACCTTCGACACGTAGCCGCAGGTGGGTCGCTCAGATCGTGAGGACCCGCACGGACCCGCACGGACCCGCACGGTGCGGCCTGGCTCGACGAGCACGGTGCTCACGCCGCGGCACTATCCGCCCGGGCCCTCACACAGGGAAGCCAGCCTCGGTCCTCAGCCGGCCCTGACCACCTGGAGCACCTGCCTCGCGGTGCCTTGGCCCGGATGGCCTCGACCACGGTGCCGTGGGTCGCCGCTAACGCGTCGATCCGGCGCTCTTCTGCTGGCAGACTGGTCAGGTGCACGACCTTCTCCGGCGGGTGGCCCTGGACGTCACCCCGTGGCGGTCCTCGCGCGACTTCCGGCTCCTCTTCCTGGCCGGCACCGTCTTCTACCTCGGCGGCATGGTCAGCTACGTCGCCTTGCCCTACCAGCTCTACCAGCTCACCGGCTCCAACCTCGTCGTCGGCGCGGTCGGCCTCGTCGAGCTCGTGCCCCTCGTCGTCTTCGGCCTGTGGGGCGGGGCCCTGGCCGACCACGTCGACCGTCGGACGCTGGTGCTCTCGACCGGCCTCGCTCAGGCCGTGCTGACCGCGGTCCTGGTCGTCAACGCCCTGCTGCCCCGACCCCAGGTGTGGGTGGTGTTCGTCATCGCCGCGCTGCTGTCGGCGGCCCAGTCGTTGCAGCGGCCGTCACGCGAGGCGCTGCTCCCCCGCACCGTGCGCCACGACGAGCTGACGGCCGCGGTCGCGATGTCGTCGGTCGGCATGCAGACCGGCATGCTCGTCGGTCCGGCGATCGGCGGTCTCCTCGTGGCGACGGCCGGGGTCGCGTGGTGCTTCGTGGTCGACGTCGGTGGGCTCCTCTGCGCCTGTGCGCTGTTCGCGCTGTTGCGGCCCTACCCCCCGCTCGAGGACTCGGAGCCCCCCAGCCTGCGCGGCATCCGCGAGGGCATCACCTATGCCGTCCGCCGCCCCGACCTGCTCGGTACCTACGTGATCGACCTGGTCGCGATGTTCCTCGCGCTGCCGACCGTGCTCTTTCCGGCTCTCGCGCAGGACGTGCTGCGCCAGCCCGGTCTGCTGGGACTGCTCTACTCCGTCGAGACGGTGGGCGGGCTGCTGGCGGCCCTGACCTCAGGGTGGACCACCCGGGTCCACCACCACGGCCGAGCCGTCGTCCTCGCGGCCATCGGCTGGGGGGCGGCGATCGCGCTCGCCGGCACGACTGACCACCCGGTCGTGGTGCTGCTCGGCTTCGCCCTCGGCGGTGCCTTCGACGAGCTCAGCGGCATCTTCCGCGGCACCATCTGGCACCAGACCATCCCCGACTCGATGCGTGGGCGGCTCGCCGGCATCGAGATGCTGTCCTACTCGGTTGGTCCCCTCGGCGGGCAGGTGCGCTCGGGGCTCGTGGCCGACCGCTTCGGCGTGCGTCAGTCGATCGTCTCGGGTGGGATCCTGTGCGTCGTGGGGGTGGGTGCCACCGCCGCCTGGCTACGCGGCTTCTGGTCCTACGACCAGCGCACCGACCCGTATGCCGTGCACGAGCGCCGGGTGCGTGCCGAGCACGAACCCACGGTCTCGTGAGCTGACGAGGGTCAGCCCTTGGTGCTCCCGGCAGCGCCCCACTCGCGGTCGTCGGCGTCCCACTGCTCGGTGCGCTCGCGGGCACTCTGCAGGGCACGCCCGGCGTCGTCGGCCGTGGGGTAGGGACCCATGACCTGTGCCCCCTGGCTCTTGGTCTCGTCGCTCTCGACCTCGCCGCTGTCGACGTTGTACCAGTACTGCACGCGCATCTCCTTCGTCGTGGGGGTCCCGCCTCCTAGACTCCACCGTATGCCGGTCACATACGCAAGCGTCGCCCCCGCCGACGTCTCCCCCCTGCGCCCGGTGCCACGGACGATCGCGCGTCCGGAGTATGTCGGTCGCCCCGCGCCCGCCCCCTTCACGGGTGCCGAGGTCAAGGACGCGGAGACCATCGACAAGATGCGGGCCGCCGGACGGATCGCGGCCCAGGCCATGGCGGCCGCCGCGTCGGTCATCGCCCCCGGGGTGACGACCGAGGAGATCGACCGCGTCGGTCACGAGTTCCTGCTGGACCACGGCGCCTACCCCTCCACCCTCGGCTACCGGGGCTTCCCCAAGTCGCTGTGCACCTCGGTCAACGAGGTCATCTGCCACGGCATCCCCGACGCGCGCCGGCTCGAGGACGGCGACATCGTCAACATCGACCTCACGGCCTTCGTCGACGGCGTGCACGGCGACACCGACGCGACCTATCTCTGCGGCGACGTCGACGAGGAGTCGCGACTGCTGGTCGAGCGCACCCGCGAGGCGATGATGCGTGGTATCAAGGCTGCTCGCGCAGGTCGCGAGGTCAACGTGATCGGCCGGGTCATCGAGTCCTACGCCCGGCGCTTCGGCTACGGTGTCGTGCGCGACTACACCGGGCACGGCATCGGTTCCACCTTCCACAGCGGTCTCATCATCCCGCACTACGACTCGGCCCCGGCCTACGACACCGTGATCGAGGTCGGCATGACCTTCACGGTCGAGCCCATGCTCAACCTCGGCTCACCCGACTGGGAGATGTGGGACGACGGATGGACCGTCGTGACGAAGGACCGCCGCCGCTCAGCCCAGTTCGAGCACACCCTCCTCGTGACGGAGGACGGCCCCGAGATCCTCACCCTCCCCTGATCGCCCACCCCACCCGTCGGACCCACGGCAGACAAGGCTGACCCATGAGCAGCAAGACCTCCAAGCGCGGATTCCCTCTCGGCATCGATGTCGGCGGCAGCGGCATCAAGGCTGCACCGGTCGACCTCGAGAAGGGGTCGTTCGCCGCGAAGCGCAAACGGGTGGACACCCCGCAGCCGGCCACGCCCGAGGCCGTCATCGAGGTCATCGCCCAGCTCGTCGAGCACTTCGCCGACCAGGTGGGCGATGCGCCCATCGGGGTGACCGTGCCCGCGGTCGTCACCCACGGCACCGTCCGCTCGGCGGCCAACATCGACCAGGCGTGGATCGACTTCGAGGGTGAGAAGGCGATGTCGAAGGCGCTCGGGCGCGAGGTCACCCTCGTCAACGACGCCGACGCCGCGGGCTACGGCGAGCTGCACTACGGCGCCGCCAAGAACGAGAACGGCCTGGTCATCCTCACGACCCTGGGCACTGGCATCGGCAGTGCCATCCTCTACAACAACCTGCTGGTGCCCAACAGCGAGCTCGGCCACCTCGAGATCGACGGCAAGGATGCCGAGAAGGAGGCGGCCTCGTCGGTCAAGGACCGGCTCGGTATGAGCTACGAGGACTACGCCCTGCGGCTGCAGCGCTACTACGAGGTCGTGGAGGCCCTCTTCTCCCCCGACCTCTTCGTCGTCGGGGGTGGGATCTCCAAGGACGCCGACCAGTTCCTCCACCTGCTGAGGCTGCGGACCCCGATCATCCCGGCCCTGCTGGAGAACAAGGCGGGCATCATCGGTGCGGCCAGGCTGGCGTCCGAAGCGGCCGGCACCTTCAAGCCGACGCGCCCGACCCCGCTGCACACGGTCAAGGACGACCACCGCTGACGACGCCCCGGCGACGACGTCAGACCTCGTGGGCGAGACCGTCGCCGAGGTCGAGCAGCTCGAGCCCGTCGCCGCCCCAGGTCAGGATGTGGTGCAGGTAGAGACTGCACCCGGCCGGGCTGAGCAGTGCCTGGTGGATGGGAGTGACGACCCGCGGTGCGACGCGCCGGACGAAGTCGATGGACTCGCTGACCTTGCACCACGGTCCGTTGACCGGCACGGCCAGCACGTCCACGTCGCCGGGCTCGCCGTCGTAGGCGTCGCCCGGGTGGTAGAGGCTGGGCTCGCCCGCCGCGCGCACCACGACCCCGACGTTGGTGCAGCGCAGGACGCCGTCGTGGTTGACAGCATGCCTCTCACCCACGGGGTGCAGGGTGACGTCCCCCACCGTGAGCTGCTCACCCTCGACGAGGGCACGAGCGGACGTGATTCCGTCGGCAGCGAGCAGGGCGACCGTCTCAGGGTCGGCGAGGACCACGGCACCGGGGTTGGCCCCCAGCAGCCCGCCCACCCGGTCCCGGTCGAGGTGGTCGGCGTGCTGGTGGGTCGCGATGACCGCGTCGAGACCCGTCAGCTCGTCGAAACCGGCACTGAAGGTGCCGGGGTCGATCAGCAGACGGGTCGATCCCACCTCGACGAGGAGGCAGGCGTGGCCGAGGTGGGTCAGGCGCATGGCACCACCGTAGGTCAGAAGATGCGCAGCATCGGGTCGCGGTAGGGCACGGGGGCCTTGGTGGGCGTGGGGTTCGGTGACCAGGCCGACGTGCGGCGAGGACGGAGGAAGGACGGGATGCGGACGAGGTGGCGCACGTGATCAGCTGCTTCTTGGCGATGAGGTGGTGGACGGGACCGGAGTGGACTCTTCGGGCCTCGATAGGTACAACGAATTTCGAGACGAAACCTTCCACATCGAAATAGTGTGTTGCGTCACAAGCAATCAATCCGGCCCCGCTTCATACGCTAGGGCGGGCGCGCGCGCGCCGCCCGGCGTGGTGACCTACCGTGTGGGGATGGGCCGCTGGAGCAACCTCGCACTGCTCTGGCTCGTGCCCCTCGCAGCGCTGACCGGCTTCGGGGCCTTCGTCGTCGGCGACGCCGGGGCCGTCCCCGCGGCGCTCGTGCACGGGGCCAGTGCCCTGGCCGTCCTCGCCCTGGTGCCTTGGAAGTCGACCGTCGTCCAGCGCGGGCTCCGGCGGGCCCGCCCAGGACGGGCCGGGTCCGTGGTGCTGGGAGTCGTCGTCCTGCTCGCGCTGACGACAGGCCTGCTGCACGTCCTCGGGGTGCTCGCCGACACCCTGCCCGTCACGGTGCTGCAGGCACACGTGGGGGCCGGGCTCGTCGCCGTGCTGCTGACCCTGGCCCACGCGCGAGACCGCCGGGTGCGCGTGCGACGCACCGACCTGTCCCGGCGCACCGTGTTGCGGGCGGGCGCTCTGGCCCTGGCGGGGGGCGCAGCGGCCGGCGTCGTGACGGTGGCCGGTGCCACCCTCGCCTCCGCCGGCACCCGCCGCGCGACCGGGTCCTTCCGCCTGGCCTCGAGCGACGTCGACGCGATCCCGGCCACGTCGTGGCTGCTCGACACCCCGCCGGCCCTCGACCGCGCGAGCTGGCGGGTCACCGTGGTCTCTGGCCAGAGCCGGCGGTCCTGGTCCCTGGACGAGCTGGACTCCAGTGGGCTGACCGACGACCGCGTCAGCGCCGTGCTCGACTGCACCGGCGGCTGGTGGACTGCGCAGACCTGGGGCGGAGCCCGGCTCTCACGGCTCCTGCCACCCGGGACCACCGGGACGGTGCTCGTCACGAGCGCCACCGGCTACTCGCGCAGGCTCCCCCTCACCGACGACCTGGTGCTCGCCACCTCACTCGGCGGCGAACCGCTGCGCACCGGGCACGGGGCCCCGGCGCGGCTCGTGGTCCCTGGCCGCCGCGGTCACCACTGGGTCAAGTGGGTCGTGCGCGTCGAGGTCATGCCCGGCCCGTGGTGGCTGGAGCCCGCCCTCCCCCTGCGCTGACGTCCACGCGACGCTGTCCGCTTCAGCCGACGCCGGCGGCCTGTTGTCGTCGTGCCCGCCTTTCGGCCCTGGCCACGCGCATCGCCTGGTCCGCGTCCTCCAATGCCGCCGGCAGGCCGTGCACGACGGAGGCCGAGGCCCAGCCGACCGAGCCCTCGACCTGCTCGAGCTCCAAGCAGGTGTGGAGGCGCGAGACCGTCTCGGCCGCGGCGACCTCGGTGCAGCCGCGCAGCAGGATGCCGAACTCGTCCCCGCGCAGTCTGGCCACCTCGTCGCACTCCCGCAGCACGGACAGGAGCGCCTGCGCGGCCCGGCGGACGTGGTCGCCCCCGACCTGCTGACCCGGGCGGTCGGCCGTGTCCTCCGGCCCCTCGAGCTGGACGATGGCGATGACCGTCGGGTCGGCGACGGAGGCAAAGAGCTTCGCCTCCTGCTGGAGGGTTCGCTCCCAGGCCCGTCGGTTGGGCAGCCCGGTGAGCGGGTCCGTCTCGTCCCTCACCTGGTCGGCCAGCCGCTCCGCGGCGATCTGGGCCCGCTGCCGCTCGCTGCTCAGCGACATCGTCAACAGCTGCCCCAGCAGCTCCATCACCGGTCCGGCCGCCGCGAGCGCCGCGTCGTCGGTGCGCCGCTCGGGGTCCATTCCGCAGATGGCGCCGAAGACCGTGCCATCGGGCTCGCGGATCGGCACGCCGGCGTAGGTCCCGATCGTCACCGCGTCGTTGACCCCGGCCCGCGCGTACTGCGGGACAGCCTGGGCGTCCGGGGCGATGGCGGGGGTGCGACCGGCAGCCATGTGGACGCAGTAGCTGCTCTCCCAGTCGTGGGACCCACCACGCTGCAGACCGTAGCCGTTCTCCTCCAGATACAGGTAGGTCTGGCGGTCGTTCTCGACCCGGGTCACCGCCCACAACGACAACGGCAACGTCCGATGCAGGTAGGTGAGCACCAGCGTGGACGCCTCCTCGAAGGGCGACCTCGCGCGCTGCTTCACCTCGTACATCGCCTCGTCGGAGCGGCGCAGCACTGCACTGGCGTCCTGCTCACCGCCGGACAGCGACACCCCGATGCTCACGTCGAGCCCGACATCGGCTCCCTCCAGCAGCAGAGCCGGGCTGAGCGCCTCGGCCAGCCGCGCCACGAGCACGCGTGCGTGCTCGAGGTCGACGACGCCCGGACAGCAGACGACGAACTCGTCCCCACCGAGGCGGGCGACGAGGTCACCCGGACGCAGCGCCCCCTCGAGCGCACGGGCGACCTGCACGAGCACCCGGTCGCCGGCCGCGTGACCGTAGGTGTCGTTCACGCTCTTGAACCGGTCGAGGTCGAGGAACAGCACGGCCACACCGGCGTCGCCCGGTTGCTGGAGGAGCCGGTCCAGCTCGGTGTGGAGGCGAGAGCGGTTGGGTAGCCCGGTCAGGGTGTCGTGGTGCGCCATCCGCAGGAGCTCGTCCTGCGAGGAGCGACGACCCGAGATGTCGAGCAGCTGCGCGACGACGGCCGTGGTCCCGTCCACCCCAGGTAGCGCGGACACGTGCAGCTGGGTCCACAGCCAGCCACCGTGGGGCTGGCTGTGCCTGACCTCTCCCTCCCAGCTGGCCGCGTCTCCGCAGGCGATGGCCTCGATGGCGTCCCGGACGGTCGGGGCGTCGTCCGGGTGGCACACCTCGCGCCACCGCATGCCGGAGGGGTCCAGACCCAGGAGCCGGACCATCGCCGGGTTGGGCTCGGTCAGCGACCACCCGCCGTCCACCCCCCTCACCACGACGGCCGTGCTGACCAGCGCCGAGTCACCGACGTTCTTCAGCCTGGTCAACGAGGACGCGAGCCGGGCCGAGACCTCGTCCTTGGAGAGCTGGAGCGTGGCGAGGCTCAGGCCGACGACGAAGACCAGCACGGTGAAGGCCTGCACCAGCAGCGCCCGCGTCTGCACGACCTCGACCCCGGCCAGGGTGCCGTGACCCGCGACGGTCGACACGATGGCGACGCCGGACAGCAGGAGACTCAGCGCGGCGACCCTCGGCACGCCGAGCCGGGTGCCGGCCCACACCGAGATCGCCAGAGCCAGGAACAGGATCGGCAGGTGGGTCGGATTCCAGACGAAGACGAGCAGGTAGACCCCGAGCGAGACGGCGACGCCCAGCGAGAGCTCGAGCACCCGGTCGGAGGAGAGGAGATCGGCCGCCCGGTGCGGGCCCGACATGGACAGGACGACGGCGATCACGACGAAGGTCGTGGCACCGTTGCGTCCCACGATCAGCAGCAGCATGCTCCAGAAGGGTTGGTCCAGCAGCCCGGCGGCGACGAGGGCTGAGGCCAGCCCGCTCGCCGCACCGGCCACCAGGGCCACCAGCAGCAGCCGCAGGACGTCGCCGGGCTCGCGCAGGCCCCGCTCTCGCGGCAGCAGCCGGTGCACCAACAGCATCCCGAGCACGGCGTGACCCGCGTTGATCACGGCGTAGGCCGCGCTCGCCTCCCATGGGCTACCGGTGGCCAGGTTGACGCACAACACCACGGCGCACACAGAGAGGGCCGCGAGCCCGCGCTCGGTCCGGCCCCTGGCCCAGAGCAGGAACCAGACCCCCATACCCGCGGCCGGCCACACGAGTGCGACCTGGCCGCCTGAGGGGCGGGCCGCCCGCCCGAGGTAGGTGGCGACGACGTAGAGGATGACAAACCCGACGAGCACGGCCATCCGTGCCGAACGACGCTGCGGCTGTGTCACACCAGTTCTCCGATCCGACCTCACGACTACCTCCCGTGGACTCGACATCGGCAGGCCAGAGCAGGATGTGAGGGGGATGCCTCTGCCGCCCCGGGGGTCCCCGGCGCAGCATCGAAGTCGCCACCCCGCCCCCTAGACCCTTCGCCCGTGAGCCTCGATGCTGGGTCAACGCGAGACCAGCCAAGGGTGGAGAGATGGCAGATTCCCTCATCTCGGTCGGCGGTGCGGGCTCCGAAGTGGCTGTTCGGGGGTGTACTAATTGGTATAAAACGGGCAAACTACCCGTCATGACAACCTCCCCCAGCCCCTTCGACGTCGTGGCGCTGCGCGTCGCCACCAGTCTGCTCTCCTCCGCACCGGCGCCGTTCAGGCTGCAGCGGATGAGCAGCTTTGCTCACTGGTTCCACGACGCGGACGACGACGTGCTGGTCGCGGTCGCCGTTCCCGGAGCGCCGGCTCGCGCCGCCGCCGAGGTGCTCGCGAGCGGGCTGGCCTGGCGTGGCCACCGGAGCCTGCGGCTGGTGCTGCTGCCGACGCAGGTCACCCAGCTGCGGCTGAAGCTGCCCTGGGTCGAGACCGACGTGCGGGTGTGGACGCTCGCCGAGACTCCTGGCCAGGGGTGGGACGTCACGGCCGTACCGTCGGTGACCCGGGAGCAGGCCCTCGCCGAGACCGCCCCGCGTGCACCGCGCGAGATGTCCCTGGACGGGGTCGCCCCGAGCCAGAGACGGCGCAGCCTCGCGATGGTGGCGGGTGGTGTCCTGCTCCTGGTGGTCGGACCGTGGGTCGGGTCGGCCCATGCGGGGGGGTCGACCCCGTCGGCTCCCACCGGGCTGAACGGGACGACGGGCGCGGCGTCGGTGGGGCTGGACTGGACGGCGCCGGCCTCGGCCGGGTTCACCATCGGCGAGTACCACACGCAATACTCCACGAACGGCGGGTCCTCGTGGAGCGGGAACGCCTACACGGGCACCGCCGTGACCCACCGGACGTACTCGGGCCTCACCAACGGCCAGATCTACGTCTTCCGGGTCCGCGCCGAGAACACGTCCACGGCCGGTGCATGGTCCACGGACTCGGCGCCGATGGTCCCGACCACCTCCCCCTCGCCTACGCCGACCGGCACCACGACGACGACCTCCTCGCCCACACCCACTAGCACCCTGACGCCGCCGCCTTCGTCCTGGTGGTCTCCCGCCCAGGGGACCACGTGGCAGTGGCAGCTGTCCGGCAAAGTGGACACGACGGTCTCCGTTCCGGTCTACGACATCGACGGGGACGCCAACACCGCGGCCACCGTCGCCACGCTGCACGCGGCCGGGGCCAAGGTCATCTGCTACATCGACGCGGGTGGCTGGGAGAACTACCGCAGCGACGCCGCGAGCTTCCCTGACATCGTCAAGGGCAACACGATGGCGGGGTGGCCGGACGAGCGCTGGCTCGACATCCGCCAGACGGGCATCCTCGTCCCCCTCATGGAGAAGCGGGTCCAGACCTGTGTGGCCAAGGGGTTCGACGCCATGGAGTTCGACGTCGCCGACGGGTACACCAACAAGACCGGCTTCCCGCTCACGGGGGCCGACCAGCTGACCTACAACAAGGCGCTGGCCGCGGTGGCCCACCGCTACGGGCTCGGTGCAGCCCTGAAGAACGACGCCGAGCAGGTCGTGGCCCTGCAGCCGTTCTTCGACTTCGCCATCGTCGAGCAATGCTTCCAGTACAAGGAGTGTGCGACCTACTCGCCATTCGTCGCCGCGGGCAAGGCCGTGCTCGAGACGGAGTACAAGGGCACCACGAGCTCGTTCTGCCCGACGATGAAGAGCCTCGGGTTCTCGTCGACGAAGAAGTACCTGCGTCTCGACGCGTGGCGCGAGGCCTGCTGACCGCCGCTCAGCAGGTCTGACGCCAGGGGCCCAGCTCGAGCTCCTTGCGCACGGACGACAGGCCCAGCCGTTGCGAGGTCGGGCAGAACTGCGCGGTGCTCAGGTCGTACTCCGCGTGGAAGACCGCCTTGTCGGCGTCGAGGAACGGGGCGAGGCGGTCGCACTCGTCGTACTGCACGCACTGCTCGTTGACGGCGAAGTCGTAGACGGGCTCGAGGGCGGCCACCTGGTCGAGGTCGTTCTTGAGCCCGATGGCGAGGCCCCGCTCGTGGGCCATCCGGGCCAGCATCCGGTCGTAGGTGAGCTGGTCGTCCGCGGTGAGCGGGAAGCCCGTGGTGGAGGCGTAGCCGTCGACGAGGTCGGCCTCGACGCCGTCGAAACCCTTGGCGGCGCACAGGTCCATCCGGGCGGCCATGATCGGTCCCAGCACCGAGAGCTGACGGATGTCGAGCCAGCGCTCGTCCCAGCCCGGGACGGCCGAGCCTCGGACCGACGTGGGGAAGAGCGCAGAGTCGGGGCGACCCGGCTCCCACGACCCCGCGCTGAGGTAGCAAACCACCCGTCGACCGTCCCGGTGCAGCGAGGCGACCGTCGACGCCGGGGTGTCGACGAGATCGACGTCGTACACCTGCGCGTCGACAGAGGTCTGGATCGGGCCGGACAGCTGCCACTGCCAGGTCGTGCCGCGGCGGGGTTGCCACCTCGCCGCGGTCGGGACCGAGGTGTTGCCCGGCCGGCTCGCCGACGGGGCTGCGGTGGCCGACCCGGGCGGGGCGGCTCCGAAGGGACCCCCGGTGGTCGTCGCGGTGGTTTCGACGCTGCAGGCGCTGAGGCAGGCCACGGCGGCCAGGGTCGCGACCGTGACGGTGAGGGGACCGCCTCGCCGCGGTCCCCTCACCCATCGTCTGGGGGACGCCCGACTCAGCATCCCCTGAGCCCGGTCCCCGGTCACGCGACCGTAATGACCAGGCTCTGGTTGGCGGTACCTCCCGAGCTGGTGGCTCGCAACCTCACTGTCAGGCTGCCACTGGTGCCTAAGATGCCCGAGAGGGTCGCCGTGCCGTCCGGCTGGGCCGTGAAGGTGACGTCCGAGGGCAGCCTCGACCGGAGGCTGACGGTCGGGGTGGGTGTCCCGACCGCCGTGACACCGATGGAGAACGCCGTGTTGGCCGTCACCGTCACGCTCGAGGGGGTGGTCAACGTCGGCGCCGCCTGCACGGTGAGGGTGAAAGCCTGCGTGGCGGTGCCCGCCGCGTTCGTGGCGGTCAGCGTGAGCGGGTAGGTGCCCGCCGTACCGGCGGCGGGAGTCCCCTTGATCACCGCCGACCCACCCGACCGGGGGGTGAAGGTCAGACCCTGGGGCAGCGCCCCCGTCAGGGCCACTACCGGCGCGGGGTAGCCACTCGTCTTGAGTATCGTCGTGCGCGACTTGCCGACCGTCAGCGTGGCGGTGTCCGCGCTGGTGAAGGCCGGCGGTTGCTGGACCACGATCGTCAACGACTGGGTGACCGCTCCCGCGGCGTTGGTCGCCGTCACGCTGACGGGGTATTGGCCCCCGGCGCCGGCGCCGGGTGTCCCCGACAGCGTCGCCTGCCCACCGCCGGTCGCCGAGAAGGTGAGACCCTGCGGCAGGATCCCGACCAGAGCCACCAGCGGTACGGGGCTGCCGACCGCTGTGATGGTGAACGAGCCGGGTGTCGACGTCGTGAAGGTGGCGGTCCGGGGGCTGGTGATGGACAGCTTCTCGACCACCGTCAAGGTGAACGCCTGCACCGTGGTGCCGAACTCGTTGGTCGCCGTGAAGGTGAGCGGGTAGGAGCCGCCCGTCCCCGCGGTCGGGGTACCCGTCAAGGTGGCCCGGCCGTTCCCGTTGTCGGAGAACAACATCCCGCTCGGGAGGGCGCCCGTTTCAGTGACCGTCTGGGCACCTGAGGCCACGACCGGCACGGTGGCGGCGACACCGACCTTGACGCTCGCGGAAGACGGACTGGTGAACGCCGGGACCGGGGCGGCCAGCGTGGTGCTGCCGGAGACCCAGGCCGAGGACTCGCCGCCGTAGGCGCTCCCAAAGGCGGCACCCCCGACGACCGTGGTGCCCACGGGGACGGTCACGGGCGCGGCTGCGGTGGTCGGGTTGCTGATCGTCACGAGCCCGTCCTGGACGTAGCCGCTCACGGCCGACCCGGCGGTCATCCCCGTGCTGGCCCAGGCCGACTGGTAGCCCAGCTGGGCCGCCGCCTGCGTGAGGGTGAGGTTGAGCAGAGGGGCCGAGGTCGTGTAGGCGGCCCGGTAGGTCGACAGGATCGACGACATGAGCGACAGGCCGAGGTAGTCCAGCCCCGTCAGGTTCGCCACGTGGGCGTAGAAGGGCCTCGGGTCGTTGGAGAGGATGAACCCCAGGTCGTTCGCAACGTCCGTGGGCAGGATGTAGTCGTGGAACCCCGTCGCGGGGTCGAGCGCAGCCGGGAGGCAGGTTGCGGTGGCGGGGTTGGCGTCGCAGTAGCCGCTGCCCCCGTTGGAGCTGGAGAGGTAGATCCAGTTGTACTCGTCGACCTCGTCGGCCTGGGTCGACACGTTGTAGTAGACGGCTACCGGGTGGCGGGGCACCGTCGTCGCCGAGCCGACCTGTCGTGGGGCCGGCTCACGCGAGGCGTCGGCCCCGATGGACGTGATCCCGTTGGCGGTGAGGACGGCCCCGAAGTTGGGGTTGTCGACCGGCTGCTGGGGGGTCAGGTACAGGCCCGAGTGCTCACCCGAGAGGTACTCGCTCTTGTCGAACGGCAGGCCCAGCGTGGTGCCCACCGCGATGTTGGTGGAGATCTCGCGGGAGATCGCGGCCTGCGGGACCCAGACGATGTTGCTGCCGTCCGCCGCCGGGGGCTGGCCGTCGGTGGTGACGCAGTGCCAGGGCAGCGTCGTGAAGTCCTGCTGGCAGCCCTGGAAGATGTGCTCGTAGCCGTGGTTGAGCCACCGGATGCTCGTCTTGTTGGCGACGAACGCGTTGGTGAGGGGGTCCTGGCCGTTCCAGGGGTTGCCGTTCGCGTCGAACTGCGAGTAGTAGCCGTTGAAGGGAAGCGTCGGCTGGTAGTCGTTCGCCGTCTGCCAGCTGACGAGGTGGCTGACGTCGGCCGCCGTCATCCGGATGTCGGACGCCGGCACATTGAGGGCGGCCGCGCAGTCCTCACCCGGGGTGCAGTTGTACTGGGCGTTCCAGCGGGAGTCGTAGCTGAACGCGTCGTCGAACTGCTGGCTGTAGAAGTTCCGGTTGTAGCCGAAGTGGATGCCGCGCGTCATCCAGCCGACGATGCCGTGGGCGATCATGCGGAAGTGCTGCTGGGCCGCCGAGAAGGCGCCGGTGATGACGAGCTGCTCGACCCCGTCGGCGTAGGCGCCGACCAATGTGCCGGAGGTGCCCTGACCGGGGATCGGCACCGTCACCAGGGGCGTGAAGGTCGCGCCCGCAGGCAGGGCTGGGGTCGACGTAGCCGTCAGGGGCGTCGAGAGGATCGCGTAGGTGCCTGCGGTGACGGGCACGGGCCCGTTCAGGTAGCCCCAGTTCGACGCCCGGGCGGCCGGGGTCGCCGTGGCGGTGAACCCGTCGAGGCCACCGGCCCAGGTCTGCGAGGTCTGTCCTTGGTACGAGGTCAGACCGACCTGCGGGCCGGGGGTCTCGTCGGCGTCGACCTGACGGACGCCGAACGTCGTCTCGTAGGCGCTGAGGGCCGACATCTCGGCACCGGACAGCCCGGTCACCCCCGAGGTCCAGGCTGCTCCGCTGCTCTGCGGCAGGATGACGGCCTGGTAGTTGGCCTCGGTGCCGCTGGAGAGGAAGTCGGGCGTGATCGTCGCCCGGCCAGGGTCGGCCAGGGGGACGTCGGTGTGCGGCACGCCCTCGATGTCGAGCTGGGCCACAAGGGCGTCGACCATGACGCTCCGGTCGGTGACGACGAGGACCCGCAGGTCGACGCGGTTGGTGGCCGCCTGCGCCGGTGCGGACACCACGAGCAGACCGACGCCGAGGGCGGAGGCGACGAGCACCGAGACCGTACGTCGCAGCCGCCGCCTCACGGGCCGACGGGACGTGACGAGAGCTGACATGTTGTATCCGTTCCTACGATCGTGACTTGCCGAGGGGGACGCGGGGCCGGCGTCGGACGCCGGCTCCGGTGAAGAGGGCTCCTGCGTGCTCACGCGAGACCTGCTGACGCGAGGGACCGTGCCTCACGCAGATGGCCCCAGGGGTTCGCTCCGTCGCCGGAGGTGACGTAGACCAGTGCGCCCAGCTCGCGAGCGAGGGCGTGGGCGCGCTGGTGCTGGTTGCGCGGGACGGCGTAGACCAGATGGGCGATGTCGCGCGAGCTGCGGGCCTTGACCGTGCCCGCGAGGATGCCGCTGCGGTAGGCCCGCCACGGGCCCTCGAAGGCCACGCTGATGTCGACCCCGGTCGTCGCGTCACCGTGGGCCTCGACGCCGGGGTTGGCCACGACCAGCTCGGCGCCCGTGTCGCGCAGCCAGCGCACGGCGCGGGTCGTCGGCGTGGCCGCCGTGGAGGGGAAGCGGTCGAGGAAGAACGAGCGCACGCCGTACACCTTTCGCCACCGCTCGACGTCTGCGCGCAGCAGGTCGCTTCGCCGCGCACCGTAGCCGCAGTCGACGTAGCCCGCGACCCGGACCGAACGCTCGGTAAGCCGAGCGACCCAGGTGACGTACTCGTCGTCGGGCGCGGCCTCCCCAGGCCCGTCGGCGACGTTGACGACGACGCACCTCGCCCCGGGTCCCTCGCGGTGGGCGACCTTCCACGCGCCGGGGTCGACGAGGGGGTGGACGTAGAGCGGGACGACCGCGCCGGTGATCATCGGAGCGCGTGGACGCCCACGAGGTCGCGCATCGAGTCGCAGAGGTCGCGGGTGGGGTACCAGCCGAGCAGCGAGCGGGCGCGGGTCGTGTCGGCGCACTGCCAGTCGACCGCCGCGGACCGGCTCGACGCGGGCCTGTCCTCCACGATGTCGCCGGTGAACCCGGCTGCGGCACAGAGCGAGCCCACCAGACGGCGTACGGGCACGGCCTGTCCTCGCCCGACGTTGTAGACGCCGCGCAGGTCGCCCGGGAGCAGCGCGGCGCGCACGGTGGCGGCCGCGACGTCCCGCACGTCGATGAAGTCGCGGGCAGCGTCCAGCGGCCCGAGCCGAAGGGGCCCTCCGGCGATTCTCACGCGTTCCAGCTCGGCGAGGACCCGACCGGTGAGGCTGCCGGCAGACACTCCGGGCCCGACCGGGTTGAACACCCGCAGGACGACACCCTCCACACGGCCGGCGGCCGCGGCCTTGAGCACGGTCTCGGTGCCGGCGAGCTTGGTGACGGCGTACTCGCTCACGGGGCGGGGCACGGCTGACTCGGTCACGGGAGTCCCGGGGGTGCCGGCGCCGTACTCGGCCGAGGAGCCGATGTGGACGAGCCGGGCCCCGGACCCGGACGCCGCGATGGCGCCGACCAGTGTGCCGACGAGGCCGATGTTGGCGGCGGCCATGACGTCCATCTTCCCGGAGACGGCACCGGCGCAGTTGATGACCGCGGTGGGGTCTAGCCTGCGCAGAAGCCGCTCCAGCTCGAGGTCGTCGGCCTCGACGAGGTCGGCCACCACCTCGGGATACGGAAGCCCCGAATCGGCGGACCGCGTCATGACGGTGAGCTCGACGTCGTCACGCCGCGACAGCTCGTCGAGCACGTGACGGCCCAGGAAACCGGTCCCCCCGACGACGACGACACGCTGGGCCGAGGGTCGCGAACGGGGGTGGCGGTCGATGGTGCGCTGCTTGACCGTGGGCAGGACCGAGGGCAGGAAGGCCGACCGAAGCGACTCGAAGTCCTGGTTGGCGCGGTCGTAGTCCTCGGGGCGCCCGATGTCGAGCCAGTAACCGTCGAACTGGAACGACCGCGGCGGCTCCTTCCTGTCGAGCAGGTCGAGCACGAGGTCGTCGAACCCGAACGGCAGGCCCGGCTCGTAGGCGCGCAGCGTCTCGCGCGAGAGCGCGTAGACGCCCATGCTCACCTGGAAGGGGAGCGTCGGCTTCTCCCGGAACGCCGAGATGTGGTCGTCGACGACGTCGAGCACCCCGAAGTCGACGTGGACGCGGCGGTCGAATGTCGCCACCGTGAGCGGGTCACCGGAGGTGACGTGTCCGCGCAGGAACTCGCCGAAAGGCAGGTCGGTCAGGACGTCGCCGTTCATCACGAGGAAGTGCTCGGGCAGGTCTTCGAGGATGGGCAGGAGGGGCCCGATGGTGCCGAGCGGCGCGTCCTCCTCGACGTAGTCGATCTGGAGTCCCCACCGCGAACCGTCCCCCACGAAGCTGCGGATCAGGTGACCGAAGTGCCCGATGGCCAGGGTCACGTGGGTGAACCCGTTGTGGGCGAGCTGGAGGAGGACGATCTCGAGGATCGAGTGCTCCCCGCCGATCGGCACGAGGGGCTTCGGGATCACCGTGGTGTACGGCCGCAGGCGTACGCCCCTGCCGCCCGCGAGGATGACTGCATGCATGTCGCTTCACTCTCAGATCGTGTACTGGTCGGGGCGGTAGCGGGCGAGGTTGAGCGGGTTGGTGAACCAGTCGACGGTGGCCTTGAGCCCGCTCTGGAGGGAGTGCGCAGGCTGCCAGTCGGTGGCGGTCCGCAGCTTGCTGTTGTCGCACACCAGGCGCTGGACCTCGGAGGCGTCCGGGCGGAGCCGTGACGGGTCCTGCGCCACCTCGATGTCGAGGCCCATCACCTCGGCGATGGTGAGAGCGAGGTCGCCCACCGAGATCTCCTTGCCGTTGCCGGCGTTGAAGACCTGGCCGACGACGTCGTCGGCGGGGGCGGTGCCGACCGCCATGAAGGCGGCTGCCGTATCGGCCACGAAGGTGAGGTCACGGGTCGGGGTGAGCGATCCGAGCTCGATGCGCCGACGGCCGCTGGCCAGCTGGGCCGTGATGGTCGGGATCACTGCCCGAGCCGACTGCCGGGGACCGTAGGTGTTGAACGGGCGCAGCGTCACGACCTGCGTGCCGAAGCTGAGGTGGTAGCTCTCGGCCAACTTGTCGGCGGCCACCTTGGTCGCGGCGTAGGGAGACTGGGCCTGCATCGGGTGCTCTTCGCTGATCGGCACACTGCGCGCGGTCCCATACGTCTCGCTCGTCGAGGTGTGCACGATGCGCGGCGTCTCGAGGGTGCGGGCCGCCTCCAGCACGTTCAGCGTGCCGCTGACGTTGGTGTCGACGTACGACTGGGGGGCGACGTAGGAGTAGGGGATCGCGATCAGGGCGGCGAGGTGGTAGACCACCGCGGCGCCGTCCATGAGGTCACGGACGCTGCGGGGGTCGCGCACGTCTCCCAGGACGGGCTCGACCGACGCCAGCACCTGGGGGTCCAGGGTGTCGAGCCACCCGTACGAACCGAACGAGTTGTACTGCACCATCGCGCGGACGCGGTGGCCGCGGGAGACGAGGGCCTCGACGAGGTGGGAGCCGATGAACCCCTCGGACCCGGTGACGGCGACGATCTGTGACACGTGTGTTTCCGTTCAGAGGTGGACGAGGGGGTTGCGCAGCCGGACGGCCGCGTTGGTCAGCAGGACGACGAACATCAACCCGAAGGTCACGAGGTACGCCGTCGCGGAGGCGAGCAGGGACGTCTGGGCCAGGAGCAGGTAGCTGCCGAGCGCGACGACCATGCAGCAGCCGGCCACGAGGACGCGGCCGATCGCCACGAGGGTGAGAGCGATGAAGAAGCAGGCCGCCAGGGCGGCGTAGCCGGCGACCAGCACGACCTGATCGGTCTCCGGGCGACCGCCCGAGCCGAGGAAGATCGCCAGGACGCTCAGGGCCGCGACGACGGAGAGGTAGTGGCCGATGGCGGTGGCCAGGGCCCGCCGGCTCAGCCGCGCGAACCTGTCGGGCGAGGCCACCGTGCCGAGGTCCATGTGGGTGCGGTGCATGAGCCGCTCGAGCTGGAGCTCGGCGGCCCCCATGCTGAGGACCACCGGCAGGGTGACGTACCACGAGGCCGAGGAGGCGCCACCTCGAAACAGTTCGAGGGTGCTCGGCCCGAGGCCGACCGCGGCCGCGGCGGCGACGCCGTACCCCAGGTGCGGCAGTGCGGCGAGGAGGTCAGCGCGGTCCGGCAGCCAGCGGGGTCGCGTCTGGGTGGTGCCGGAGCCCGTGAGCGCCCGGGTGCTGGTGGCGTGCAGCGCCAAGGCGAGCACCGAGAGCACGGAGAACGCCGCGATGAGACTGTGCACGCTCGCCCCCCACGGTCCGACCCCGAGCAGGAGCAGCACGCCGGCGACGCTGCCCGGCACCAACGCGGCGAGCAGCGCGAGCTCGTCACCGAACACGAGCAGCACGCCGGCCGCGACCATGTAGATCCCGATCGCGCTTCCGCTCGCCGCCGTGCCGAAGGAGGCCCCCGCGAGGCGGGTGGCGACGAGCACGACGACGGGAACGATGACCAGTCCGCACAGCAGACCCGACCGCATGATGGCACGCGCGGCGAGGTCGCCGATCCAGCCGAGGTTGCGGTGTCCCAGGAAGGAGAGGGCCTGGCTCCAGCCCCAGCCCGCTGCCAGGGCGACGATCAGCACCGTCACGGCGGGCGCGCCCCGGTCACTGACGGCTCCGAGGCCCACGATGGCGGGCAGCGCATAGATCAGCCCTCTGAGGAGGCTGAGCCATGGCCTCACCAGCGGTCGACTCGAATCGGTGGGCCGACCGGAGCCACCGCTCGGGACGGCGTCGAAGAGGGCCTCGGCGAGGGCGAACACGTCGGGGTATCCATAGGCGAGGCAGTCCCGGTCACTCATTCCCTGCGCCTCGAGGCCCGCCGCGATCTCCCAGGTGTCGACGGCCGAGGCGCAGAGCGTGTCGTGACGGCGCGAGAGCTCGGCCACGGTGTCGGCGACTCGCCGTTCGCCCCGCTGACCTCGACCGCGGGCCGAGTCCAGCCGGATGACCGAGCCGGTCAGGGCCGTGGTGCTGTCGTCGACGGCGGTCACGCGGTCAGCACCAGGGGAGTGACGATGGCGACAGGAGCCTCGGGCTCGAGAATCTCGTCGTAGATGGCGTTGAGGGCACCCATCGACTTCTCGAGCGTGAACAGCTCCAGCACCCGGGCGCGGGCCGCGGCACCCAGGCGGCTGCGCAGCTCGCCATCACGCAGCAGCGTCACGCAGGCCGCCGAGAACGCCTCGGGGTCGCGCGCAGGGACGACCAGACCGGTGTCGCCGACGGCCTCGAGAACACCGCCGACGTCCGTGCTGACCGTCGGTCGTCCGGTCGCCATGGCCTCGATGACGGTGTAGGGGAAGCCCTCGCTGATGCTCGACAGCACCACGACCTGGCCGGCCGCGTAGGCGTCCCAGGCCGATGCCGACCGGCCCTCGAAGACGACCCTCTCGGCGATCTCCAGCTCGACGGCCAGCTCCTGGCAGCGAGCGAGGTACTGCTGGCCGCCTGCCGGCGCCACCCCGAACACCCGCAGCCGGGCCTGCGGGATCTCGGAGACCGTCAGCGCGAAGGACCGGATCAATGTCTCGAGATCCTTGATCGGGTCGATGCGACCGATGAAGACCAGGGTCGGCTCGGCCGGCTCGTCGCGGGCCTGCGGGAAGTCGCCGGGGTCGACTCCGTTGTAGACGGTGACGATGGACTCGGGGTCTGCCCCCAGCCGCACCTGCCAGCGCCGGTTGTAGACGTTGCCCGGGGCGATCACGTCGGCCTCGGCGTAGAGCAGCTCGGTGATGGCCTTGGTCAACCGCAGCAGTGTGTACTTCACGGCCCAACCCAAGGTGCTCTCGCGGTAGGACAGGTAGCGCTCGCGCAGGTAGACCCCGTGTTCGCTCAGCACCACCGGTGTGTTGTTTGTCCACTTGGCCCCCAGCGCCACCAGGGCCACGAGCCCGTTCGACGTGCAGTGGACGATGTCACCGGTCACCGGAGGAAGGCTCAGGGGTCGGAGCATGTGCTCGACCATCCCCATGACGATGGCCGCCTCTCCCAGGGAGACCGAGGACCGTTGTTCGGGTCCCAGACCGGACCTGCCGAGGCGGGACGCGTCCCACACGTCCGCAACGAGGGTGACGGAGTCCGCGGACGACAGGGCGGCGCTGAGGTTCTCGGTCTGGGCGTACTCGTAGAGCGCGCGCATGGCGGTGGCGAAGTCGGAGGTGGTGGCGGTGGGCGACAGCGTCGCGGCGAGTAGTCGGCCGAAGACCTCGAGGAACCGGTCGCGCACGCGCCCCCGAGGGCCACGGGCGGTCGAGGCCCGCGACCAGATCGGGATGTCGGTCACGGACACCACGTTGCCCGGCAGGTCGAAGACGGGAAGAGCGCGCCCGTGTCCGGTCAGGGCGACGACTCGGAAGTCCCTGCCCGGCATGGCGCGGACGAGCTGGTCACACCAGACGCTGACCCCACCGTTGGCGTAGGGATAGCCGCCCTCGCTCACGAGGATCACGGACGGTCTGGGCGGGTCGGGTGCGACACTCACGCCGGAAGCTGAGTTGCGGGACCGAGGCCGGGCCCGGCTGAAGGTGCGTCGTGCGTCATGACGATGGAGCCCCTTCTGCCTCACCCGGCCACCGCTCCACGCGGGAAGCGGTGTGCGCCCGCCCGTCTGTCGACGATGGTCTCCGCGGTGGTCGCCGACGCAGGGACTGCAGACTCGGGAGACGGGGCCAAATGTGCGGGCGCGAACTGCTGCTGAACCACGACCGTGAGGTCAGGCAACTGCCAGTTGGACCGCCCCCTGCCAGGACGCGTGATCACGTCTGCAATATTTCACGAGAACAGCGCTACCGAGGCCAGTTCGAGGATTTGGGCTTTCAGAAAGCGAACTATGCCCTATTTATCACAAAAGACCGGTCGCAACACGCCATGGACGTGTGTTGGCGTTCAGTTGATGCGCCGCAACATTTTCCCTTGAGGGCCCCAGTGGGAGGACGTTCACGCTTGTGATGGGCCCTTACGCGACGCCCAGTGCCACTCGGGGTCGGCGTGGCGAGCCGGACAGCGTCGTACTGGATGCTTCCGCGAAGGCCCTGTCATGTATCAAAATGCGCATTTATGAGGATCTCACTAGCGTTCTGTCGCTTCAGGATAGGTACCACCCACATGTGGGCATTTTGATGCTCGTAAACCGATGTGGTGGTATTTGACTGATTGGTTGGCTCTCCTGACGAATGTCTAGGTTGATCAAGCGGCTCGGCGGCCTGGTAGGTCGGGTCGGTAGCCGCCTCGCGCGAGCATGGCGAGGACGATGAGGGCGTCGGGGTCCTTGAACCCGAAGGCCATCCGCATCAGGGGCCGGAACTTGGTGTTCGTCGACTCGACCAACGCGTTCGACAGGTCGTGCTCGAGCAGGTTGTCGATCGCTTGCCGGTGGCGGCGGATCGGTGCGACCCGTGCTGGCCCTTGATCCGGATGATCCTGCGGAACGCCTCCTTCAGCTCGTACGCGCGGTGCAACGGCTTGGAGGATGTCAAGTCTTCTGAATGCGTGATCTGGGTAACAGTTGATTTGGGTGGTCTCAAGGGGTTGGAGTTACGCGGTCGGGATAGATCAGGGCGATTCGACCAGGGCGTTGCGCCAGCCGTGGTCGGCGGCCGCCTTCGGCGAGTCGGCCGGGGGCCTTGCGGGCTGGACCTTCGGGGGGCCGGCTTCCTTCGCGCGTTCTCGGGCGCGCTTGTCCTCGATGGTGCGGATCGCGAGCCACAGCAGCTTGATCGCGGCCGTGTCGTTGGGGAAGTGGCCGCGATTCTTGATGATCTTGCACGGCTGATAATTTGAAGAGTCGATGCTCTGTCTTGTGGATGACCTTGCGCAGGGCCGGGGCCGAACGCGAGGAACGGGGTGAATCGGTCCCATGCGTTCTCCCAGGTCGCGACCGCGGCAGGGTGCTTCTTCCCGAGGTTGGAGTCGGCGAACGCGGCTCTGGCCGTTCTCGAGGCGAGGCCTGACTCTCCAGACGTGATGGGGTGGCAAGGAATGGACCGGCGAGTCCAGCGCCACCTCTCAGGTGTGGACTGTCAAGTCCACTGCCCCGTAGGATGCCAGGCATGTCCGCTGCTGCGACCGTGCTCACGGAGCGGGGCCGTGCGACGCGGGATCGGATCGTGGTGGCGGCGGCGACCCTGATCCACGAGCACGGGGTGGCCGGCACCAGCCTGGACGACGTCCGAGCTGCGACAGCCACCAGCAAGTCGCAGCTCTACCACTACTTCACCGACAAGTCCGCGTTGGTGCGGGCGGTGATCGAGCTGCAGGTGCAGCAGGTGCTCACCGCGCAGCAGCCCGAGCTCGCGGACGCCTACTCGATGGAGGGCCTGCGACGCTGGGGCGACCGGCTGGTCACCCTCAACGAGCAGGACGCCCGCGGCTGCCCCCTCGGCCGCTTGGCCAGCGAGCTCACCGACCGCGACCCCGCCGCCAGTGCCGCCCTGACCGCAGGGTTCACCCGCTGGCAGCACCAGCTGGCCACCGGACTCGAGACCATGCGTGGCCACGGCGCTCTCGCCCCGGACGCCGACCCCCAGACGTTGGCTCTCGGTCTGCTGGCGGCAGTGCAGGGTGGCCTGCTCCTCGCCCACGCCACCCGCTCGGTGGCCCCCCTGCAGAAAGCCCTCGACCTGGCCCTGGACTCCATCGAGGCCCGAACAGCGCCATCCGCCGCAGCCTGCACGACCACCAGCGTGGACGACTGAGACCCCACCGATGCCCTGCGCCCAACGTCCGTCCACCGCGGCGATCCGTCGTGCCGGCACCACCCAGGCTGACCCAGCACCCGTGAAGGAGGAGAGCAGGTGAGTGACACGGTCACGGGAGCCGCGGCCCACGTCCGCAGCCGCCGGGGCGTCGCCCCGTGGTGGTGGCCGGCGCTGGTGATGTTCGCGGTGGGATACGGGGCCAACCAGTTCGTCCCCCTGCTGGCGGTGTACCGCACGACGTTGGGGCTCTCCGACGCGCAGGCCACCGCGATCTTCGGTGTCTACGCCCTGGGGCTCATCCCGGGGCTGTTGCTCGCCGGCCCGGCCAGCGACCGCAGCGGTCGGCGTCCGCTGATGCTCGCCTTCGCAGCACTGTCCCTGCTCGCGACGGGGGTGCTCATCACCGGCCAGTGGGGACCCGCGGGGCTCTACGCCGGCCGGCTGCTCACCGGTGTGGTCTCCGGCGGGGCCTTCTCCGTCGGCACCGCGTGGGTCAAGGAGCTCTCCGCCAACGCCCCACCCGGTGCCGGTGCCCGCCGAGGAGCCCTTGCCCTCACCGCAGGGTTCGCCACCGGTCCCCTGATCGGCGGGCTGCTCGCCCAATGGGCACCCGCCCCCGAGCTGCTGCCGTACCTGGTGCACCTGCTGCTCGCCGCGGTGGCGTTGGCGCTGCTACCACGGGCCCCCGAAACTGTCCTGGCCCACACCCGTCTCCCCCTGACCCACACCCCGTCCCGGGCCCTGCTCGCGAGCTCGGCACGGACCCGCCGCTTCACCAGGGTCGTCGTTCCGCTGGGTCCCTGGGTGTTCGGCAGCGTCACCCTGGTGTTCACCACACTGCCCGCCCACGCCTCCGGGCCCGTCCCGGGACTCACGGTGGCCTTCCCCGGGGTGCTCGCCGCGGTTGCCCTCGCCGCGGGTATCGCTATCCAACCCCTCGGACGCCGCCTGCAAAACACCTCGATGGCCCGCGGCACCGCCGATGCCTCAGCCACCGCCCTGGCCCTCGTCACCGCCGGCTGCCTCACCGCCGCGGCCGCCACCTCCCACCCCAGCCCCGCCGCAGCCACCGGGGCAGCCCTCCTGCTCGGAACCGGTTACGGCATGGCCATCCTCTGCGGCCTGCGGGAGGTCGAACACCTCGCCCCCACCCACGAGCTCGGCAGCCTCGTCGCCCTCTTCTATTCCCTCGCCTACTCCGGCCTCGCCATCCCCTACCTGCTCGCGCTCGCCGGACCACACCTGGGCTACCCCACCGGTCTGCTCCTGCTCACCCTGCTTGCCGCACTGACTGCGGTGCTGCTCGCCGTGCAAGGCCGCCGTCACCCACTCACGACATCGAGCACATCACGGGGTACCGCCCCAGGCAGTACCTGACACCCTCCACGCCACAGTGGGTCCACAGCCGGGGACCCCCTATGCGGCTCTTCTCGGGGTCGGTGTGTGCTGCACCCAGGGGCGGGTGCCGCCTCACAACCGACGCAGCAACCCCAGCACCGCCTCCCCGATCTCGGTCGGTGAGTCCTCCGGCACGAAGTGGCTACCGGGCACGGTCACCTCGACCAGGTCGGGCCAGGACCGGGCGACCTCGCGCTGGCGCCCAACCAGGATCGACCCCGGCTCGGCGTTGACGAACGTCTTGGGCAGCCCTGGGTAGGTCCCCAGCCACTGGTCGTAGGCCGCCACGATGTCGTGGACATCGGCGGGGGTGCCCTCGATGGGGATCTCCCGAGGCCAGGTCAACGTCGGCCGACGCGACTCACCGGCCTCGGTGAAGCGGCGTCGGTAGACGGCCATCTCCGCCTCCCCCAGCTCGCGCAACACGCTGGCGGGCAGGATGCGCTCCACAAACACGTTGTCCTCCAGCACCAGCCGCTCCCCCACCCCCGACCGCATCGCCTGGAAGATGCCCGTCGCCGCGGCCGGCCAGTCGTCCCAGGTCACCGGGGTCACGATGGCCTCGGTGAACACGATCCCCACCACCCGGTCGGGGTGGCGTCGGGCCCAGTGGAAGCCCAGTGCCGAGCCCCAGTCGTGGATGACGAGGACCACCGGCCCCTCAGGTACCACGGCGTCGAACCACGCATCGAGGTGCTCGGCGTGGTCGACGAACCGGTAGGACCCCGTCGAGGACACCCCACTGTCCCCCATCCCCACCAGGTCCGGGGCCAGGCAACGGGCGTGCGGTGCCACGACACCGATGACGTTGCGCCACAGGTAGCTCGACGTGGGGTTTCCATGCAAGAACACACACACCGGCTCCGCCCCACCCGGCGCACCTGTATCCACGTACGCCATCGTCGTGCCCACCACGTCCACACGGCGCCGCTCGTAGGGATCCACCGGGTCAATGTTCGCAGCCATGCACCGAACCTAACGGGTCCGCCGCGACCAGACCCCCCACACCCACCGGCCCACCGCCCACCGCAACTGCCACGGCAGAAGCCAGCCCCCGTCCTGCAGATCGCTATGGGTCACACGGGACGGATTTGGAAACTCGTCTCGGCGGCGCGCGCCTCGTGCGCGGCGGTTTCCGCGGTGAAGGGTGAAGGGGCGGACGTTCGTCCATCGGTGCACCTCGCATGATCGCCTCCCAGGGCGCTACTACGCACAGAAGCTGGAGTGGTGCCGAGGTCATCGGGCGAACAAGGCCTTTGTCTACGCTGCCCCCGTTCGAGGCTGGACTAGGGTCCTGCTGTACGCCCGCGCAGTCAGCCACGGTCCCGAACGACGAGGAGCATGACCATGAGCAAGGATCGCAACGTCGCCGCCCAGCAGGCCTTCGGTGAGGCCGTCAACTCGGGCGACCTTGACGCCTTCGACCAACTGGTGGCCCCCGACGCGGTCGACCACGACCCCGCGCCCGGCCAATCGCCCGGCCCGAACGGCTACAAGTCCTTCTTCGGCGAGATGCGCACGGCGTTCCCCGACCTTCATGTCCAGGTCGAGCACCTCGTGGCAGATGACGAGAGCGTCGCTTTCGCCTACACGCTGACCGGCACGCACAAGGGCCTCTTCCAGGGGCACGAGCCGACCGGCAAACAGATCAGCGTCCGTGGCGTCCAGGTCAGCAAGTTCGACGACCTCGGGATGCTCGTCGAGCGCTGGGGAAGCACCGACGAGATGACGCTGATGAACCAGCTCGGCATCGGCGCCTCATGACTGCGACGTCGCCTCTGAGACCGGGCCGCGCCCTCCTGGCGGGGCTCGCGGCCGGGGCAGCAGGCACCACGGCGCTCAACGCCGTCACCTACCTCGACGTCGTGATGCGTGCTCGTGGGGCCAGCAGCACCCCCGAGGACACTGCCGTGAAACTCGCCCAGAAGCTCGGCATCGAGATTCCCGGCGACGAGGCCGAGCGAGCCAACCGCATCGCCGGTCTCGGACCCCTCATGGGGATCGCGGCAGGGCTCGGGGTGGGCGCCACGGTCGGACTCGCCCGAGCCTTTGGCTTCCGGCCGGCTCTCCCACTCGCCGGGATCCTCGCCGGCGGACTGGCCATGGTCGCGACGGACGCGCCGATGGCGGTCCTGCGTGTCTCCGATCCACGGACCTGGGCGCCGACCGACTGGTTGAGCGACGCGGTCCCGCACCTCGTCTACGGCGTGGTCACCACGGTCGTCGTGGCGGCCCTGCACCGCAGCTGACACCCGCGCGGGCACGACCCACGTCACCCACCAAACTCAGATGTTGAACGGCCACGGTGGGTCTCCCGAGGCCAGGACTTTGCTGGGGCGACATATCGCCGCGATCCGGGCGGTCGCTCACGACCTCCCGACGTGATTCCGCTTGCTCCACCACTTCACCCGACTCAAGGCCGTCGGCCGTCGGAGGCTTGCGTCTGGTCCCCGCAAACGCGGGTCAACCGCTGGTGGCCAAGTAAAAGTGGCTCACCTGGGACTGATGTGTGGGTGGATTATGCGGCGAGACGTCCGCCGATGAGGGCGTCGGCGTCCCTGAACCCGAAGGCCATCCTCATCAGGAGCCGGATCTTGGTGTCTGTGGACTCGATCAGGGCGTTGGATAGGTCGTGTTCGAGCATGTTCTCGATCGCGGTTCGGTGGCGGCGGATTTGCGGGCTAGCTCGACGAACGGGGTCAGCCTGGAGCGGGATGCCCAGGCCAGCCAGTCGTCGAGCAGGTGGGAGCCGTGGGCGCCCTTGATCCGGATGACCTTGCGGACCGCCTCCCTCAGCTCGTAGGCGCGGTGCAGCGGCTTGCTCGTGGCAGCAATCCAGGCCAGCTTCACCTGCTGGGGCTGGGTCAGGTCACCGGGGTTCTTCCACAACGCGTACCAGGCGTCGTTCCACACCTGCCGGCGGACCGCGGCCGCGCTTGTACGAGATCTCGTCGATCCCGATCCGCCGCAACCCCTGCAACGGGTCCCGACCCGCCTTCGCCTCGTCCGCGAACCGGGTGACGATCGGCTCGACCGTGCGCCACGCGATCCGCAACAGCTGACACACCGTGTACGTCGCGGTCGCGACCGCCAGCCAGGCGACGGTGTCGTCGAACGCGGTTGTGTGCCCGCGCCGTGCCGCGCCCACGGCACGTGGGCGACCACGACCCCGTGCTCCGGGCACGACACCCGTGGGGGCGTCGGCCTCCAGCCACACCGGCAGCACCCCGGCGTCCACATGCCGCCACCGGCCACGCTGACGACGCCCCGTACGCACCGAGGCGACGATGACTTTCGGTGGTCCTGAGGTGATCGTGGGTGAGCGTAGGTGTCGCCGTTCCCGGTAGCCGAGGTCCTCCACCCGATCCGACCCGAGGAACCCCGGTCGCGGAACCCGTTCAGGGGCAACCCACGTAGGGCGGTTCCAGCGCATCCTGGTTGGCGACGCAGAGCTTCGGAGGCGGCGGTCCCTGGGCTTCCGTGAGCCTGCCGAGCGGTCTATGGTCGATATATGCCTGTCTTCATGATCGAGCGCCAGTTCGCGGAGGAGTTGGAGTCCGTCGATGCGCCGGGTCTGAAGCAGATCAACGACGAGGAGCAGGTGCAGTGGCTGTACTCGTTTCTGTCCAAGGACAAGCGCAAGACCTACTGCCTGTACGAGGCGGAGTCTGCGGATGCAATCCAGGCCGCCGCGCAGCGTGCAGGGATCCCGGCCGACATGATCATCGAGGTCAGCCAGACCATCCAACCGGACGGGACGTACAGCCCACTTCAGGCAAGCCCACCCTGACCTCAGCGCGGGCCTTCCACCTGACATGACCCGAAAGCGTCACTGACCTGTGTCGACCCAGCTGTTGGCCATTGCCAGCATCGCGGCCTGCGTCCGGTTGGCCGCTCCTGTCTTGATCAGGATGCTGCGCACATGGTTCGCGGCGGTGTGCGGGCTGATGACCAGTTGCTCGGAGATGCTCTGGTTCGAGGCGCCACCCACCAGCAGGGCAAGCACCTGCAACTCCCGCGAGGTCAGTTCCGCCCTGCGCACTCCCTTGACCAGTCGAGGAGCGTGTGTGACGAGGGCCGGCTGGTCCAGTAATGCGATCACCTCGTCGACGATGGTCACCACGCGCCGATGACCTACCGGCTCCGCGAGCGCGCGGGCCCGTTCGGCAGCGGCGCGCGCCTCCACCCGGTCGGCTGTGCGCTCGCTGGCGGCCAGATGCCGGGCCCGGGCTGCGAGGGTGGTGGCCAGGTGCACCCGGGAGTCCGACCGAGCGTCCAGGGCCTCCGCCGCATCGAACAGGGGCACTGGGTCGCCCTCCCCGAGTGCTGAATCCACGCAGGCCAGGTAGCGGTCGGCGCTGCCCAGCATGGCGACGAACTGCCCGGAGGCAAGGTTCAGGCCGTGGTACTCCTGCAGCAGTGGCCGCAAACGGCGGAGAGCGACTTCGTCACCGACGAACAGGGCCGCCTCGACGAGGAAGCCCAATACCGCGGGCCACAACGCGGAGTTTCGTGCGTCGTCAGTGATGTCGACGGTCAACGCACTCAGGAGCGCGGATGCGGGTTCGGCCATCTCGAGCGCCGTGTACAGGGCCAGCAGCCCGGGCGCCCAATGCTCGTCCGGGTCCTCGTGGCCGGTGATGAAGGGGCGAACCTCCTCCAGTCGCCCAGTCTCACGTCGGACCATGAACATCTGCACACCGAAGAGCCCCTCGGTGTCGTCGCCCTCCCAGTCGCTGCTGATGCGCCGGACCTGCTCCGCGTCACGCTCAGCGCCGGCGAAGTCCCCACGCATGAATCGCATGCCGTAGCTGATCGTTGCCACCCAGAAGTCGTAGTAGGGCAGGCAGCTGCGTTCGGCGGCCCACCGCATGTCCGCGGATGCGAGGTCGATCTCCTTGCGATCGCCCAGCATGTACCCCAGGGTGCAGCGGAAGAAGCCGGCGGATCCCAGCGTCTCAGAGTCGCGCAGACGCTTGGCCAGATCCGCGAGCTCTTGGGCTCGTGCGAGCGTGATGGGAGCACGGTGGGGGCTCAGCCCGTGCCACAGACCGGCGTCGAGAACGTGGGCCAGCAGCTCGTTGTTGTCGATCTTCCGGGCCCGGGCGAGAGTCGAATCGCTGAGCTCGACGGAGTCGCGGGTCATCCCCACGAATCCGATGGCGCGACCGAGGCTGGCCAGGGCGCGAACGTATGCGGGATCATCGTGGTCCGCGTCGTAGGCGCGTAGGGCGTCGGTCAACAACGCGGCCGACGTCGCTTCACCGAAGCGCCTCCCGGCGCGCTCGTGGGCCGTCGCCGCTGCCAGCCTGGCAGCCGGGTCCGCCGTCTCTTTGGCAACCTGGCGGCTCAACTCCATTGCCGAGGTGAATCGGCCGGCGCTGACCAAGCACGGGACGGCGAGCAGTAGTGCCTCATGACGCTGGACGGGATCGTCGGTCATGTCGGCAGCCTGCTGGAAGTATTGGGCTGCCTCCTCGTGGGCCAGCGCTCGTTCGGTCAGCACGCCGGCTTGGATCAGGTAGTGACCCGCCTTGACTGACATCTCCTTACCCAGCGCGTGCGAGAAGTGGTGGGCCAGCTGTTGGGTCCCGGTTAGCCCCGGTGACGGGCGGGCCTCCAGCGCGTGGCCCGCGCGGGCGTGGAGCCGCGACCTGCGAAGTGGGGGGATCACGTCGAGGACGGCCTGTCGCGCCAGTGCGTGGGCGAACCGGTAGTCCAGCCCGCCGGGGACGGACCCGAGCAGCCCGCCATCGACCGCCCGCTCAAGGCACGCCAGAGTCGTTTCCTCATCCATCGGGGAAGCGCCGAGCAGGAGCGGGACCGGGATGCGCTCGCCCAGGACCGCGGCCAGCTCGACGATCTCGCGGCTCGACTGCTCCAACTGCCCGATCCGCGACGCGTACGCGTCGCGGATCGTCCCGGGGACTCGCGGCGATCCCGCGCCGGTAGACCACCCGGTCTCGGAGCCCAGGTCGCGGCAGATCTCATGGAGGAGGAACGGGTTCCCACCGGTCTCGTCACGCAACCGCGAGGCCAACGGCTTGGCGCGATCCGACGAAAGGTGCGCTTCCAGCCGCAGGAACTCCGTGACGTCGGCTGTGTTGAGCCCCTCCAGGTCAAGCCGATGGACCCCGGGGTTCCGGTACAGGTCCGTGATGGTTGCGACCACCGGCTCGGATCGATCGGGTGGAGTTGGTCGATGGGTGCTGACGATCAGCAGCCGGGCGTCGGTCAGGTGGTTGACCAGATAGGACAGCATCTGCAGCGTGGATCGGGTGGCCCAGTGCAGATCCTCCAGGACCAGCGCGACTGGCTGGACCGCGGCGACCCCACGCAGCGTCTCCACGACAGCGTCGTAGAGGTCCCGAGCCTGCCCGGCGCGCTCCACGGGACCGAGTTCCGGCCGGTCGAGCCCCACCAGCGACGTCAGTCGGTCTCGGACGTCGCCCTGCCACTCGGCTGCGATGACCCAATCGACAGCCGGGATCAGGGACCGGACTGGGTCCCGGAAGGGCTCGTAGGCCACAGGCGAGTCCGACAGGCAGTGCCCGACCAGGACGGCCACCCCCGCCCTGGCGAGTGCCGACGCCGCCTCGCTCACCAACCGGGACTTGCCAGCCCCGGGCTCACCGCCGACGAAGACGACCTGACGGGTACCCCTCTGGGCGGCGGCCCAGATCTCCTCGAGCGCGTCGAACTCCCCCTGTCGGCCGACGAATGCCGGCCCACTCGAACTGGCCCACCACGCTGGCAACGCAGGGGGGACCCAGGCAGACATGTCTCGACGGTAGCGGACGCCACGAACACCGGCGAGGGTCAGAGCCCAGCGGGGACTGTCCACGACTCGCAGAGGATTGACGGGCATAGGCATTTCTGATCACGCACGGACACCCACGGGCTGCCATGACGGGCACTTTTGGTCATGTGCAGGCGCTGCGCTCTCCTTAGCCTCGTTGAGGTCAACACCCACGCCCCGGTAGCCGCCCTGTCGGCCAGAAGGAGAACCCTGATGACAACCCTGGACATGCTTCGCGACGACATAGGCGGAACGGTGATCACCGCCGACGATCCGGGATACGACGAGGCGCGAGCCGTCTACAACTTCATGATCGACCGCCGACCCGAAGCTGTGGCCGTCTGCACATCGACCGACGATGTCGTCGCCGTGGTCAACTATGCCCGCGACACAGGAGCCGACCTGGCCGTGCGGGGCGGGTCTCACAGCGTGCCCGGCTTCGGCACCGCAGACCGAGCCGTCGTCGCCGACCTCTCCGGGATGCGCGAAGTCCGAGTGGACCCCGCCGCTCGCGTCGCCTATGTCCAGGGCGGCGCCACATTCAACGACGTCAACGTCGCCACGGGCGCCCACGGTCTCGCCACCCCGGGTGGGATCATCAGCACGACCGGTGTCGGCGGCCTAACGCTCGGAGGCGGCATCGGCTACCTGTCTCGGGCGTACGGGCTGAGTGTCGACAACTTGCTCTCGGTGGAGATCGTGACCGCGGACGGACAGGTCCGCATTGCCTCCGGGGAGGAGAACCCTGACCTCTTCTGGGCGACCCGGGGCGGCGGAGGCAACTTCGGAGTCGTCACCGAGTTCCGATTCCAGCTGCACCCCGTGGCCGACGTACTGGCGGGCCCGATGTTCTTCGAGCTCGCTGACGGACCGGCGGTCTTCAAGCACTACCGGGACCTGATCGCCGACGCGCCACGGCAATACGGAGGCTTCCCACTGTTCAACCAGGCGCCCCCTCTGCCGTTCATTCCCGAGGACCGGGTCGGCGAGCCGCTGTGCGCGGTGATGAACTGCTGGACCGGCGACGTGGCCGAGGGTCAGGCCCTGATCGACTCGTTCCGGCAGGTGGCCACCCCGGTGGCCGAGCACGTGGGAGTCATGCCCTTCGCGGACGTCAACGCCCTCTTCGACGGGTTGGTCCCGCGCGGGCTGCAGCACTACTGGAAAGCGGCCTTCGTCACCGAGCTCACCGACGACGCCATCGATGCCCACTTCGTGCACGGCCCGGGAGTTCCAGCCATGAACTCGACCATGCACATCTACCCGATCAACGGGGCCTGCCACGACGTCGCGGACGATGACACAGCGTTCGGGCACCGGGATGCCTCCTTCGCGACAGTGATCGCCGGCATGTGGCCCGATCCCGCCGATAACGAAGCGAACACCAAGTGGGTGAAGGACTACTACGCGGCCATCGCCCCGCACTCAGCGGCCGGTGGCTACATCAACTTCGCCGCCGCCGACGACCAAGCACGAGTCCCGGACAACTACGGCACCAACTACGAGCGGCTGCGCGAGGTGAAGCGCACGTACGACCCGCAGAACCTGTTCCACCTCAACCAGAACATCGTCCCGTAGGAAGCTCCTGCCGACTGCCCCGCCACCGATCGGGGCATTCAGCGCATGCGCCCGGCGCGCCCATCAAGTATCTGATCTCCTCGATCGGCCCAACGCCGGTGGTGCAGTCACCTACGACACCGACACCACAGAGAAGAGAAACATGTCGCAGAACCGTGCGCTGTCGGGTGCACCGCCTGGCTCAGCCCTGATCCACCGACGATGATTTCGAGCGTGTCCGATGGCGTCGTCGTCCGGTGATTTCCGGGCCTTGCCGTTGGTGGCGCCCCGACGCCACCTACCGAGATCGTGACGGCCATTGCCGAGATGGTGCCCGCAAGATACCGGGCCATGGTGGTCCTCGTGGCGTCCACAGGGATGCGCCAGGGCGAGGTGTTCGGGCTGACGGTCGACCGGATCGACTTCCTCCGCCGGACGGTGCGAGTCGACCGACAGCTCGTCGGCATCAGCGGCCACGCCCCGGCGTTGGCCCCGCCAAAGACCGACGCGAGCTATCGCACGATCCCGCTCCCCCAGGTCGCCGTCGACGCCCTCGCGACTCACCTCGCCGCCTTCCCCGTGGGGGACGAGGGGCTGGTCTTCACCGGCTCCGAGGGGCAGATGCTGCGCCGGTCCGCCTTCGGCAACGTCTGGCGTCAGGCGACCGACAGCCTCCTGATCCGGCACGGCGGGGTAAACCCGCAGGTCAGGGGCCTTGGGGTGGATGAGTCGGTCGATACGCCGGGGAGTGTTCTGGTCGTTCCGTGACCTGCGGCGATTTGCTCTTATAGGGCACCTGACCTGCAGTTTTACCGTGGATAGACGTTGCCTGTCGATGACAGTTTGTGGCCGTTCTGCGGACTTCCTGCGGACTCGGTGCGGACTAGGGGCTTGACGCCCTTGCGCGTTCGGCGTCCTGCAATCCGAGCATGACCGTGCCAGCTCCCAGCTGCGCTGGCGCCCGAGGTGCGTGCATTGACACCGGTCAGGACCCCACAGTCCACCCTGGCTCGGCCGGACCTACCCCCGCAGAATCACGACGAAGCAAACCAGTTACGACGGACCGTCATGTGTCCGTATTGAGCACGTCCCGAGGGGGACTTGCCCACTAGGGACACACGTCCTCACGGTTGACCTGAGGTGAGTTACCCGAACGGTAGCGATGCGCCCGGCTGGAGCACGGGACGGGCGGTCACACGTGATCGACCGGCGAACCCGACACTTCGCTGAGCGGTGCTGAGCTGTCCAGGCCATCAGCTGTAGGGGTCGGGCACCGTCGTCTCGTCCGCGTGGACAACGATCTCGACGTCACGCTCGAGGTATCGCCCGACGACCGGGGGCAGGCCTGCGGCGTGGGCGAAGCGGGCGTGGACCTTGGGGCAGGACAAGGGGCCACTCGGAGATGGGGTGGCGCCAGTGGACGACGACGAGGCAGCCGTCGGGCGTCGGTACATGAGCGATGCGGGCGATCAGCCGGTTGAGAGCGACGGGGCTGAGAAAGAACCCTGCCTCCGAGAGCACGAAAGATCGAAGTCACCTTCCGGCATCTCGGTCGAGACGTCACCAAGACGTAGCTCCACGTTGCGCAGGCCCTGCGTGAGGGCCGCCGCGGACACCGCCTGAACGGTGGGGTGCAGCGGTCGTCAACTCAGCCACACCCGGCAAGCCATGGGCGGTGAGGGGCCCGGAACAATCATGACCGCAGGTTCCGCTGCGACCGGTCCTCAAACACGTGGGTACTGCCGCAAGATTCCCCTGTCCCAGGTGCCGTTAGGGGGCGGGCTCGAAGCCAGCACGTCCGGCCGCTCCTGGATCCGTGAACCAGAGGTCAGGGTCACCCTGGTCGTAGCCGGAGTCGCCCGGGACGATGAAGGTCTTGGTGGACTCCCACGCCTTGACGGCGTGCCCAAGGGGCATGGCGCCATCGTCGATGGGGGCCGCCGACCCGACGCTGTAACCGCCGTCGCGGACCTCGTCCAGAGAGGACGTACGGCGACCCTCCCCCGCACGATCGAGGGCAGCGGCACCGTGGTCGCCCGACTCCTCCTCACCGTCGGCCGGCTGCCCGATGGAGGTCGCCTCCACGAGGTTGCCCTCTGCGTCCCAGACCCGCCCATCGGGCTCATCAGCCGTCCAGTCACCACGTTGACGCGACTCCTCTCCGGCGGCGATGTCATGCTTGGCCGGATCATGCTGGCGGCCGAACTCCTCGGCGGAGGCCCTTTTCGCCTCCTCGGAGTCCCCGGAGTCCCCGGAGTCCCCGGAGTCCCGAGTTTCCTCCTCGGTCTCGCGGGATCTGTCGGCCGACGCTACCGGCTCGGAAACAGCCGTCGTCGTCTCGGCCGGCCCGAGCGAGTCCTTGTCGCCCCCTGGCGTCGACTCACCGGTCATTCGGGACTCCTGCGTCTCGGTCACTGTCTTGCCCGACTGGTCCGTCACGGTGACTCCTCATGTGAACTGCGGTCAGCTCCGTTGCCTCCCACGTAGCCGAATCAATTCCCAGTCCCGCACCTCGCGAAACACCTGAACCGACGATCACGATCAAGGAACTGACCGGGGGCAAGGACGCCCCGCTCCGGGTGGTCCCACCTCACGAGGGCCTCGAGGCTGGCGCGGCGACCGTCCTCGATCCGCACGACGGGCTGGTACGACAGCCTCAGGTGGTCTTGCCCGACCGCGTCGACGAGGGCTTACCGCGTCCGGCCGTCCAGGTCGCGCTCAAGGGCGCCGTCCGACGAGAGGGTGAGGTGGCCGAGGTCCGGGTCCGCGACCACGACCCGCCCGCCACCGGCCTTCTTCGCGGTGTACATGGCCAGGTCCGCGTCCCGCACGGGGGGTGTCCAGTACGTCGTGCGTGCCGCCGAGCGCGACGCCCAGACTGGCCCGCATCCCGGCGTGTTCCTGCACCGCGCGACGGAACCGGCCCGCGACCACCGCCGCCGCGCGCAGCTGCTGTCGCGCGGTCGACGCCGGCGCCAGGTGCAGCAGCACCGCGAACTCGTCGCCTCCGAGGCGGGCGACGATGTCGTCGCGACGGGCGGTCGCCGCGAGGGCGCGGGCGACCGTCCGTAGCGTTGCACCCCCGGCGTGGTGACCCTGTCCGTTGTTGATCTCCTTGAACCCGTCGAGGTCGACGAAGACCACGGCACACCCACGGCTGAGGGCGAGCTTTACCTGTGCCTGATCAAGCGCGGTCGGGGTGTCCGGGAAAGCCGCTTCGCCGACGCGTTCGCCGGAGGCACGTTCGTGCACTACATGCTGCCGCCCTGGGCTGATCACCGCTTCCACGTGTCGGTCTCCGGCCGGGTCGAGGAGTCCTTCGTCAGCCAGGGCACGGTGGCGGACGGGGAGGGCCTGACCTCTGGACACTCCCTCAGCGGGAGGTCTACATTCATGGTCGTTGCCGTTCTCGCGGTGACGGATCGAGGGAGACGGCCATGCGCGGTCGGTCGGTCAGGGTATTCATCATCATGGGTGTAGCGGCGGTCGTCGCCGCTGTGGGCCCGGCCACCACAGGCCCGGCGGCCATCGGTGCCCCGGCGTCGAGCCCCCCACCTGGCTGGGTCCTGCATGCCCAGCGCTACGGCGGCAGCATCTCGGCCGGAGTGCGGGCCTCGCTCGACCCCGGCGTCGTCTCGGCGAAAGCGTCCGCGAAGTCGGCCGTCACGGCCACGACCGCGGGCGCGGCCGCGGGCGCGGTTAGGCTCCCGAACGTCGTCATGAACGACGACTCCTACCCACCCCTCCCGCAGAACGAGACCGCCGTCGCGGCCAGCACCAAAGACCCGATGGTCGCGGTCGCCGCCGCCAACGACTACGTCAGCGGGGGTGTGGTGGTGATGCGCACCCGCGATGGTGGCGCGCACTGGTCCAGCACCCGGATCATCCCCGAGTTCAAGCCGACCGGAGACTTCTGCAACGGCGGTGACCCCGCTGTGGCGTATAGCCGCCGCGACGGCGTCTTCTTCGTGTCCCAGCTGTGCTTCTTCCGCGAGCTTGCGCACTCAGAGGTCCAGGTGTTCGTCTCCAAGGACGATGGCGCCACCTGGACGGCCGGGCGGGAGGCGGCCCGCGCAGCCTCGACGTGGGACTACGCCACGAACACCGAGGACACGACGAACTTCTACGACAAGGAGTACATCGCGGTCGACAACACCCCGACGAGCCCGCACTACGGGCGCCTCTACGTCACGTACACCAAGTTCCACCTCCTGCCGAGCGGGTTCAGCGACTACTGCCCCATCCAGCTCGCCTACTCCGACGTCGTGCCGGCCATCAACCCCTTTCTGGCCACCTTCGCGCACGTCGCGGTGAGCCCCGACAACCCCGGAGGCAACGGCAGGGGCCCCTCGGCCAACCAGTTCAGCGTCCCCCGGGTCGAGAAGAACGGGGCCCTCGACGTCGCGTTCGTTCAGGAGGACTGCAATAGCTCTCTCGACGCCCACCTGAGGTTCCAGAAGTCCACCACCGGAGGCGCCAGCTTCCTGCCCCGATCCGTGGTCGTCGAGAAGCCGGGACAGTGGAAGGACAACCCCGACCCCGGGGACATCCTGGCCCCAACCGCGTTCCGCGCCCCCGAGACGGAGTCGCTGGCCTACAGCCCCCGTACAGGTACCCTGACCTACGTCGTGGCCAATAGCATCACCAAGCCGACCACAGGCACGAACATCTCGTACTGGCTCTCCCACGACGGGGGACTGACCTGGTCCGACGCCGCGACCCTGAGTACGGCCGCGGCCGGCGCCCCCGGTCCGGCTGCGCCCAATGACCAGTTCCTGCCCTGGGTCGACGCGACCCCTTCCGGGACGATCTATGCGATCTGGTTCGACCGGCGCCGGGACCCCGCCAACCGCAACATCGACACCTGGCAGGCCAGATCCACCAACGACGGACGCACCTGGAGCACCGCCCGTATCAGCACCGCCTCGTGGAACCCCGACCGCGGGTTCTTCACCTCCGGCGCCTTCATTGGCGACTACAACGGCCTCGCCGCCACCGACAGCGCCGTTTACCCGGTCTGGACCGACGGCCGCAACAACGCCATCAACCAGACCGGGATCGGCGAGACCGACATCGTCACCACCATCGAGACCCAATAACCTCAGGCCCGCCTGAATCGGCCTGATGGGCCTCATGGGTCAGGTAGCCCAGCGGTGGACAGGATCAGTCGTTCAGGGTGAACTCAGACCCGCTGCAGAATGTCGGCCATGACGCCGAAGAAGCCCCCTCTGTGGGCAGGACCAGAGTATGAGCCCTCGTGTCCGTCCACCAAAGGTCAAGAACGGCAGCGATCCACTGCGCCTCGGTGGACGCGACGCCGGTGGCGGACCGCACCGCTTGCTGCAACACGGTCCGGTCCAGCGGCGACCGCCCAGTGGTCACGGCTCGCTCGAGGAATCGGCTCGCTCGAGGAATCGGCGGTGCTCGACCATCGTGGACGCCGTCAACGTGCGGGCCGGTTCCTTCCCGACGTCGTGCAACGGGAGGGCGAAGTCGAGTGGCCTCGATGCGGTGCCGCACCGTCCTGGCATTCACGGCGTCCTTGTGGGGGGCGATGCACGCCACCGTGGGCGCAGTGGCGCAGCTTCGCCGGCGTGCCCTGTCTCGTACCGGGTCTGATGGAGGCTCTCATTCCACGAGGGGTGAGAGTCATGGCAGCACCGAGGAGGTACCCCGAGGAACTTCGGCAACGGGTGATCACGCTGGCCGTCGACCTGCGGCGTTACCCCGGAGACCCCTCAGGGCGCATCATGCCGGGTCGGCTAGCAGCTGGGGATCAACCCCGAGGCCCTGACGAACTGGTGACCCATGTCGAGGTCGACGACGGGCACCGGCCCTGGACGACCACGTCTGCGACGAGGACTGGAGCGCCTGTCACCTTGGCGGTCATGGAGCCAGCCCGGGTTGTGGACACCGACCGTGGCCCTGGCATCTCGGGCCCGTTCGAGTTCGTCCAGGCCTATTCGGTGCGGCCGGTTCTGCCGCTGTCGGTCCCCGGGCTCAACTTAGGTGGTGCTCCGGTCGGCCCTGCCAAGGGAGCAAGACGAAGACACCCGACACCGCCGGTGACCGCCCATCGCTGAATCGTGCGGGGAAGGGATGTCTAAACGTTCCCGAAGAACTGCTAATAAGCGTCTCGGCGAGGACGATCTACCCGATGATCCGCATGCACAGCGGGGACACCAACCAAGGGACACCCCGTGATGAACGCTTCGTCTACGACGGCGGGCCTGACGCTGCGCGTCAAGGTCCTGGGCAGCGTGGCTGCCATCGGCACGGCCGCCACCGTGGCCGGGCTGGGCACCTTTGGTGCGTTCACCAGCACCACGTCGGCCGGGCTACCCGCTACCGCGGGGACGGTCGTCATCGCGCTCGGCTCTGCCGGCACGGCCGCCAACCGGCTCACGATTGGCGCCACGGGTCTGGTCCCGGGCGACACGATGCAACGAGCGTTCCAGCTCTCCAACACCGGCAACCAGGCTTTGTCCGCCATCACCCTCAGCACCACCGCCTCGCCATCCAGCCTCCTCGACACCGACGCCACCAACGGCCTTCAGCTCGTGGTCCAGTCATGCTCCACCCCCTGGACCGAGGCCGGGACCGCTCCGGCGTACACGTACACCTGCAGTGGTACGACGACAACCGCCCTCGCCTCAAGGGCGGTCATCGGCTCTAACCTGACCCTGCCCGGCCTCAGCAGCCTGACCGCCGCCGGCACGGACAACCTCATGGCGACCCTGACGTTCCCGGCCGTCGCTGGAAACACCCTCCAGGGCCTGTCGAGCACGGTCACCTTCACCTTCACCGGGACCCAGCGCGCCGCCACCAATAAGTAGTCACGGATGACCGCGCTCACCACTACCGCGTCCGGGCAGGGCCATCGAGTCACCTGGGCGTGGGGCGCGCGCGCGACGGCCCGGTGGACAGGCAACACCGTCGCGGTGCTCGCCACGCTGGCGCTGCTGGCGCTGGGCATCGGACCGCACGTTCTCGACTACCGCACGATGGTGATGCGCACCGGGAGCATGGAGCCGGCGATCAGCCCTGGCGACGTCCTCGTCGTGCGGCCGGAGCCGGTCGCGAGTCTCAGCGCGGGTCAGATCCTGACCTTCGCCGCGCCCGTGGCGGGCAGCCCGGTGTTCTCGCATCGGGTCGTGGCCGTCCAGCGCACCGGCAGCGACACGCTCGTCACGACGAAGGGAGACGCCAACGCCGGCGCGGACCCGTGGCAGGCGCGGATCAGTGATCAGCGGGTGTGGCACGCGGTCTATGTGGTGCCGGGGGTGGGATGGGCTATCGCCGGGCTTCAGCACCCGATTGTGCGGGTCGTCAGTGGCTGGATGATCCCGGGGGTCCTCTGCCTGGAGGTGCTTCTCCGCCTGTGGCGGCGACCGCGTCATCAGCCTGGTCCAGTGGTGAGCGACGAGGTCGCCAGCTGATGTCCTGTCGACCCACCTGCTCCGTCGCCGCAGCCTCTATCACGGTGCTGTGCTGCGCCTTTGGGGTCGCGCCCGCCTTCGCCAGCATGGTCCGCACCACCAGCGCCACCGCCACGGCCTACACCAGCACCACCCTGCAGGCCCCAGGGTCTGCCTCGGCCACCTGCGCACAGGGCGGGACCACCTCGACCGCCACCGTCACCTGGACAGCCTCACCCAGTACCTTCACAACTGGGTACTCGATCACCTCGACACCGGTCTCGAGCACGAAGACCACGGCGGCGGCGACGACCACCACCACCCTCACCGGCCTCACCAAAGGCGCCAGCTACACATTCCGCGTGGTCGCCACCTACAACAACTGGACGAGCGCGGCCCGCGTGACGGCCTCAGTCGCCTGCTGACCTACCGTTCTGGGGTTGACCCCGCCTGGTGGACATCGGGTAAGCGGCTTCTGCCGCGGTGGTGAGCCCGTGCACGGAGGCTACCGGGTTGATGATGAGTGGAGTCCAGCAGAATGGTGTCCGGTGATCCGAGCGGTTGAGCGTGTCCTGCTGACGTAGGCGCGGCCACCGCTGTGATCCTTCGAGGTGCCGATCCCCGTACAGTGCTCTCGATATCCACCATGCTCAAGGAGCCTACGGCCAGGCACCCAACTCGTGGCCGGGTTCGCGGCGTGAGCACGCGCTGCGACATGCGTCCATCCGCCGCGTGTGCGGCCCTGTCATTCTGCCGCCACGAGCTTCAGTGATAAGCCAACCCAACGGCCAGCTTGAGTTCTACGTCGACGACCCGCTGCGAGACGCTGCCGCAAGCCCGGACCGGGCCTCGTCACTTTTGCCGACCGCGGGGAGGGGGTGACCTTCGCCCGGTGTTCTCCGTGTGCCGATGGGGGTGGAACAGGCCGACAGCCCAGCGGTGAGATCCTGTGATTGGCAGGACCAGACTGGTCCGTCACCGGGAGGTCAGGACCGTGCAGTTCAGCGAAGCCGTCGAGCTCGTCGGCAAGGGTATCGATACGGCGGGCGTGGGCATGATGGTCATCGGGGTATTGCTGGCCGCCGCACGCGCGGTGGTCAGCGCCCGACGTCACGTCACCGACGTGTACCGCAGATTTCGCCAGCAGCTGGGTCGGTCGATCCTGCTGGGGCTCGAGCTCCTGGTCGCCGCCGACATCATCCGCACCGTCGCCGTCACCCCCTCGCTGAGCAGCGTCCTGGTCCTGGCCCTGATCGTGGCGATCCGCACCTTCCTCAGCTTCTCTCTCGAGCTCGAGATCACTGGCCGCTGGCCGTGGCAGACCTCACCTACTGCGGCCACCACCACGTCAGGGGGGCCGAGCGCGTAGGTCCCCGCGCCGAGCCGCGAACCGTCGCGCCGTTCGTCCGGTGACGAGGCGTTCGTGGCAACCTTCGCCCGCGACGGCCGTGGCTGCAGCCCCCTGCTGCGCGCCTGCGTCCCGCGCCCGACGCCCCCCGATCGGGGCGAGGAGTACAGCCCCTCCCGGCGCAGGATCTGACCACGCTGCCCGCGGTCCGCGGCGTCCTACTCCGCCACGATGCCCGCCTTGTACTCGGCCGTAACATCCGCCGCTTGGGCCGTTCACCTCAAGGTCCCATGACCCCATCATCGCTGGCGAGATCCGCCGTCGTCATCGTCATCACGCTCCACAACTAACCGCCCTGTGCGGGGGAAGGACATCACCCGACCTGTCTCACCCGATCCTGACGCACAGGGCCCCGGGATCGCGCGTTAGGGGTGAACGGTGCCAGCGCCAAGGCTGAGCTGACTGGGACCCCTAAGCCCCCAGATGCCGGTCGCGGGCTGGCATAGTGCTGGGAGACGATGGTGGACGCAACTGGAGGGAGTGGGTAGTCATGGCCGAGCAGACCTGGACGCTTCTATCTCGCACGCCCACGCCCACTGTCACCAAAATTGTGCGAAGCCACGCCTTTCTGCGCTCCCGAGAGCGCTCGGTCACCATCATCGAAAGCTCAGATGAGCTTCGTGCCCTGGCAGACCTGGTTGACACGCTGGACCAGGCGAGCGGGCCGCTCGCAGCGATAGCAGACCGAGTCGCAGCGGCTGTCCGCTTTCTTCGTGACCAGGCCGATCGTCTCGATAATGCGGCGGCATTGACTCACAACAGCCCCCATGTGGACCATCCCATGAACAGCGACGCCCCCAGTGCAGGCGTCGCGACGCGGGAACGACTCCTTGTCGCCAGCCTTGACTATTTGGTGACCCCCGATGACCTCGTCCCAGACTTTCGAGCGGGTGGGTATGTGGATGACGTTCTCCTCCTGGCCTGGGTGTTCGGCGTCGCTGCCAAGGAACTGGCACGATACCTGGCCGACGAACCCCAGCATTGAGGAACGGTATCCCTCAGGACCGTGGCCTGACGCGAAAGCATATGAACTCGTCGCTCGGGCACATTTTCGGCACCCTCTAAGTGGTGAACGGAGATGGCGGACGCCCCATGCCCCCCCATGCCCCCACGGTACGAGACACTCGTCAGACCGCCGCCACAGCGGCCTGCCGCGGCAACACATTTGGGCACCTGATCTACTTACCGCAGCCCGATGGACATATCCGCCATATCTCGTTGCTTCACTGGGACAATTCGCGGTCGAGCCGATCCAGGAGGGCCTCCAAGGCGCTCTCGAACTCCTCTTGGGTGTGGTCCTCGGCCAGCATCGTGGCGGTCCGGGCGATCGTGGGGAAGTCCGAGACCTCGACGTCCTCGCTGGGTGGCGCGACGTCGGCGTCACCCTCGTCGAGGGGCTCTTCTGCCGGTGCGGTTGACGCGCCGCGGGTGGCCGCTTCGAGCAGGAGATGCCCGAGCAGGAAGCTGGAGAACACCCGGTACGTCTGCACGGCCTGACGGTCGCTGAAGCCACACGCGATCAGCCCCTCGAGGAGGTCCTCGACCACGCGCAGGCTTCGCAACGGCGGACGCAGCCACGGCGCCGCTGGGTGCCGGGTCGCGATGAGCGGAAAGATCGCGGAGTGGTCGATCGCGATCTGCCGTACGCAGTGAGCAGTCCACTGCAGCAGCCCCTGCCACTCGTCGGTCAACGCGGGCTGGCCGTGAAGGGGCTCGTCCGGCCGGACGTGGATCTGCTCTACCAGCGTGTCGACGATGGACTCGAGCAGGTCCTCACGTCCGGCGATGTACCGGTACAACGCCATCGCCTCCACCCCCAGGTGGGCGCCCAGCGACCTCATCGTCAGGGTGTCGAGGCCTGCGCTGTCGTCGATCATCGCGATGGCGGACTCGATGATCAGGGCGCGGGTCAGCGGCTGCTGGGACGCTGCCCTGGGCCCCGAGGCCGTCCTCGGTGTCGCGGTCGAGGCAGATGGCGTTCGTGAGGCCTTCGGGGGGATGACGTCCTGGGTGTCGGACGGGTGGTGGGAGCTCGAGTCTGTGGCCGAATGGGTGTATTGAACAAGTCCGCCCATCCTGTCTGGCCGATAGCCGGCATCGTGAATAGCATTGGGACGGGCTCACCTTCGCCGAGTCACAGCACCTCGCCACCACCCTTGGCCGTGACCTCAGCTGCGATCGGGCATCAGTTGGTCAAGCCTTCCTATTGCCAGCGCCTGCCGGCCGCCAGTCCAGATTCTCTGCTCACTGGCTTGCGCCTCGGCCACTGCCGGATCGTCGACCCCAGCCCTCGACCCCGGCGTCGCCTCACACCTTGGGCAGCTACGGCAGCGTACATCTCTGCTCTAGACCAGCCGTTGTTCCTTGGGGTGCTTGGTGGGACAGTCGAAGGGGTTACCCAGCGGGTTGGGGCAGCGAGTGTCGGCGAATGTGACCCAGATCACAACGTGTGTGGCGTGACACTTCGATCTGACCGGCATCTAACTCCCCGAGGGTCCCGGGTTGTCGTTCGCTCGTTGCGAGTTCTCACATCCCCACCCCACACACCTCAGTTTTCCTCTAAAAAGGAGTCGATCTTCGTGTCGGACACCAGCACCAGCATGAGCAAGCCGTCCACCGATGTGGCGAAGCCGCCGTCCAGCGCCGGCGGTGACCAGTCACTGGTGACCAGCCAGGGCAAGACGACGATCGCGGACACGGTGGTCTCGAAGATCGCTGGCATCGCCGCTCGTGAGGTCTCCGGTGTCCACGCTCTTGGTGGCGGCGCCGCCCGTGCTGTCGGATCCCTGATGGAGCGCATCCCCGGCGGGCGGACCAACCACAGTCAGGGTGTCTCGGTAGAGGTGGGCGAACGCCAGGCCGCTGTCGACCTGGAGCTGATCGCCGAGTACGGCGTGGCCATCGCCGACCTCGCTGCCGGTATCCGCCGCAACGTCATTGCCTCGATCGAGCGGATGACTGGCCTAGAGGTCAGCGAGGTCAACATCACCGTTCAGGACATCTACGTCGAGTCCGATGACGACCAGGACGACCCGGATGACAAGGACTCGGGCAAGGCGCCGCGGGTCCAGTGACCGACTCCCCCCGCAATGCCGCCGGAACGGATAATACGCCGGTAGGGCGTATCGCAAGCTCAAGCCTTGGTGAGCTTGCTGATGCCGTCGCGGCGGCGGCCCGGTCGGTGCCTGGGGTAGCGGACCTGCATACCGGGGTGTTCGGGGAAGTCGCGACTTATCTTCCTGGTCGGCGGGTGAACGGGGTCCGGATCCGGGAGGACGTGACCGAGGTCCACCTCACCCTTATCTGGGGTGCACCCGTCTTGCCCACTGCAGAGGAGGTCCGACGCGTCGTCGCGGCCCTGGTGACGACGCGTGTCGACATCACCGTGGAGGACGTTGTCGCCCCCCGGTCCGCCAGAGAGCCTGAGGCGTAGCGACTTTCGACCAGCTGTAGGTACCGGATCCGGATCCGCCAACCCTGGGGGGTTTGGCGGCAGAACCGGGGTTCCGCTGCACAGCCCGCAGTATCGCTATGCGTCCCCCAGTCCTGCACCCACCGTTTGTGAAGTTTCGTCTTGAAGGAGACACGATGACCACCTCGACCATTGGTTTGTTGGCCGGTCTGCTGCTCGGAATCGCCGCCGCTGTGGGCGGCTTCGGTGGCTTCCTCATTGCCCTGGTCCTCGGCGTCATTGGTTACCTCGTAGGCGGCCACTACGACGGTGAGCTGGACCTGAGCAAGCTCCTCGGGCGTCAGCGTGACTGACAGGTCCTTCGCCGCAGACCAGGCAAGAGGGGTCGTCCGGTCAGCGTTGGCCGAGCCCAGCGAGCGGGGGCGCACCGTCATCGCTCGGGCGGTGGTCGAGCACATCGCGGTCCGGGCTGCGGCCGACGTGGAGGGGGTTGAACCGGCCGGGGCTGGCCTGGAGAAGGTGTTGGGTCGTCGCTACCCCAAGGCTAATGCCGACGTCGCCGGGGGTCGTGCTGGTCTGCGTCTCGACATCGCGGTCGCGTGGCCCCATCCGCTGGCCGACGTCTGCGGGCAGGTGCGGGACACCGTCATGGCCCGTGTCGGCGAACTGACGGGGCTAAGGGTCGACACCGTCGACGTCACGGCCGCCAACGTCGTCCACCCCGCACCGGACACACCCCCCAGGAGAGTCGAATGAGCCGCACCGCACCTGGCCCGTCTGCGAACACAGTGACGATCGACGACGCCGCTGCAGCGCCCACCGCCGGGGACGTCACACTGCGGCGGGCGGACCTGAAGCCCATGGCCGCAGCGAAGACCCCGGTCGGCCCGGGCGTGATCAGTCTCGTCGGGATCGTCTTGGCGCTGCTGGTCATTGCCGCCGGCGTCGTGGGCGCCCAGACCGCCCTGGTGGCCGCGGGAGCCCTCAAGGGCCGGTCGTGGCTGACGAGTGCTGTCACGGCGGTCGACGGGCTGAGCCCGGCGCTGTGGATGCTGCCCGTCGGGATCGTGGTCGCCTTGGTCGGGCTGTGGTTGGTCCTGACCGCCGTCAAGCCCCGCCCCCGCACCGCCGTCGCGCTCCAGGCCGCCACCGGCGTGTTCCTGCGCCCACGTGACGTGGCCCGTCTCGCGGCGGCCGCCGCCGACGACGTCGACGGCGTCCGGGACGCACACGCCTCCGCCTCCCGCACCAAGGTCACCCTGCGCATCACGACCACCACCGCAGATGACACCGCCGAGCAGAACCGGGTGGCCGACGCCGTCAGAAGCGCTGTCGCCCAACGCCTGTCGGCACTCCAGAAGCCGCTACGCATCACCGTCCGCACCCAGGGCGGTCAGCGATGAGCCGCGCCACCATCATCACGAACCGGCTCGCGGCTTTCCTTGTCGGCCTCATCCTTCTCGCCCTCGGCGCAGCCGCCGCCCTGTGGTGGCAAGGAACCCTGACCACCTGGTTCCCCGCCGTCCCCGCGCAACTCCACAGCGGGCGCGTCTCTGATCTGACGAGACAGCGGTGGTGGCCGTGGGCGGTCGGGGTTGCGGGTGTTCTCCTGATCCTGCTCGGGCTGCGGTGGCTGTTCGCTCACCTCCCCAGCCGTGGCGTCAGCCAACTGAAGCTGCCCGGCTCCACCAGCCAGGGCACCCTCACGGCCGAAGTTCGACCCGTCGCGAAAGCCGCGGCCGAGTCCCTTGAGCAGACCCCCGGGATCCGATCCGCCCGCGGCAGCATCCAGGAAGGACGCGGCCAGCTCGTCGCCCGGATCAACGCGACCGTCGAGCAGCAGGCTGACCTGGCAGTCGTGGCTGCCGCCGCCGACCGGGTCTCGGCCCAGCTCGGTCAGGTCCTGCAACGCAACGACCTCGTCTGCCAGGTCAACCTAACCGTTGCCCGCCGCGACCACGCGCTCGCCCGGGTCACCTGACCCGCGAAACCATCGTGGTCACCCACGAGCGTCAACCCATCAGACACACCTGCACCAGAAAAGGAAGCATCCGTCATGAGCGCAGCAGACAAGATCAAGAACGCCGCCGAGGACCTCACGGGCAAGGCCAAGGAGGCCGCCGGCAAGGTCACCGACAACGAGCACCTGGAGACCGAGGGCCAGACCGACCAGACCAAGGCCGACGCCAAGAAGGCCGGCGAGAACGTCAGGGACGTCTTCAAGGGCTGACCTAACCTCTCCCCCGGCCCCGGCGTGACAACCGTCGGGCCCGGGTAAAGGGGATGGTGCGCGGGCGTGACCGGCTTAAGTCTGTCTCCGGGCCTTCCCGCTCTCACCACGAAAGGAGTCACCTCGTGATCTCCGGCATCATTAGCGCCATCATCGTCGGCGCTGTCATCGGCGCCCTCGGCCGCCTCCTGGTGCGAGGCAAGCAGCACATCAGCATCCTCGTCACCATCATCATCGGCATCGTCGCTGCCCTGATCGGCACCTTTATCGCCCGACTCCTTGGAGTCGCCGACACCAACGGGATCGACTGGATCAAGCTTGTCATCCAGGTCGTCCTCGCCGCCGTCGGCGTCTCCCTCTACGCCGGCCGTGGCGGCAAGATCCGCTAAACGCACCAGCCACTCGGAGCACCCGCCGGCGAGGTCGCCCTCGCCGGCGGGTACCTCCCGCCAGAACCTTCACACCGAAGTCCAGCCCACGGCTTCACTCCCCGCCTCACGCCGACACCCGTCGGCACTGCGTCCGGCTCTGACGAGCCGGCGAAGGCCGGTCGTAGTTACGCCGTCATGACCGTGACCTGTGTCGAATCGTCATGCCCTTATGCCGTTAGGCCCAAGGCCCAGCCAGGGACAGGGCTGGTCTCGTACCGTCCCACCCCTCAGGCGTTGATCCGCCACTCCATCGAAAGCGAGTTCCTCATGCAAGAAGCACTGACCAGTGCCTTGACCGCCATTGCCACCTTCGTCCCGAAGCTGGTCCTGTTCGCGGTCATCCTCATCATCGGCGTCATCGTCGCCAAGGTCCTGTCAAAGGCGGTCGCGGCGATCCTGGCGCGTGTCGGCTTCGACCGGGCCATCGAGCGAGGTGGGGTGGGCAAGGCCCTGGAGAAGAGCGAGTACGACCCCAGCGACATCCTCGCCAAGCTCGTCTACTACGCCGTCATGCTCTTCACCCTCCAGCTCGCGTTCTCCGCGTTCGGACCCAACCCGATCAGCGACCTCCTCGCGGCGATCATCGCGTTCCTGCCGCAGGTCTTCGTCGCCATCATCATCGTCGTCGTTGCCTCCGCGGTCGCGGCCGCCGCCAAGACCCTCATCCAGGGCAGCCTCGGTGGCCTGTCCTACGGCAAGACCCTGGCCAACATTGCCGCGGTCTTCATCCTTGGGCTCGGCGTCATCGCCGCCCTCAACCAGGTCGGCATCGCGACCACGGTCACCACCCCCGTCCTGATCGCCGTCCTCGCCACCCTCGCCGGTGTCCTGATCGTCGGTGTCGGCGGCGGCCTGATCAAGCCCATGCAGACCCGGTGGGAGACCTACCTGACCAAGGCCGAGGAAGAAGCCCCCAAGGTCAAGGAACAGGTCGCCAACGCCCCCAGCATCAAGGAACAGGCCGCCGCTGCCAAGGACAAGGCGCAGAACGCCTACCAGTCCGCGGACACCACGAGCAGCGACCCGTACGACCGGCAGAGCGCCGCCACCTCCTGGGACCCCACCCAGCGCTGACCACACCCCCTCGCGACCCCAGCAACTCGGGTCGTATCAGCATCACCAGCATCACCAGCACCACTCATGCCTCACCCACCGCAACGGAAGAAGTGTGCAATGAGCATCACCGAGAACCAGCTGCAGGACGTCATCGGCCAGGACGTATACAGCGCCGACGGCGCCAAGATCGGCCACGCCGGGCAGATCTTCCTCGACGACGTCACCGGCAAGCCCGAGTGGGCCACGGTCCAGACCGGCCTGTTCGGCACCAAGGAGTCGTTCGTCCCGATCGCGACCGCGGACCTGACCTCGGACGGTCTTCGGGTGCCGTTCGACAAGGACACCGTCAAGGCCGCCCCGCGGGTCGACGCGGAGGGGGGCCACCTCTCGCAGGATGAGGAGGCCGAGCTGTACCGCCACTACGGCATGGACTACAGCGACGAGCAGTCCGACTCCGGTCTGCCCGCCGCCGGCACCGCCCCCACCTCGGGGCGCGGCGACCACGACGGCGACGGCGTCTTCGACGACGTGCAGGGCCGCACCGTCGGTCAGGACACCTCGGGTCTGACCACGGACGACGCGATGACCCGCTCGGAGGAGCAGCTCAAGGTCGGTACCAAGAACGTCGCGGCCGGCAAGGCCCGCCTGCGGAAGTTCGTCGTGACCGAGCAGCAGACCGTCACCGTCCCGGTGACCCGCGAGGAGGTCCGCCTCGAGCGGGAGCCGATCTCCCAGGCCGACCAGGCCACCATGGCCAAGGCCATGGACGGGCCGGCGATCTCCGAGGAGGAGCACGAGCTCGTGCTGCACGAGGAGCAGGTCGTCGTCACCAAGGAAGCCGTCCCCGTCGAGCGGGTCAAGCTGGGCGTCGAGACTGTTACCGAGGACCAGCAGGTCACCGAAGAGGTCCGCAAGGAGCAGATCGAGTCCAGCACCGACCTCGACCGCGACCCGAAGACCGACCCTCGGCACTGACGTCGACCAGGCCCGAAACCACGTCGAACCACGCGACCGTCGTGGCCCCACATCTGTTGGCCACCGCCAAATGATGTGGGGCCACGGCCCCCTCGGATCCACCGCGGTCCTGTCACTAATCCGACTTTTTTGACGCCGACGGCAGAGTCTCTCTTGGACCTCACCAGGTTGTGCCGCTGCTCAGCCCGCTACCGGTCATCCCATCCACCCCGCTCATGCTTCCAGGAGATTCTTGTGTCGTCACGCAACACGCTCATCCGTTCGATGCACGACGTCGGGGTGGCCGCCTGGTTCGGCGGGGCCCTGATGGGGGCGGTCGCACTTAACGGCGCCACCCGTCAGGTGCGCGACGACGCCAACCCGATCGCGGTCGCCGCCTCGGGCTGGTCGCGTTGGTCCCCCGTCGCCGCCGCAGCCATCGGCACCCACCTCGTCGGGGGCCTCGGGCTGGTCCTGGCCAACCGGGACCGGGTCACGCATCAGGGGGGCGTCGGAGCCAACACCGTCCTCAAGACCGTCCTGACCGGGGCGGCGATCGCCAGCACCGCCTACTCCGGCATCCTCGGGGCCCAGCTGGCCCATGAGCCCATCGCCTCCGTCGACGCAGCGACCGTCCCGAACCCGTCTACCCCCGAGCACGTGGCCCGTTCCCAGCAGCAGCTGCGGATCCTGCAGTGGCTCACCCCGGTCCTGACCGGGGCCCTGATCGTCCTCGGGGCGCAGCACGGCGAGCAGCAGAAACCGACCGAGATCATCAAGGTCGTCGCGTCCAAGACGATCCGCCGCAGCCGTCGCTGAGCAGGACGCACCCGGTCCGCTCCGACAGCCTGTCGTCGTCGTAGCTCCCGTCACACCCCTACCCCATCCGGAAAGTAGTCCGTCGTGTCTTCCACCCCGCCGTCCGGGCAACCCTCGTCTGTGGACCCACCAGTGGGAGCCACTCGCGTCGTGGGCAAGCCCCGTCGTCGCTGGCCCGTTCTGCTCCTGCTGCTGCTTCTAATCGTGGTGGGGTTGATCTTCATTCTCTCCCGCTGCGGCAACGGCTCGGGCACCCCGTCCTCCGCACCATCCGTGCCCACTGCGGGACTCACACCGACAACGAGCGGGTCATCAGCGTCTTCCATGAGCAGGGCGAGCGCTACCTCGACGGCAGCGACCAGCCCCTCGTCAGGCACCCCAACGGCAGCGACCGGTCCAACACCAATGGGAGACGCCGGAGCCTCTGATGGCGGCTCGACCTCCGCTCCCGGTGGGTCGGCCGGCTCATCGGGGGGGTCATTGGGCGGCTCCGGAGCAGCTGGGGGCATCGTGGCAGCGGGAACGGTGACCTCCGAGGATGCCGTTGTCCTGGGGGCCACTTCCGGTTCCCCGACGACGCTGAGGACCCACCTCGGCAAGGCCGCTGTCGGGACAGCTGTGCGCGTTCAGTCGGTGCCTGCTGACGAAGGCTTCTGGGTGGGGACGTCGGTGACGGACCGGGTGTGGGTGCAGCTAATCGGTGCGGGAGAAAGTCCGTACACCGTCAAGGCTGGGGACACTCTCACCTTCTCCGGGACGGTCACCGCGCACGACGGAAAGTTCGCTTCCCAGGTCGGTGTCGACACCTCGGAGGGTGCAGCCCAATTGACGAGCCAGGCTGCGCACATCACCGTTGCCCAGAACGCGGTGCGGGTCTCAGGCTAGGGCATCGTGAACCGTCTCGCCCTGAACGCTTGTATCCCCTCATGAGCTAGACACGGCTGAAAGGTGCAATCCCCGTGATGCTGCGCAGGATGCTGTATTCGCAGCTGGTCGGTACGGTCCTGTATGGAGGCGACGGCATCCGGGTCGGACAGGTTCGTCGGGTCCTGCTGGACGAGATCACCGGCCGACCCGAATGGGTCGTGGTGTCGACGGGAGCGCTGGGAGCACGGCAGCGTCTGGTACCGATCATGACCGCCGACCTGCAGCCTGGCGGGATACGAGTGCCGTATCCCGCGGCCGTGGTGCTCGCAGCACCCCGGTTCGACCCTCGAGACGCTGCTCCCAGCCAGGGCTGCGAGGAGGAGTTGTACCGCCACTACGCCATGGACGGCACGGACGGTTTGGACGGCACGGGCAGCACGGACAGGGGACAGGAGTCTGCCTCCTTTGCCGGCTTCGACAGCAATCTCGCTGCGAGCAATGGCGTTGGGGCTTCGGCCTCGACGCTGCCCGCCCCCGACCACAGCCCGGACTCGGCGGGGTGGGATCTGGGGAAGCTGCGGAAGCTGCTTGACCTGGCCTTCGCCTACCCGCAGCACCAGCCGCCAGGGCGTACGGGCGAGACATTTCTGGTCGACGCTGCTGAGACCTCGATCGAGTCCGACGACGGAAGGGTTCCCGAATGAAGGGTTGGAGGACGTGTCGATCGTGGTAAACGGCCCGGCCGGGACGGGCGGTGAGTCCTCCCCCGGGGCAGTGGCGCGTTACGCACGGGCCCTCGGCGGCGAAGCTCACCGGACCCGGGTACGTCTGCCCGCCGAGACCCTTCCCGAGTTCCTGGACATCGCGACCGAGGGTGCGGCCATATCGGTCCGGTACCGGCTGCTTCGGGCCCCTCGGACGCGACGCCCCATCACGGACGGACTCGGAGACTACCTCTACGTGCCGCAGCGGAACGTCCCGATCCACCCTGAACCCTGATAAAACGCGCGCGCTAAATCGTGATGACCGCTGAGAGCGCCACTCGCGTCCCAAGGCCAACGCCCATCCACCCCGAACCGCACACAATGCAAGGAGTCCCATGACCACGCCACCGCCTCACCTCGCACAGCACCAGCCGGATACTCGCAGAGGAAGAAGCAAGGTCGGTGAAGGCGCACGCGCCGCCGGGGGGCGACGACGTCCCGGCTTCCACCCCGACACCGCACTGCGGGCGGGCGCCGCGGAAGCCGTCGGGACGTTCTTCTTGATCTACACCGGCACCGCAACCGCCGCCGCCGGGGCACTCGGAAAAGCGACCGCGGGGTCCCCGCCGGACTCTCTCGCCGTCGCTCTCGCGTTCGGTCTCGTCCTCGTGGCCATGGTCGGGGCCCTGGGGCAGGTCTCCGGCGCCCACCTCAACGGGGCGGTCACCATCGGACTCGCCGTCGCCGGCAAGTTTCCCTGGCGCTACGTGCCCACCTACCTGCTCTCCCAGCTCGCTGGCGCCATTGCCGGGGCCGGCGCCACCTGGCTGACCTTTGGATCCGTCGCCCGCGACCAAGCCCACCTCGGCGCCACCGTGCCCTCGGCCGGGGTCAGCGACGGCCGGGCCTTCATTGTCGAGGTACTGATCACCTTCCTCCTGGTCTTCGTGGTCACCGCCGTCGCTACCGACACCCGCGTGCCAGCGGCCCTGGCCGCACCGTCCATCGGGTTCGCCCTTGTCGCTGCCGTCCTGATCGGTGGCGGTATCACCGGCGGAGCCGTCAACCCCGATCGGGCGCTCGGGCCGGCCATCATGGCCGGCACCTACGACTCCCTGTGGCTCTACGTCGTGGCCGACATCATCGGTGGCGTCGTCGCGGCCCTGCTCTATGTCCACGGCGTCGGCATAGCCACAGCCCCCACCGTCGAGGCAGCGGACGTGAGCCATGAGACCGAGAAGGGCGACTGGTCGGATGGGGACGAGGAGACCGGCGCGGGTAACCGAAACGTTCAGTCAGCAACGCACTGACGACGGCCAGCGTCAGACCCGGTTGGGGTCATGAACCCCGCACCGGCCGACCCATACCGGCACAGCCCCCGGTGGCCACCGGCAGTCCCCACCACCATGCTTTCCTCCACCACCCTTGAAAGGGGATCAGCTCATGTGGGTGCTCGTCACTCGTCGCCTCCGCCTCCGGCTCCTCACCGCCGTCGCCTGGCCCATCCTCAGGTGGACTTTCAACCGGGCCGGCCGGCATCTCGAGCAACGCCACGGCCAGACCCGCGTCAGCCCCCTGTGCGTCAGGATGGGGTGAGATAGGCCGGGTGATGTCCTTCCCTCGCACAGGGTGGTGATTGGTGGAGCATGACGATGACGACGGCGGATCTCGCCAACGATGATGGGGTCATGGGACCTCGAGATGGGGTTCCCCACCGGCAAGACTTTCGAGACGTGGGACCCGCAGGTCTCCTCGATCCCGGCCCCGACCCAGCAGGCCCTACGGACCTGGGAGTGGGTCCACCGCCGGGAGAACCTCGTCGTGTGCGGCCCATCGGGCACGGGCAAGACGTTCCTGCTCGAGGCCCTCGGGCAGCAGGCCGTCGAGCAAGGCCTGAAGGTCGCGTGGTTCACCCTCGAGGACCTGGGGATCCTGCTGCGCCGTCACCGCGCCGACGACACCGTCACCCGCGCCATCGCCCGCGTCCTGCGAGCGGATCTCGTCGTGGTCGACGACATCGGCCTGCTCCCCGTGGCCCACGACGCCGCCGAGGGCCTGTACCGCCTCGTCGATGCCGCGTACGAGAAGCGGTCCATCGCGATCAGCTCCAACCTGCACCCGGCTTCGTTCGACGAGCTGATGCCCAAGACCCTCGCGACCGCGACCGTCGACCGGCTCCTGCACCACGCCCACATCTGTCAGACCAGCGGCGACAGCGTCCGACTGACCCAAGCCCTCGCCGGCCAGGGGGTGAACCCTTGACCTGACCCCCCTGAGCCGAGGTTGGCCAGCACTGGGCAGATCCCATGGCCACCACCGGGCACTTCTCGTGACCGTCACCGGGCAGGTCTCACGACCGCCCCTGGGCAGATCTCAATGACCCTTGACAACCTTCCTAAGGTTTGGAGTCTCCGGACATCCCGGGGCGGCTCAGCTTGGACGGCGGCGGTAACGGGTGCACACGGGCGTGACATGTCGCCGCGCCACCGACGCGTTCAGGACCCTTCGGCGCTAGTAGCCGTGAGCAACACCTGGCACCCTCGCCCCCCGCGGTCCGTAGATCGCGTCGTCGATTTTAACGACCGCCCGCCATGTCAGCTGTAGTCAGCTCAGCATCGTGTGGCCCCCGGACGGCGCGGCGCCTGGCAGGCCGCCCGGGGCGAGGTAGGTGACAGTGACAGCGTCCAGCTGGGCTGTCCGACGCGGCCGACGCGGCCGACGCGGCCGGGCGTAGGTTGGGCTGCGGCGTGGCTAGTGGCGGCAGAGAAGGTTCGGTGGGAATGTGCGGTCTGGTCCTGGCTGAGTCGAGTGGGGCGCTCGGAAAGTGGGTAAGCGCTGACCCAACATGCAGCACACCAACGAAACGAGCAGGTGACGGTGTTGACGTCCAAGCCGCGCCTGTCCGAGAACCTCCTCGCGTGCGACGGGCACGCCTCCGGGCCAGTATGTGATGACCGACGCCTACCCTCCGCGCCACCGACCCGAGTCCAGCACCATCTCTCAACTGGGGAGGTACAGGTGCCACCACAGGTTCCGACGGAGGAAGTGCTCGTTCGTGACGCGGCGTTGGGGGACACCGACGCGTTCTCTTTGATTGCGGCTCAACACGGGGCCGGCATGTTCCGGTACGCCCTACGGATGCTGGACGGGGACCTGCATGACGCGGAGGACGCTGTGCAGGAGGCCCTGATCGATGCCTGGGTCAATCTGCCGAAGTTCCGCGGTGAGTCGGCCCTAGGTACGTGGCTCTTCCGCCTCACAGCCAATCGTGTGCTGGCCTCCCGGCGACGACGCCGGCCCGTTCCCGTGGACCACTACCTCCTGAGCACCACCCCGGACGAGGGGCATCGGGGGCCAGGGGCGCAGGTGCAGCATGGTGAGCTGTGGGAGACGCTGGACCTAGCCCTTACTGAGCTGCCTTGGCGGCAACGCGCATCATGGTTACTGCGAGAGGTGGAAGGACTGAGCTACGACGACATCGCGAACATCCTGGAAACAACCCCGACCGTGGTCCGAGGTCAGCTCCACCGGGCCCGCCGGAGCCTCGCGATCCGCATGGAGCAGTGGCGATGACACCCGCTGACCCAACTCCCCCCGATTCGACTGATGTCACCAGCTCTCATTCTCCCCGTCTCACCTCTGACGTGACGCCGGATTCGCCCGCGTCTCAAAGTGCTCCTGAGACCCTGCCGGAAGGAGACTTCGCTGCCCTCGACGCTGCCGCGGCACAGCTGGCCGATCACGTAGATGCCCGATGGGTTGAGGTCGCAGATCTGGTGCTAAACCGTGCCCTGCGAGGCACGCGGCGGTCGCTACCGGTCCAAGCCCAAGGTCTCTTCGGCCCCGTCAAGGTCAGCGAACATGTCCTGACCACCTACGTGCGGGCTGCCATCGCTGATGTCCTGGCCGCGGCGCCGGTCACGATCATTGCCACCGTCGACCAGCAAAACCACTGCACCGGTTTGACCATCGGTATCGTCGTCCAGTACGGACACCCTGTTCTACCCATCGCTGACAAGATTCGCGACCGCGCGGAAACCGTCCTCCACGAAATCCTAGGCTCGGTCATCCTTACCGTCAGCGTACGAGACATGCACGTTCACGTGCACGACGTCACCACGGCGGATCCACACACCGGAAGGCCCCCAGGTGACCACTCCGTCGAGGTTCACCCAGCCTCCGCCGAGGCGAACTGAGCTGAGCGCGTCTGTACTAGCCCGTACTACCCCGGGTCTGCCGCACGAGTGGGTGACAGGTTGGGTCAGGCCACCTGAAGGGCGGGCGAGGTCACGATGGTCTCGTACTGGATGGGGGTCAACCGTCCGAGTCGGTCCTGGCGGTGGCGGCGGCGGTAGTAGGTCCGTTCGATCCAGGTCACGATCGCAGTGCGGACCATTGATGGGGTAATCAACGTCTGCCGAATCATCTGGTCGGCGCCGGAGCGCCGGAGCATCGATGACGGTGTGCCGCACGTAGCGGTCGCGGCATCGACCCGATCAGCCGGGTAGTGGGACCGTTGCAGTTTTACCGCCGTACCCGTTCTTGAGGTCGTGACCCTCGATGGTCACCGAGCCGACTGAGGAGGGGATCCGCACGTTCGTCTGCGTTCGGGTGAACGGTTGTTCTGAGGCATCGTCGTGACCGAGTGTCATCTCACCGAACACCCTGTCGCCGCTCTTCACCCGCCACCCGTCGGCATAGCGGTCTGGAGAGTCGTACGGTGAGCTCATCGTGACGTCGAAGGTCCAGGTGCCGTCCGAGGCGCGTAACGGGGACACCTTGACGACGCTCGGGAACCTCGACTGCGCAGCGGAAGCTGTCAAGCCGACGGGGGCCGGAACTGATGTCGACGCGGTCGAAGAGCAACCCCCGACAGCCAGAGCGCCGGCCGCGATGAGCACGATCACGGATAGTCGATTCATCCCGCAATCATGTCAGGCGTGGCAAGTCTCTGACCGCTGCCCATTAAGCCCGGATCCACCGACGTATGAGTGGTGACGGCGGGTCGTGACACGCGAATGCCCCTGTGGTGCAGGAGAATTGGGCTTGCGACAGTCCGAATCAACCAGTACCGAAGGGGCATCCGACAGATGCAAGCCTGCCACAACATCTCCGCCTCGTTCGATGACCCCAACCTGAT